>NZ_JADPKU010000039.1:0-170284 GCF_023074095.1 Bradyrhizobium sp. 137
AACCACAGACCCCATCAGGCCTTGGCAGGACAAACTCCCAAGGCCTTCGCCGCTACCAAGACCACCGCGATCCAATCAGCGAATTATTGAACATCGACAGCAATGACAGTGAAATCGCGTCAAAGTACCCCGAAGATCGCCAGCGCCAGCACGGCCTGGGCGAGGAAGCCGACGGTGAATGCGAGCGTGCGGAAGATCGGGATCCCGATGGCGTAGACAATGATATGTGCGACGCGCGACCAGAAATACACCGCGCAGGCGAGCACCGTCCATTTCGTCGAATAGTCGATTGCGTTGAGGATCAGCACCAGCGGCACGAAGATCACGAGGTTTTCGACCGCGTTGTCGTGCGCGAACATCAACCGGTTGGCCCAATCCGCCTGCGGCTTGTCGTTGCGCGACGGATTGGCCATCGCACCGCTGAGCCCGCGAACCTGGCAGCGGTTGATGATGTAGGGGATCCAGAGCACTCCGGTCAGGATCACCGTCAGTGTCAGCCAGAACAATTCGCGCGTCATGGTCCGGTCCCTTCTGTCGTCGCTGTGGTGAGAGCGAGTCTATACGAAAGCGCGGACGATTCCGCTATGCGCGAACCCTGACATAGCTGCCGGGCGCATCCTCGATCGGCGGGAACGTCTCGCTGCCGACCGGACGCGCCGGGACCTCCTCCGGATCCAGCTCGCCGAGCCATTGGCGCCAGTCCGGCCACCATGAGCCCTTGTGCTCCACCGCGCCCTTCATCCACTCGGCGACGCTGACGTCCTTGATGTTGTCGTTGGTCCAGTACTGATACTTGTTCGAGGCCGGCGGATTGACCACGCCGGCGATGTGGCCCGAGCCCGACAGCACGTATTTCACCGGGCCGCCAAAGAACTGCGAACCGTACAGCACCGATTCCGCCGGTGCGATGTGATCCTCGCGGGTGGCGAGATTGTAGACGGGGACCTTGACCTTGGAGAGATCGAGCAGGGTATTGTCGAGCACCATCGTGCCGGTCGAGAACCGATTTTCCAGATAACAGTTGCGCAAATAATAGGAATGGTTGGCCTGGGTCATCCGTGTCGCGTCCGAATTCCAGTGCAACAGGTCGAAAGCACTCGGCTGCTGGCCCTTCAGATAGTTGCTGACGACATAGGACCAGATCAAATCGTTGGAGCGCAGCATGTTGAAGGCCATCGCCATCTTCGAGCCTTCGAGCACGCCGGCCGCCTTCATGTCCTGCTCGAGGGCTGCGATCTGCTCCTCGTCGACGAACACGAGGAGATCGCCGGCATGGGTGAAGTCGACCTGGGCCGCGAAGAACGTCGCCGATGCAACGCGCTGGCGGCGTTTCTCGGCGAGCCAGGCCAGCGTGGTCGCGAGCATCGTGCCGCCGACACAATAGCCGGCAGTGTGTACCTTCATCTCGCCGGTGATCTTCTCGATCACGTCCATCGCCGCGAGCGGGCCTTCCTTCATGTAGTCTTCCCAGCCCTTGTTGCCGAGCCGCTTGTCGGGATTGACCCATGAGATCACGAACACGGTGATGCCCTGGTCGACGCACCACTTGATGTAGGATTTCTCCGGCTTGAGATCGAGGATGTAGAACTTGTTGATCCAGGGCGGCACGATCAGGAGCGGGGTGCGTAGCACTTTCTCGGTGGTCGGCGCATACTGGATCAGCTGCATCATTTCGTTCTGGTAGATCACCTTGCCCGGCGTCGTCGCCATGTTGACGCCGACGACGAGATTGTCCGGATTGGACTGGCGGATCTTCAACATGCCTTTGCCGGCCGCGATGTCCTCGGCCAACATCGTCAGGCCGCGCGCGAGGTTATCGCCGGACGTGGCAAGTGTCTCGCGCAGCACCTCCGGATTGGTCAGCACGAAGTTGGACGGCGACAGCGCGTTGGTGACCTGCTGGACGTAGAACTCGGCCTTGCGGCGGGTATGCGGATCGAGCCCTTCGGCAGCGCGCACCAGCTCCTGCGCCCATTTGGTCGTGAGCAGATAGAGCTGCATGACGAAATCGAAGAACTGGTTCGACTTCCATTCGGGATCGGCAAAGCGCTTGTCGCGCGGCGAGGGCGTGATCGCGGGCGGGGCGTCCTGGCCCGCCATGCGGCGAACCGCCGAGCCCCAGAGGTCGAGATAGTCCTTGGCGAGCTTGGTCTGGAGATCGGAGGAGCGGGACGTGTCCGACAGCCAGTATTCGGCGACCGAGGTGAAGGTCCTGACGATCTCGGCAAGCTCGGGCGGCGGGCGATCCTGCACCTCGCCGGTCTCGCGCGGTTTGAGGTAGGCAGCGAGCGCCTTGCCACCGCTCTCCATCGCCCGCGCGACATTCATCGCGAAAGCTTCGGCATCGAACTTCGTCTCGAACGGGGTGCCGGATTTGGGCGTGTCGGTTGTGACGGTACTCATGCGCAGAACAGTAACGATTCATTCTGTATTCGTCACCGCGAAGCTCGCATGTTTGGCGTTAAACACTCTCGAAGATGTGTTGCAGCGCGACAAATTTTCTTGGTTCCGTCACAATCGAGCCGCAACCGCTCGGCTTGGTAGCGCCGGGTGGTTTTCTCGCTCATACCATTTTGGGCAGCCATGGTTTGAGCTTGGGCGCGGTCTTGGGTAAGTTGCCCTGGGGGCCGTGCTTCGGGACGAGTAGGGGATTTCCCAAGTGTTGGTGTTATGGGACCTGCAAAAGACGCTGCCGATCTGTGGCGCGCTGTTGATCGCGGCGCTTGCCTTGGGCGGCTGCTCAAGCCAGCTCGCGGATATGACGCCCGCGGATGCGCAGGCGCATCCCAGGGAGCCCGGCAGCTATCTGCCGGTGCATGATCTGCCGCCGGATCGCGATCAGGCGACCATCCCGCCGGACCAGCGCGCCAAGATCGAGGCCGAGCTTGCCGCGGCGCGCGATCGTCAAGCTCTGGCCGCCAAGGACGCCAAGTGAGCAAATGAGGCGGTGCAAGGTAATCGCTGGCGCCCCCGTCTTGCCGTGCTAAAAGACCTCAGTTCAGCCAATAGTCAGGGCGAACGACCTCAGCCGCCATCGTCGATGATTGCTCTAAGTGTTTGATTTCGAGTAATTTTCGTGAAGGGACTGGGCGCGTTTCCGAACGGCCGTCATGGCCTGTCGATTCTGTCCTGACCGGTTGCCCGGAGCCCAGAGAGCCATGGAAGAGTTTTACCGCATCCGCCGCCTGCCGCCTTACGTGTTCGAACAGGTCAACCGGGCCAAGGCGGCCGCGCGGAACGCCGGCGCCGACATCATCGACCTCGGCATGGGCAATCCGGACCTGCCGGCGCCGCCGCACGTGCTTGAGAAGCTCAAGGAGACTCTTGGCAAGCCGCGCACCGACCGCTACTCGGCCTCACGCGGCATTCCGGGGCTGCGCCGGGCGCAAGCTGCCTACTACGCCCGCCGCTTCGGCGTGAAGCTCAATCCCGATACCCAGGTTGTCGCGACGCTCGGCTCCAAGGAAGGCTTTGCCAACGTGGCGCAGGCCATCACCGCGCCGGGCGACGTCATCCTCTGTCCGAACCCGAGCTATCCGATTCACGCCTTCGGCTTTTTGATGGCGGGCGGGGTGATCCGCTCGGTGCCTTCCGAGCCGACGCCGCAATTCTTCGAGGCGGCCGAGCGGGCGATCATCCATTCGATCCCCAAGCCGCTGGCGCTCGTCGTCTGCTACCCCTCGAACCCGACGGCCTATGTCGCGAGCCTCGACTTCTACAAGGACCTCGTCGCGTTCGCGAAGAAGCACGAGATCCTGATCCTGTCCGATCTCGCTTATGCCGAAGTCTATTTCGACGAGAGCAACCCGCCGCCCTCGGTGCTCCAGGTGCCCGGCGCGATGGACGTCGCCGTCGAGTTCACCTCGATGTCGAAGACCTATTCGATGGCCGGCTGGCGCATGGGCTTTGCGGTCGGCAATGAGCGCGTGATCGCGGCGCTCGCCCGCGTCAAATCCTATCTCGATTACGGCGCGTTCACGCCGGTCCAGGTCGCGGCGACCGCCGCATTGAACGGCCCGGACGATTGCATCAAGGAGATGCGCGACACTTACCGCAAGCGCCGCGACGCGCTGGTGGAATCGTTCGGCCGCGCCGGCTGGGAGATTCCGCCGCCGGAGGCCTCGATGTTCGCCTGGGTGCCGCTGCCAGAGGCCTTCCGCAGCATCGGCAGCATGCAGTTCGCGACCCTGATGGTGGAGAAATCCGGCGTCGCGGTCTCGCCCGGCGTCGGCTTTGGCGAGCATGGTGAAGGATATGTCCGCATCGCCATGGTGGAAAACGAGCAACGGATCAGGCAGGCCGCGCGCGGCGTGCGCCGCTTCCTTGAAAGCGGCGTCGAAACGTTGCACAACGTGGTTCCGCTCGCCAATCGGCGCTAATTCTCTTCTGCAGGTTTTCTGAACTATCATGGTCGCACCCCTGAAAGTGGGCATAGCGGGGCTCGGCACCGTGGGTGCCGAAGTCGTCCGTTTGATCGAAACGCAAGCGCGCGTGCTCACGGGACGCAGCGGCCGGGGCATCCGCGTCGTTGCCGTCACCGCGCGCTCGAAGGCGAAGAAGCGCGGCGTCGACTTGCGCGGCGTCGAATGGGCGAGGGATCCAATGGCGCTTGCCACCCATGCCGAGGTCGATTGCTTCGTCGAACTGATGGGCGGCGCCGGCGATCCCGCGCTGTCGGCGGTGGAAGCCGCGCTCAATGCCGGCAAGTCGGTTGTCACCGCCAACAAGGCGCTGCTCGCCAAGCATGGCCTCAAGCTCGCCAAGGCGGCTGAAAAGCACGGCGGCGCGCTGAATTTCGAGGCAGCGGTCGGCGCCGCTATCCCTGTCATCAAGACGTTACGCGAGGGGCTCGCTGGAACCGGCGTCAACCGCGTCTATGGCATCCTCAACGGCACCTGCAATTACATCCTGACCCGGATGGAGCAGGAGGGCCTGTCCTTTGCCGAATGCCTGAAGGACGCGCAGCGGCTCGGCTATGCCGAGGCCGATCCGTCCTTCGACGTCGACGGCCACGACACCGCGCAAAAACTCGCCATTCTGGCCAGCCTGGCCTTCGGCACGAAAGTTGCTCAAAGCGCGGTGTATGTCGAAGGCATCTCATCCATCGCGCCGGAAGACCTGCGCGCGGCGGCCGATCTCGGCTACCGCGTCAAGCTGCTCGGCGTTGCGGTTCGCACCGCCAAGGGCATCGAGCAGCGCGTGCATCCGACCATGGTGCCAAAATCCTCCTCGATCGCGCAGGTGATGGGTGTCACCAATGCGGTCACGATCGATGGCGAGGGGATTCCGCCGATCACGCTGGTCGGCCCCGGCGCAGGCGGTGCCGCGACCGCATCCGCCGTTGTCGCCGACATCGCCGACGTTGCGCGCGGCATTCGTGCCAATCCGTTCGGACGGCCGATTTCGCACTTGCGCGACACCAAGAAGGCGCCCATGGAGCGGCATGAGGGCGGTTATTACATCCGCCTGCTCGCCCGCGATTTCCCCGGCACTGCGGCCGCGATCGCCACGCGGCTTGCAGAACAGAAGATTTCGATCGAATCGATCGTGCAGCGTCATCCCAATGGCGGCGCTGCTCCCAGCGACGGCAAGACAGTCCCCGTGCCGGTCATCCTGATCACTTATGCGACCCATGAGGACGCCGTGCGCCGCGCGCTCGCCGCAGTCCAGCGCGACAAGGTGATCAGCGGAAGGCCGCAGGTGATCCGGATCGAGAAGAACTGACACGGTTCGAACGAACTGTGGGTGTTACGAGTTGATGCGGACGGAGATGTCCGTCCAAAACCGTTTCGAAGGAGTGAGCCGATGTCGACCCATATTTCAGTCCCGCCGCAAGCGTTGCTCGAGCGCATCCTCACGCTGGAGATCGTGCGGGTGACGGAGCGGGCGGCGGTGTCCTCGGCGCGGCTGCGCGGGCACGGCAACGAGAAGCAGGCTGACCAGGCTGCTGTCGACGCCATGCGCCGCGAGCTCAACAAGCTGCCGATCGAAGGCACTATCGTGATCGGCGAAGGTGAACGTGACGAGGCACCGATGCTCTTCATCGGCGAGAAGGTCGGCATGAATGCCGGTCCCCAGGTCGATATCGCGGTCGATCCGCTCGAAGGCACCACGCTATGCGCCAAGAACATGCCGGGCTCGATCGCCACAATGGCGATGGCCGACGGCGGCACGCTGCTGCATGCCCCCGACGTCTACATGCAGAAGCTCGCGATCGGACCCGGCTACGACAAGGGCGTCGTCGATCTCGATGCCTCGCCGGCTGATAACGTCCGCCGCCTCGCCAAGGCCAAGGGCGTCAAGCCTGATGGCATCACCGTTCTCGTGCTCGATCGTCCGCGCCATGCCGACATCATTGCGAGCGTGCGTTCGACCGGCGCCGCCGTGCGCCTGATCACCGACGGCGACGTCGCCGGCGTGATCCATTGCGCCGACCCCGACAACACCGGCGTCGACATGTATCTCGGCACCGGCGGTGCGCCGGAAGGCGTGCTCGCCGCCGTGGCGCTGCGCTGCATCGGCGGTCAGATGCAGTGCCGCCTCATCCTCGACTCCGAAGAGAAGCGCGAGCGCGCCGCCAAGATGGGCGTCAACGATCCCAAGATGATCTACGGCATCGAGGACATGGCGCGCGGCGACTGCCTGTTTGCCGCCACCGGCGTCACCACGGGCTCGCTGCTCTCGGGCGTCAAATTCCGCAAGGACGGCGTGATCGAGACCGAGACGGTGGTGATGCGCTCCGTCACCGGCACCGTGCGCTACATCAAGGCCGAGCACCGCGAGCTGGCCAAGTTCCATCTGGATTGATCCAGGCAACACCACTGTCGTCGTTCCGGGGCGACGGGACCGCGCAACGCGCGGCCCGCGAGCCCGGAATCCATCGGGCGACAGTCTCCGACGCGCAATGGGTTCCGGGTTCGATGCTGCGCATCGCCCCGGAATGACGATAAGAAAAAGAGGGGAAGCGCCATGTCCGATCTCTCCGCCGTCAAAGCCCTCGTCTTCGACGTGTTCGGTACCGTCGTGGACTGGCGCACCAGCCTGATCACCGATTTCATGTGGTGGGGCAAGCAGCGCGGCATCAGCGCTGATTGGACCGCGCTCGTCGATGGCTGGCGCGGCATGTACATGGCCTCGATGGACGACGTGCGCAAACATCCCGAGCGCGGCTACGTCATGCTCGACGATCTGCACCGCCGCTCGCTGGAAAAGCTGGTCGATCAATTCTCGATCAAGGGCCTCACCGAAGCCGATCTCGACTATCTCACCAAAGGCTGGCACCGCCTGCATCCCTGGCCCGACAGCGTCGGCGGTCTGACCCGGCTGAAGACCAAATTCGTGATCTCGCCGCTGTCGAACGGCAATGTCGCCCTGCTCACCAACATGGCGAAGTTTGCAGGGCTGCCCTGGGACCTCATCATGTCCGCCGAGCTGTTCGAGCACTACAAGCCTGATCCCGAGACCTATCTCGGCGCCGCGCGCCTGCTCTGCCTCAAGCCGCAAAAGGTGATGATGGTCGCGGCCCACAATGGCGATCTTGCGGCTGCGCAGAAGAACGGATTGAAGACCGCGTTCGTGGCGCGGCCGACCGAGTACGGACCGTTGCAGAAGGTCGACTTCGAGGCGACCGGCAATTGGGACATCGTCGCAAAGGATTTTGGCGGGATCGCCGACAAGCTCGGGTGCTAGCGACGTTCTTGATAGCTTGTACGCGGCAACGCCGGTCCGGGCAGCGCGCGCCGCCCGGACCTGATTTCGAAACTACAAGGTCATCTTCATCGGCTCCGGATAGTAGTGGAAGCCTTCGCCTGTCTTGGCGACATGGCCGTAGCCCGGCCAGGCGAAGTGATAGGACATCACGGGGGTCTTGTTTGCCGCAAGCATCGTCAGCAGCTTGACGCGCGAGTCTGCCGCCTGCTTCGGGTCGGTGTCGTAGGAGAACTCCATCCTCGGCCGCTCCAGCAGCAGCACCGAATGGTGCGAGAGATCGCCGAGGAAGGCGAACGATTTGCCCGCCGAGGAGACCATGAAGATGGTGTGGCCGACAGTGTGACCGGGCGCGGCGACCGCCTGCACGCCCGGCAAAAATTCCTGGCCGTCCTTGAAAAACACGATGCGGTCGCGGACCGGCAGCAGGTTCTTGCGGGCGTGGAGGACGAAGTCCTTGGCCGGGCTGCCGAGCTTGCCCTCATCGGTCCAGAAGTCGAAATCGGACTGGGAGATGTAGACCTGCGCGTTCGGAAACAACGGTTTGCCGCCCTCGTCCACGATGCCCCCGATGTGGTCGATATGGGCGTGCGAGCACACCACGGCGTCGATGTCCTCCGGCTTGATTCCGGCCTCGGTCATGCTCTTCTGCTGCCGTCCGGTGCTGGCGCCGAACATTTTTGAGCTGCCCATGCCGGTATCGAACAGGATGAGCTTGTCGCCGGTGTTCACGATCGGCGAGTTCTGCTCGAGCACGACATTGTCCGGCGACAGGAAATTGTCGGCCAGCATCTTCTTGACCTCTTCCTTGGGAACGCCGGTGAAGGTCCCGGAGGGATCGCCGAGCGGCAGCGGCCCATCGGATACGACGGTCACCTCGGCATCGCCGAGAATGAAGCGATGCCAGTAGGGCGTCTGGGTGCCGAGCTTGGGTGCCCGGGCCATCGCGCTGCTGCCGAGCAGCGCGCTGGCGCCAAGGCCGGCCCCGAGTGCGAGAAGGGATCGACGTGAGACATCGATTGTCATGCGTTTCCTCCGCTTTTTTGACCTGCGCGATTGTTGGCGCGGTGTGACCGGCCCCGGTCGACCATGAGGCCGGAGGTCGGCGGAAGGCATGCTGCGCCGGTTGCGATGAGCTAGCAAGTGGAATTGGTCCGCGGATGCATGCCGGGCAGGGACACGGCGTGCGGAGCACGTTCCGCAAAAACAAAGCCCCGCGGAATTGCGCCTTACGCAATTCTCAGCGTGAGGTCATTGCCGTCCGTTTCGGCAAAGCCGGCCTGTAAGACCTCTTCGCGCTTATGGCGCAGATGCGCACGCAGGATGTGGGCGAGGCCGGCGCCGTCGCGGCGCTGGAGCGCATTGAGGATTGCCTCGTGCTCCTTGACGGCGAGCGCCCAGCGCTGCGGCGTCATCGGCGTGACGTAGCGCGCGCGGCGGATCCGCGCTGTCACCGAGGTGTAAAGGCTCGCGAGCACCGGGTTTCCGGCCGCGTTGACGATGGCTTCGTGAATTGCGCGGTTGCCGCGATAGTACTGGATCAGGTCACCCTCGCGATAATGCTGCACCATGTCCGCATGCGCGGTGGCGATCGCGTCGATCTCGGCGTCCGTGATGCGCTCGCAGGCAAGCTCGCCGGCAAGGGCTTCGAGGCCCTGGCAGACCTCGAACAGGTCGCGCATGTCCTGGTCGGTCAGCTTCGCCGCGCGCGAGCCGCGATGCGGCAGCAGCTGCACGAGGCCTTCGGCGGCCAGCACCTTGAGCGCCTCGCGCAGCGGCGTCCGCGAGATCTCCAGCCGCTCGCACAGCTCGCGCTCCGGAATGCGCGCCCCTGGCGGGATTTCACCGTCGAGCAGGATGGCGCGAATGCGGCCGACGACTTCTTCGTGAAGCATGGTCTGAAACTCTATTTGCATGCAAAAATGGGCCTACAAACGGAAAATTGCAAGTTCCTGCTTGAAAATTCCAATTTTTGCATTCAAAACTGTAGAAAAGCAGAAAGGGTGTGGGGAATGGACCTGCAAGTGGAGGCACAAGAGCTCGTCTTCGAGCGCCAGGACGGCATCGGGCGGATCACCTTTAACCGCCCGCAGGCCCGCAACGCCTTCACGTTTGCCATGTACGAGCGGCTCGCTGCGATTTGCGAGGAGGCTGACCGCGACCCTGCGATCAAGGTGCTGGTGCTGCGCGGGGCTGGCGACAAGGCGTTCGCCTCGGGCACCGACATCAACCAGTTCCGCGAATTCAAGACGCCGCAGGACGCCATCGATTACGAGAACCGCATCGATCGCGTGCTCACAACGCTGGAGCAGTGCCGTGTGCCGACGATCGCGGCGATCAACGGGTTCTGTACCGGAGGCGGGGCCGGCATCGCTGCGGCCTGCGACCTCCGCATCGGCACCAAGACCGCCAAGATCGGTTTCCCCATCGCCCGCACGCTCGGCAATTGCCTGTCGATGTCCAATGTCAGCCGTCTCGCCGCGCTCATCGGCGCCGCGCGCGTCAAGGATCTGATCTTCACCGCGCGCCTGGTCGATGCCACCGAGGCCGCGAGCATCGGGCTGCTTGGCGAGGTCGTGGACGATCTTGCCGCGCTCGATCGGCGCACTGACGAGGTCGCTCGGCTGCTCGCCAGTCATGCGCCGCTGACGCTGAATGCGACCAAGCAGGCGGTGACGCGCCTGCAAAGACGGCTGACGCGGGACGAGGGCGAAGACCTCATCCTGATGTGCTACACGAGCCAGGATTTTCGCGAAGGGCTCGATGCTTTCCTCAACAAGCGCGCGCCGCAATGGCGCGGCCAATAGGACGGGCCCATGCAGAGCGATCGATCGCAATCCACCTCCCGCCGTTCGGGACCGCTCGCCGGTCTCAAGGTCATCGATCTCACCCATGTCATGGCCGGGCCGACCTGCACCTTGATGCTCGCCGACATGGGCGCCGACGTCATCAAGATCGAGAAATGGCCCAATGGCGACGATACCCGCCATTCGGTGCCGCCGAAGATCGGCGATGAGGCGGCCTCCTTCCTGATGATGAACCGCAACAAGCGCGGCATCGTGCTGGATCTGAAGACCGACGGTGGCAAGCAGGTGCTTCGGCGGTTGATCGCGAGCGCCGACGTGCTGGTGGAGAACTTTGCGCCCGGCGCGATGGAGCGTCTCGGTTTCGGCTACGAGGCACTGCACGCGGAATTTCCCGCGCTGATCTACTGCTCGCTGTCGGGCTTCGGCCGCACCGGCCCGTACAAGCACCGCCGCGGCTTCGATCTGGTCGCGCAGGCCATGAGCGGCATCATGAGCTTTACCGGCGAACGCCCCGACGGTCCGCCCGTCAAATGCGGCCCGCCACTGTCCGACATCACCGCCGGTCTGCTGGCGAGCATGGGCATCCTCGCGGCCTATACGCACCGTCTCAAGACCGGCGAAGGACAGTGGGTGGAGACATCGCTCTATGAAGCGGCCCTGGTGCAGACCTATTGGCAGTCCACCATCGCGCTGGCCGCGGGCACGGCACCGCGCGCGATGGGCTCGGCCCATCCGCTCAATGCGCCCTATCAGGCGTTCGAAGCCTCGGATGGCTGGCTCGTCGTCGGCGGCGCCAACAAGAAGCATTGGCTGTTGATGCTGGAAGCACTCGGCGCCAGCGAACTCGCCGCCGATCCGCGCTTCGTCACCGGCTCCGACCGTATGGCGCATCTGAAGGAGCTGGAAGCCGTCTTGAGCGAACGCTTCCGCACCAAATCGCGCGCGCATTGGCTTGCGGCGCTGGACGAGAAGGGCGTGCCGTGCGGCCCCGTGCACGACATGCTGGAAGCGCTCAGCGATCCGCAGACGCTGGCGCGCGAGATGGTCGTCGAGGTCGAGCACTCCACGCTCGGCCCCGTAAAGACGATCGGGCTTCCCATCAAGTTTTCGGAGACCCCAGGCAAAGTTCGCTCAGGCGCGCCGGTCTATGGTGAGCACACAAGTGAGGTGCTGGCCGAGCACGGGTTCGACCAGAAGCAGATCGAAGCGCTCGAAAAAGAAGGCGCAATCGTGCTGGCCTCAGCAAGTCGCGAGGAACGCGTCGCCTGAGCGGACGTCGATAAGACAACAACAAAAGACAAAAATCAGCTGGAGGAACATCATGGGTCGGACGTCAACACTTCTGCTCCCCGCGGCCGCGATCGTGCTCGCCGGCACGATGCCGGCGCTCGCCGCCTGGCAACCGCAAAAGCCGATCGAGTTCGTCGCCACGGCCGGGCCGGGTGGCGGCACTGACAATCTCGCGCGCGCGGTCCAGAACATCATCACCAAGTACAAGCTGACAGACCAGCCGATCGTCGTCGTCAACAAGGGCGGCGGCAGCGGCGCCGAAGGTTATGTCTACGGCAAGGCCTCCGCGGGCGATCCCCACAAGGTGATCTTCGGCACCTCCAACGCCTGGCAGCAGCCGCTCGTCTCCAAGGTCGCCTTCAACTACACCGATCTCACCCCGATCGCGGCGATGGCGCAGGATGAGTTCCTGCTCTGGGTCAAGCAGGACGCGCCCTACAAAACCGCGGGCGATTATCTGAAGGCGGCCGCATCGGGCGAATTCAAGATGGGCGGCGCGCAATCCAAGGACACCGACGAGGTGTTGACGCGCATGATCGAGAAGGCCGGCAAGGTCAAGCTGACCTACATCCCTTTCAAGAGCGGCGCCGAGACCGCTGTGCAGCTCGCCGGCGGACATCTCGATTCCCACGTCAACAATCCCAGCGAGAGCCTCGGGCAATGGCGCGGCGGTACGCAGCGCCCGCTCTGCGTTTTCAGCCCGAAACGGCTGCCGCAGGGCCCGAAGGTCACCGCAACCGAAGGCTGGAGCGACGTTCCGACCTGCGTCGAGCAGGGCCTCGACATCAAGCAGTATGAGCAGCCGCGCACGGTGTGGCTGCCCGGCAAGGTCACGCCGGACCAGGCGGCGTTCTATGTCGATCTCATGAAGAAGGTGCAGGCAACGCCGGAATGGAAGGACTATATCGAGAAGACCTCGCAGGTCGACACCTTCCTGACCGGCGCCGAGTTCGAAAAATTCATCAGGGAGGACCTCGAGCACGTCAAGCAGGTCGCGGGCGAGCAGGGCTGGCTCGTCAAGTGAGGCGGCGGGCAGGTCGCCTGCGGCCATCCTTCGAGACGCCCGCCTGCGGCGGGCCCTCAGGGTGAGGTCGCGCGCCGTGGCAAGATATCCAACCCTCACGGTGAGGAGCCCGCCAAAGCGGGCGTCTCGAACCATGCAGGCCGAGCTCGTTCGGCAGGTCTCACCGCCGTCACATGGGATAGCTCAGAGGTAACGGACCATGATTTCCCGCCGCGCGCTTGAACTTGCGACCGCTATCCTCACCGGGACCTTCGGTGTGGCAGTCGTCATCTCCAGTCTCGACAACGGCATCGGCTGGTCGAGCGCCGGGGTAGACGCCGGCACGTTTCCGTTCCTGACCGGGGTCATCATCGTGATCGGGAGCCTCTACAATCTGGTGCGGGGCGTGCTACCGGCCGCGACACTGGCAAATGTCCCCATCGCCATCACGTCCCTCGAACTGCGCAGGCTCGCCGGCCTGTTCGTGCCGGCTGCGATTTTTGTTGCCGCGATCCCGCTGGCCGGGATGTACGTCGCTTCAGCATTGTACGTTTTCGCAGTGCTGGCGATCCCCAGGTATCAATCCGTGCCGCGTGCGCTCGCGATGGCGGGGGCGACGGCACTCGCGCTCTACGTCGTGTTCGAGCGCATGTTCCAGGTCAGCCTGCCGCATGGCGCGCTCGCCGCCGCGTTCGGGTTCTGATGGAGAGGTCCGATGGATAATCTCGCAGAGCTCCTGCACGGCTTCACCATCGCGGTCACCGCGCCACATCTGCTGCTCATGGTAATCGGCGTGCTGCTCGGCATTCTCGTCGGCGTGCTGCCGGGGCTGGGCGCGCCAAACGGAGTATCGCTGCTTTTGCCGCTGACCTTCGGTATGCAGCCGGTCTCGGCCATCATCCTGCTCTCCAGCATGTATTGGGGGGCGCTGTTCGGCGGCTCCGTGACCTCGATCCTGTTCAACATTCCCGGCGAGCCGTCCTCGGTCGCGACCACGTTCGACGGCTACCCGATGGCGCGCGACGGCCGGCCAACGACGGCGCTCGCCACCGCCTTCGGTTCGGCGGCGTTCGGCGCGCTGATCGGCGTCATCCTGATCACCTTCCTTGCATCCTGGGTGGCCCAGGTTGCGCTCGCGTTCGGGCCGGCCGAGTATTTTGCGGTCTATTTCCTGGCCTTTGCCAGCTTCGTCGGCATGGGCGGTGCGGCGCCGATCAAGACCGTCGTGGCGCTGGCGATCGGCTTTGCGATCGCTGCCATCGGCATCGACACGGTGTCCGGCAGCGTGCGCCTCACCATGGGGGTCGATGAACTCGTCAAGGGCGTGAGCTTCGTCGTCGCTGTGATGGGTCTGTTCGGCATCGGCGAGCTCTTGGTTGCAGTCGAAGAGGAGTTTCACGCGCGCGCGGTCTCCTCGAAGATCGACTGGCGTGAGGTGTTCCGCGCGGTCGGCCGCCTGCCGCGGCATGGTATTGCTCTGTTGCGCAGCGCCGCGATCGGATGCTGGATGGGGATTACGCCGGGCGGCCCGACCGCGGCCTCCTTCATGAGCTACGGCATCGCGCGCCGCTTCTCGCGCCGCGGCCGATATTTCGGCACCGGCGAGGTCGAAGGCATCATCTCGCCGGAGACGGCCGACCATGCCGCCGGCACCAGCGCGCTGCTGCCGATGCTCTCGCTAGGCATTCCCGGCTCGGCGACCGCGGCGGTCATGATGGGCGGGCTGATGATCTGGGGTCTCAATCCCGGGCCGATGCTGTTCGTCGACAGTAAGGATTTCGTCTGGGGCCTGATCGCCTCGATGTATGTCGGCAACATCGTCGCCGTCGCGCTGGTGCTGCTCACCGTTCCGGTCTTCGCGGCCTTGATGCGGATTCCGTTTGTGGTGATCGCGCCCCTGATCGTGATCATCTGCGTCGTCGGCGCCTATTCGGTGTCGAACTCCTATCTCGACGTCGTCATGATGCTTGGCTTCGGGATCGTCGGCTATCTCTTCAAGAAGCTGTTCTATCCGCTGGCGCCGCTCGTGCTCGCGATCGTCATCGGCGACAAGGCCGAGGACGCGTTCCGGCAGTCGATGTTGATCTCCAAGGGATCGCTCGGGATATTCTTTGCAAACAAGCTGGTGACATGCCTGATCGTTGCCGGCATCGCATTGTTGCTGCTTCCGCTCGTGCTGCAGCTCACGCGGCTCTGGCGCAAACCCGCGCCGTCTACCGATCGGACGACAGCTGAGGAAAAGGTGATCATATGACCGCAAAGCCGCTCATTGCATTGGCAATGGGAGATCCCGCCGGCATCAGCCCGGAGCTGACGGCGAAGCTCGCGGTGCAGGATGACGTCCGCGCCCGCAGCCGGATCGTCGTCATCGGTGACCGCCGCATCTTCGACGAAGGCGCGCGCGTCGCCGGCGTCAAGCCGGAGCTGACCATGGTAGAGCAGGGCGCCGACCTTGGCGCGGCGCAGGGCGAGACGCTGTTTGTCGATCTCCGCCACCTCGACCCCAGGGAGGTCGAGCCGAAGACCGCGACGCTTGCCGGCGGAAAATTCGCGCTGACCAATTATCGGCACGCGCTCGAGCTCGGCCGTGACCACCGCGTCGATGCCGTCTGCTTTACCCCCTTCAACAAGCAGGCGATGCGCCTTGCCCGTACCGAATACGACGACGAGATCGCGTTCTCCGCCGAGGTGGTCGGGCTCAAGACCGCGGCAAGCGAGTTCAACGTGCTGGACCGGCTCTGGAACGCGCGGGTCACCTCCCATATCCCTCTCAAGGACGTCGCTGCAAAGCTGTCCAGCGAGCGCATCCATCGCGCGCTCAAGCTGACCGATTCCTGTATGCGCAATGCCGGTTTCGCGCGGCCCCGCATCGCGGTCGCTGGTCTCAATCCGCATGCCGGCGACGGCGGCAATTTCGGCCGTGAGGAAATTGACATCATCTCGCCCGTGCTCGCGGCCGCCCAGCGCGAGGGTATCGCCGCGGAGGGACCGTTCCCCGCCGACACGGTGTTCCTGCGCGCCAAGGGCGGTGCCTTCGATGCGGTGCTGACGATGTATCACGACCAGGGTCAGATCGCGATGAAGCTAATGGGTTTTGATCGCGGTGTCACCTTGCTCGGTGGTTTCCCTTTCCCGATCTGCACGCCCGCGCACGGCACCGCCTATGATATCGCCGGGCAGGGCATCGCATCGGTTGGCGCTAGCCGCGCCGCTGTGCTGCTCGCAGCGGAGATGGCCGCGCGTCGCGCCGCCTGATGGCGCGCGCCAGGGGAGCCCGCTCATGAAGTTCGTACGCGCAAAGCCTGCGAGTTTCGGGAAAAAGTGGAAACTTCCGGCGTGGTAATGAGTTGCGTCCCATGAACGTCTCCATCTGGGAGCTGGAACATGGTCGACTACGACCCGCTACGAACGGCCGTGGATACTGCTTGGTCCGTCTACCGCGCCCGGCATCGTCACGTCGATGCCGCGGATGGTCGTCGCTGTCTGCTCGAGCGTCATCTACAAGGGAGGCGGGAAGCGCGCGAGAGTGGCGGTGATGCCCAGGACCTTACGGCATCTGGCCTTGCCTATCTCGAGCGGCTTCACGATGACGAATGCTAGGGCTGGTGGAGGAACTGGCCTGCTGCCTGGCGGCCGCGACCGCAAGGCCGAATTGGACCTTGCTCGCGATTTCGAACCTTCTGGCGGCATTGATCGTGCTGATCGTGCGCTTGGCAGTTTAGCACATGCGTATCGCTCAGCTCGCTCCCCTGGCCGAAAGCGTTCCTCCGAAGCTCTACGGCGGCACCGAGCGGGTAGTAGCTTGGCTGGTGGATGAGCTGGTGCAGCTCGGCCACGACGTCACGCTGTTTGCGAGCGGCGATTCCCGGACGGCCGGCAGACTCTATCCGGTTTGGTCCCGTGCGTTGCGTCTCGGGCGGAAGGGCGCCGATCCGAGTGCAGCTTGCGCGATGCTGCTGGAAGCGATCGCGAAGCGAGCGAGGGATTTCGATGTGATCCACGCGCATATCGATTGGCTGCATCTGCCGTTGCTCAGTCGCCTGGGCGTGCCGTTCCTGACGACCATGCACGGCCGCCTCGACTTGCCTGGGTTGCCCGACGTGGTTCGGCAATTCCCCGAAGCAGCGCTCGTGTCGATTTCCGACCGTCAGCGCCTGCCGCTTCAAAATGCGAAATGGATTAGAACGATCCAGCACGGGATGCCGTCCGACCTGCTTCGCCCATGCTACGAGCAGGGATCCTACCTTGCATTTCTTGGCCGCCTGACGAAAGACAAAGGTCCGGAGGAGGCCATCCGCATCGCGCATCAAACCCGTATGCCCCTGCGCATCGCCGCGAAGATCCCGCGCGCCGAGACCGCCTATTTCAAGAAACATGTCGAGCCCCATATTGACGACGAGAAGATCAAGCTTGTCGGCGAAGTCGATAATGACAGAAAACAGCAGTTCCTTGGTCGAGCCGCCGCTCTGTTGTTCCCGATCGATTGGCCGGAGCCCTTCGGGCTGGTCATGATCGAAGCAATGGCCTGCGGAACTCCCGTGATCGCCTACCGCTCAGGCGCCGTCCCTGAGGTCATCGAGCACGGCCTGACTGGTCTCATCGTCGAGAACGAGGAGCAAGCCGTTCAGGCGGTCGGCGAGGTGGGCAAGTTGGATCGAAGGCAGGTGCGCGCACGGTTCGAGGAGCGTTTCTCGGCGCGCCGGATGGCGCGAGAGTACGAAGGCGAGTACAGCAAGCTGGTTGCCGCCGCGGCTTGAGAATTCGATAGGCGCGACGGGCTCCGGTTGACGCGGCGTCTCGCCTGCTGCCCCGGGGCGTTACTTCGCGATAGGCGTCACGAGCTCCTTGTCTGCTGTATCCACGACGAAGACGGCCAGCAGCTTCGCAGGCTCGGAATCGCTGGCATTCGCGCTTATGGCGTGGCGGTCGCCGGGTTTCTCGAAAAAATTCTCTCCCTTGCGATAGACCTTCGCGGGCTCGTCATTGACTTGACTGCGGATTGCTCCTTCCAGGATGGTCGCATAGATAAACGCGGAGCGCGGGTGCATGTGCGCCGGTGAGGAGCCTCCCGGACCATATTCGACCAGCACGCCCTTCATGCTCTTGCCGGGGACGTTGGGCAGGGCCTGGTCGAACACCACGGTTACTTTGGCCAATGGTGCTGCCGTCTCGGCTGCATGGGCCGTCAGGAAAGACGCGGCGTAAACCGCCGTTGCGATCAGCAATCTGCGCATGGGATTCCCTTCATTGTCATTTCCGTCGTGATTGAGGCTGACGGAGCTTCAGAGACTCGCGAGCCATGTTGCGAGCGGTGTTTTCCCGAGCCGCGCCTCGCCAAGCGGATTCAGCGATGTGTCGTCAATGAGAGCGCCGTAATAGGGCGCCTTTGGGTCTCCCACCACAGGTCGGACATCGCCGGACGCCTTCAGGCGCCGCGCGATGAATTCATTGAAGGGGGCCTTCTCGGGTCCAGCAATGTCGATCGTGCCGTTGAGCGGCCGGCCCGTTGCGATCTCCGCGAGACAATCGACCACATCGTCGGACGCGATCGGTTGAAACTGCGCCGATGGAACGACAATCCTGCCGCCCGTCACAGCCGTTTCGGCAATGGCGCCGAGGAATTCAAAGAACTGGGTGGCGCGCACGATCGAGTAGGGGACCGAAGAGGATTTGATGACGGTCTCCTGGGCGAGCTTGGCACGGAAATAGGCGTTGTCGGGCGACCGCTCGGTGCCGACGATGGAGAGCGCCACATGATGTTTCACGGCCGCTGCGGCTTCTGCCGCGACGAGATTCTTGCTCGAACGCTGGAAGAAATCGAGCACGGCGGTCGGCTCCCAGGACGGCGCGTTGGCGACGTCGACGACAACATCGGCGCCGGCCAGCACCGCAGCGAGACCTTCCCCGGTCACGGCGTTCACGCCTGATCTTGGCGAGGCTGCCACCGCCTCGTGGCCCTGCTGCTTGAGCTTCGCCACCAGTTTAGATCCGATCAATCCGGTCCCGCCGATCACGACGATCTTCATGGCACGTCTCCTCGGTGTTTCGGAGCGCGGGAAAAAGGCCAATTCCTGCTCTCGCGCTTACGTGCATCACGATCCAACGCCTGTTCTATCGGAGCAATCGGCAGGCCCTTGCCTGGAACGCGCCTGACTTGCCGAAAAATGCTCCAGAGAGATCGTTACGATACGACACAATTCGTCTGGGAGCATTCCCTTAAATCTCGGAGATCAGTGGCCGCTCAGCACCAGCGTCTTCACCGGCAACAGCAGCGCTTGAATGCGCAACAGAAGGGCATGTACAAGCCCCGTGGCATCGACGACATGCAGAGCAGATCCCTTGAGCGCGCCGGTCTTTGGGTCTGCAATCGCATCGTGGTTGCTCGTATAGGCATTGACGATGCAGGTCGAGCCTGGCGTGACGCCCTCGAGCCCGCCCTTATAGAGCGGTTCCAAAAATGCCAGGATCGTGCCCGGCTGCCGAAGATTTTGCGGATCGATGAGCTGTTCGCCCGAGCGGAATTGACCGGCGGCGATATAGTCCTGAACGCCCGTGATGACGAGCGGAATGATGACCCAGGGCTTCGAGATGCAAGTCGCTTCTGCGAGCATGCCGGGTCGTATGACCTGGGCTTCAATCTGGCCGAAGCCAGCCTGCAATACGCGCCGGCCCGCGCCCTCTGGGATCAAGAGGCCGGCGGGCCGCATCATCTGATTGACGACATCGCCAGTGCGCAGAAGGAATTGCTCCACTCGCCCATCGACCCCCGCCCGAATGGAAGTCTTGTCGAGGTCCACCTGCGCCTCTGCCATCGCGGCCTCTGCGCTCGCCTTCTCAGCCGGCAGAAGCGTTGAGATCCGCAGCGCCGAAGCCTCCCTGGCGGCACTGGCGGAATCGATGCCCGCCTGCCGCTGATCGACGGCGACCTGGAGTTTCTCGATGTCACGCTGCGGCACGATCCCAGGATTGCGCCGCTGCAATTCGCTCTTGGTGTCGAGCTCGTCCCTCGCTTGCTGCCAGGCCGCCCTCGCTTCTGCGATCTGGGCTTCCGCCTTGACCACATCGGCCCGCGCGCTGATCAGCGAGGCATCGATCTCGGCGACCTTTCGTTTTGTCGTCTCGAGCGCCGCCTGCTGCTTGGCGCTGTCCAGCCGGAAGAGGACGTCGCCCTTCTTCACAGGCGCGCTGTAATCGACGTTCACTTCGGCGACGCGGCCGGCCACTTCGGGCAGGATCGGCACGGTGCGGAAGTAGAGCGCCGCGGACGTGGTCGAGGGATGATAGTAGAAGATCATGGTGATCAGCGCGACGGTCAGCATCAGGCAGCCGGTAATGCCCCACCTCAGCTCAAACCAGACCGAGTAGAGGGTGATCTCCTTGCCGAACCGCTTACCTTGCCGATAGCGCCGATAGAGGTAGTCCGGAAGGATCGTCACGAGCGAGCAGAGCAGGAGCTCAAGCATGACCTTGGACTCCCTCGTTCGACGCACTCTTCGTGCCGGAATTGCCGGTCAGCTCGGTTTCGGATGCTGATTGCGACGTCTGCGGCGCTGCATCGGCGATCCGCTCCACCGAGCCGGCGATGGTGCGCAGCGGCGTCGAGAAGTCCGGCAGGTCGATCATCGCGAGCAGGAGGCCCGCGATCCAGAAGATGTGCATGTGCGTGAACAGCGAGATGAGGCCGAGCACGGCGACGATCTCGAATTGCAGCTTCTGCGATCGGTGCGCCATGCGCTCCGGAAGGCTGTGCAGCTTCCAATAGAGCGTGCCCACCCACAACACGACGACGATGAGGAAGATGGCCATGACGACCATCAGGGCGTCCGATCCATCAGGTCCAGGCACGAAGAATGGCAGATGATGAGGCGCTGCCGCATGCATTTGTTCGCTCAAGCTCGTCCCCCTGCCAGAAGAAGCCTGAGAGCCCAGAGCGAGGCTCGTACTTTGCCCAGCATTGTTTCCCAAGACGGGAACTGGAGCAAGGATCGTGTCGAGACTGCCGTTGCGTTCGGTGTGTACTAGATCGCCGCGTCCAACGAAATGTTCCTGAGACGGCCGCTGTCGGACAAGGACAAATATGCCGTGTTGGCACCCTTGGCGATCGTCACAGATTGCTCCTGTTTTGCCCGACGTGTCAAAGAGTTTTGGCGAGTGCAAAAACTATTAGGGAAGACAGCCCTTTGGCTACTGTGCATGGGGTTGTTTTCGCGAGTTTTGATAAAAGGGGCTATTCGCCGCCTTTGCGGGGCGCCTCACGCCCCGCAGATGATCACGCCGTACCAGCCGAGCCCACGATAGGTCTCATAGCCCGGGGTGGCATGGAAGGCGACCAGCGCACCGGTGCGGTCGTGGTAGAAGCCGGAGCGCTGGCCGTTCAGCGCGATCGAGATGCGCTCGCTGAGGATGCCCTGGCCGTCGGAGGCGGCAATCACGCGAAGGTTCGAATCGACCAGCAGTACGCGGGCCTTGTCGCTGTCGCCGACGCGCACGCCCTTGACGATGGCGCGGGCCTGCGCCTCCCAGTCGAAATGAATGGCGAGCACGCCGATCGGCCCCCCGTTGGCCTGGCCGCCGCTGCGGACGCTGGCGCAATAGGTCGCGACCTGGGCGTTGCCGAGCAGCGGCTGGTTCTCGACGTCACCGGCGACATAGTCGTCGCCGGAGCGCAAGGATTGCGCCTCGCGAAACCATTTGGTGTGGGCGACGTTCTGGCCGACGACGCGAAAGCGGTCGGCGCGGCCATTGGCGATGACGTTGCCGTCGAGATCGCAAAGCCAGAGGTCGAGGTAGACGGTGTAGGCCCCGAGGATCACGCCGAGGCGCTGCGAGGCGTGGTTTACAGCTGCCGCGGCCGGCGAGGCCGCGCAATCGACCACGGCGGAGTCGGTCGCCCACCAACGCACGTCGCAGGTGCGCTCATAGAGGTTGCGGTCGATCAGCTCGATAGCGTTGAGCGACAGATCGACCATGCGCTCGCCGCGCGAGCGCTGGCTCATGCGGTCGATCGAGGCGACGAGGTCGCCGGTTCGTTTGGTCAACTGTGTCTCGAACTCGCGGGCGATGGTCTCGACCTGCTGGCCGACGCCACGCACCTCCTGCGCCACGACCGCAAAGCCCGCGCCCTGCGCACCGGCGCGCGAGCTCTCGATCAGCGCGTTCAGCGCCAGCATCTTCATCTGATTGGTGATTTGCTGGATCGCCTTGGTCTTGTCGACCGCGATCTGGTTGACCTCCGCAGTCAGGCGGTTGATCAGCACGGAGATGTCGGAATCATTATCGGCGGGTTCGGTGGCGGTGATCGGCTTGGCTTTCAGACCCAGCGCAGCAGACATCGGGGAGCTTCCCTTGGCAATGAGGTCTGACCTGCAATGAACCCGGAAAAAATTACAGATCGAATGGGAATCTTCTTCGAGGATTCCACCTAACGCCCGCTTAATTTGCGGTTCCCTGGAATGCCCAAATGATAGTCAGTTCCGCGCCGCAAAAAGGCAATCCACCGCTTTGTGCGGCGCAGGCATTGCATATCTGGAGCGATTCCGGGCCAATCGTTCCTGCCGACAAATCTGCTGCCACCCGTCCGGGCTCCTCAATCAATCAACATTCATGACCCCGCCCGCAACTGCCTTGCCTGTCGAAGCGCCCCAGGCGTTCCTGGGGGTGACGCGCTCGCTCACCGACAAGCTCTGGCGCGACCGGCTCGACGCGCGCGGCGCGGCCAAGGCTCTTGCGATCGTGCAACGTCACCAATTGCCGGAACTGCTGGCGCGGGTGCTGGCCGGCCGCGGCGTCGATATCGACACCGTGCCGGACTTCCTCGATCCGACCATCCGAAAACTGCTGCCGGACCCGTTCACGGTGACGGAGATGGAAGCTGCCGCGCAGCGGATCGCGGATGCCGCGGGGAAGGGCGAAAGGGTCGCGATCTTCGGCGATTACGACGTCGACGGCGCCACTTCGGCGGCGCTGCTGGCCTGGCATCTGCGCCATTGCGGGCTCGATCCGCTGATCCACATTCCGGACCGGATCTTTGAGGGGTACGGCCCCAACACCGAAGCGGTGCGCGCGCTGGCGGCAAAGGGCGCCACGCTGCTCGTCACCGTCGATTGTGGCACCACCAGTATCGAGCCCTTGGCCGAGGCGAAGCGCCTCGGCATGTCCGTTGTCGTGATCGACCACCACCAATGCGGCCTCGATCTCCCCGAGGTCGATGCGCTGGTCAATCCGAACCGCCCCGACGATCTCTCGGGCCTCGGACATCTCGCCGCCGTCGGCCTCGTGCTGGTGACGCTGGTCGCCGTCAATCGCGAGCTGCGCCAGCGCGGTTTCTGGGGCGCCGAGATGCCTGAGCCCGATCTGCTCGGCATGCTGCATCACGTCGCACTCGGCACCGTCGCCGACGTTGCGCCGCTGATCGGGCTCAACCGCGCCTTCGTCGCAAAAGGGCTGATCGCGATGCGGCGGCGCGACCATGTCGGTCATACCGCGCTGATGGACGTGGCGCGGCTCAATGGTCCGCCGGAGGCCTGGCATCTCGGCTTCATGCTGGGGCCGCGCGTCAATGCCGGCGGTCGGATCGGTCGGGCCGATCTCGGCGTGCGCCTTTTGCTCGAAGGTGACAGCGTCGAGGCCGCACGCATCGCCGCCGAGCTCGACCGCCTCAACAGTGAGCGCCGCGTCATCGAGCAGGCGGCCGAAGCGCAGGCGGAAGCCGAGGCGCTTGCCTCGATCGGGCTGGAAGACAAGCTCGGCGTCATCGTCACGGCCTCCGAAGGCTGGCATCCCGGCGTCGTCGGCCTCGTCGCCTCACGCCTGAAGGAGAAGTTTTCCCGGCCTGCTTTTGCCATCGCGCTCGAGCCCGGCGGCATCGGCACCGGCTCGGGCCGCTCGATCGCCGGCGTCGATCTCGGCAAGGCGGTGCGGCAAGCGGTTACTGACGGCATTCTGCTCAAGGGCGGCGGCCACGCGATGGCTGCGGGCGTCACGCTGCGCAGGGAGAAGCTCGCCGAATTCCGCGCCTATCTGGAGAGCGCGCTGGCGCGCGACGTCGCGGAGGCGCGGCACGTCAACGAGCTCTATGTCGACGGCGCAGTCTCCGCGCGCGCAGTGGCGCCGGAGCTTGCGACGACTCTCAATCGCGCCGGCCCGTTCGGCAGCGGCAATCCGGAAGTCGTGCTGGCCCTGCCGGCGCATCAGCTCGTCTATGCCGATGAGGTCGGCCAGGCGCACTTGAGGCTGCGCTTCAAGTCCGGTGACGGCGCCATCGTCAACGGCATCGCGTTCCGTTCGGTCGGCCAGAAGCTCGGCAATGCGCTGCTCGCCAACCGTGGTCAGCAATTGCATGTCGCGGGATCTTTGTCGGTCGATCGCTACCAGGGCGTCGAGCGTGTGCAATTCCGCGTCGTCGACGTCGCGCTACCGGACCAGGGGCCATCCGTGATTAGATAGCGCGCGAGCCGGACCCGAAAGGCCTCGTGAGCGCACAGTGCGACGCGGTTTTCGGCAAGATTATGCGAAAAAATAGATCGCTCAAACAACAAAAAAATAGATCGCTCAAACAACAAAAAAGGGAGTGAACATGGCAGGGCAGGTTGAGGGCAAGGTCGCGCTGGTGACGGGCGGCGCCTCCGGCATTGGCGAGGCCATCGTCGAGCTGTTCGCGCGCGAGGGCGCCACCGTCATTGCGACAGACATCGACGAGCTGCGCGGCCCAGAGCTTGCCAACCGGATTACAAGAGCCGGCGGCAAGGCGATCTTCCTGGCGCAGGATGTCACCAGCGAGGAACGCTGGATCGAGGTCGTCACCGAGGTCGCAAAGCGCTACGGCCGGCTGGACATCATGGTCTCCAATGCCGGCATCGGCATCTCCGTGCCCTCCATCGTCGACATGACGCTGGCCGACTGGCGCAAGCAGAACGCCATCAACCTCGATGGCGTGTTCCTCTCTGTTAAGCATTGCCTGCCCTTGATGCGCAAGACCGGCGGCGGCTCGATCGTGATGATGTCTTCACTGGCGGGCCTGCGCGGTGCCCCCGGGCTGTCGGCCTATTCGGCCACCAAGGGCGGAGTGCGGCTGTTTGCGAAATCGATCGCGATGGAATGCGCGGCCGCTGGCGACGGCATCCGCGTCAACTCGGTGCATCCCGGCATCATCGACACGCCGATCTGGGGCAAGATCCCGACCGGCGCGACCGGTGCCGGCCAGAACGCGCCGATCGATCCAGAAGAGCGCGCCAAGGTCGTCACGCCGCTCGGCCGTGCCGGCCAGGCTGCGGAGATCGCTTCTGGCGTGCTGTATCTGGCCTCCGATGCCTCGCGCTACGTCACCGGCAGCGAACTCATCATCGACGGCGGCATGAATGCCGGCGGCGTGCCGCGGCGCGCATGAGCCGCGCAGGGCAGGGCGGCGCCGGCAGGGGCTGACGCGCAGGCGCAGCCCCTGTACAACGCGGCCAGCTCCGACCGACATAGGTGTCCTTCCATGGCGCATAGTCTTCACGCTTCCTCTCCCGCGCCCCATCGTTCGAACCGGCCGGACCTCGCCACCGAGGCGATCCGCACCGCGCGCGAGGATCTTGCCGCCTGCTTCCGCATGGCCGCGCGCAACGGTTTTGAGGAAGGCATCTGCAATCATTTCTCGGCCGTGGTGCCGGGACATGACGATCTCTTCCTGGTCAATCCGTACGGCTACGCCTTCCGCGAGCTGACCGCGTCAAAGCTGCTGATCTGCGACTTCCACGGCAACGTGCTCGACGGCGAGGGCGTGCCCGAGGCGACGGCCTTCTACATCCATGCCGAGATGCACAAGCGCCTGCCGCGCGCCAAGGTCGCTTTCCACACCCACATGCCCTATGCGACGGCGCTCTCAATGACCGAGGGCGAGCCTCTGATCTGGGCCGGCCAGACTGCGCTGAAATTCTACGGCCGCACCGCGGTGGACCGCGACTATAACGGCCTTGCCCTCGACAACCGCGAGGGCGCGCGCATCGCGTCCGCCGTCGGCGATGCCGATATCGTCTTCATGAAGCATCACGGCGTCATGGTACTGGCCCCGACCATCGCCGAGGCCTGGGACGATCTCTATTACCTCGAACGCGCAGCCGAGGTGCAGGTGCTGGCGATGTCGACCGGACGAAAGGTGCTGCCGATCGATCCCGCTGTTGCCGCCGAAACCTACAGGCAGATGCGCGAAGGCGATTCCGAATCCGCGCGGCTGCATCTCGCCGCGATCCGCCGCCAGCTCGACGCGGAAGAACCGCAGTATAGGCACTGAGCCGCTTACAATCCCTGCCGCAGTCTCGCCAGCACCTTCAGCCCGCCATAGCCGTCCGCCGGCGTGATTCCTGCGCGCTGCTGAAAATCCTTGACCGCCTTCATCGTGTCGTTGCCGACGCGGCCGTCGGTGCCGCCGGTATCGAAGCCGGCCTTGGTCAGGCGCGTCTGCATCTCCTGCACCTCGGCAAGCGTCAGCGCGCGCTCGGAGCCGGGGAAGGGCTGGATGAAGGGGGGCGCGCCCAGGCAGCGGTCGCCGAGGTGGCAGATCGCCAGCGCATAGTTCATGGAAGGGTTGTAGCTCTTCACCGAGGAGAAATTCGGTCCGAGCAGGAAGCTCGGCCCGCCCGTAACGGGCGTCCACAGCTGCGCCGACGCATTCGGTTGCGGGAATGGCTGGCCGTCGGCGCGGGTGACGCCGGCCGCTTGCCACACCGCATAGGTGCGGCTGCCGCTGATGTTGCCGGGCGCGCGCACTTCGTAGCCCCAATGCTCGCCGCGATGCCACTTGCCGCGATTGACGAGATATTTTGCGGTCGAGCCCAGCGCGTCATCGGGCTTGCCGAAGGGCGAGACCTTGCCGTCGCCGTCATAGTCGATGCCGACATTGAGCCAGACTTCCGGCATCCATTGCGAATGGCCCATCGCGCCGGCCCAGGATCCCTGCATCTGCTCCGGCGTGCTCCAGCCCTTATCGACGATGCGCAGTGCGTTGATCAGCTCGGTCTCCCAATAGGCCTTGCGCCGCGGTTCGTTCCAGGCGAGCGCGGCGAGTGAGGGAAACACCGGGGTCATATGGTTCTGCTGCACCAGGGGATCGCCATAGGCGGACTCGACGCCCCACAGCGCCAGCAGCGTGCCGCGCTCGACGCCGAAATCGCGCTCGATGCGCGCGAACAGCGCTTCGTTGTTTTTCAGCGCGATCTTTCCGTTGATGATGCGCCAGTCCGAGACGCGGCGGTTGATGTATTGCCAGACCTGCTCGTGGAATTCGGGCTGGTTGCGCATCTGCTTGAACACGCTCATGTCCGGCTCGACCCGCGCCATCGCGCGCTGCCAGGTCGGGGCCGAAATGCCCTTGGCCAATGCCCGCGCGCGAAAGGCTTCGCGCCATTCATCGAAGCCTGGAGGCGCGGCGAGGGCGCGTTTCGGGAATGCAAGCAACGCCGCTGCACCGAACGTCGATTGCAGCAGGGCGCGGCGAGTTGGATAGGATGAGGAATCAGCGTGCGTCATGGGCACATTCTAGCCTGAAACATGGCCTGCGTGAGTCGGTTCCCGGAACAGATGCTGCGGCTGATCTTGCGCGGCAGGATCAATCGTTCCGTCGGAACAAATCGTCGCAGCCTCGCATTCCCCTTGCGACAACGAGGAGGAGAAGATGAGGAAATATCTGTTTGCCGCCGCCATGGCCACCGCCATCGCGGCGCCCGCATTCGCGGACGAGGTCGGCGTTCACGTCGGGCCGGCCGGCGCCGGCGTGACGGTTGGTCAGTCCCCTGAATATCGCGAGCGCGACCGAGATCGCGACCGCACCACGGTCATCAAGGAGCGTGAGCCCGCCGACCGCACCACGGTGATCAAGAAGGAAGATGAATTCGGCAATCGCGAGAAGACTGTGATTCATCACGACAACGATTGACGGAGCATGGGCCTCGGCCTGCGGCCGGGGCCCGCACTCGGCGAATAGAATCGGGGTGGAATGAAGATACACGCACACGCGGAAAGCCATGTCGTCGAACTCGACGACGGATCGCAATGGCAGATCTTTCCCGGCGATCTTGCGACCACGCTGAGCTGGAAGCCCGAAACTGATCTGCACCTGGAGCCGAGCCGCGACCGGGTGAGTTCGCATGTGCTGGTCAATGCCGCGGACCGAACCCGCGTGCGGGTGATTGCCGCAGGCGAGACTTGGCCCGACGGCGAGGTCAAGAACGCGTTGAAGGGCGGCTAATCCTCCTGCAACTCGGCCGCGACCCCGGCGAGCCAGCGCCGGATCGTCGTTTCCGTCTTGCTGTCCAAACCCAGAGCGAGGCGCTTCTCCAATTCGAGCACACGTTGCCGGCAAGCCTTTAGCAGCGTCGCGCCCCGCGGCGTCAGCATCCATTGCTGAATGCGGCCATGGACCGGATGCGGCGTCATTGCGATGGCGCCGTCGCGTTCGAGGTTGCGGATGATGACGCCGACCGTCTGGGGGGTCAGGAAGGTGAGGCGGGCGACGTCGGCGCCGGACAGGCCGGGATAGGCGTTGAGCATGGTCAGCACCGCGAATTGCGGCGAGGTCACGCCGAGATCGGCGAGGGTGCGCTCCATTTTCAGCCGCACCGCGGCGTGGGCCTGGCGCAGCAGATAGCCGAGATAGCCTTGCTCGCCGCGCTTGCCTTCGCCCGGAGCGGGTACACGCACGGCGACGTCGCCGGCGGGCGCCGTGCGCGCGGTTTTCGATCTTGTGATGGCAGCGGTCTTGTGTGACATATAAGAGCTCTTATAAGATATAAGCACGCTTACAATAATACGAGGTGAACGGCAATGTCACACGCCCGCAGCGAATACGAGGATTTCAAGCGCCTCGCGCCCGATGTCTATGATCTGGTGCTGGCGCTGGGTCAGCTTGCAACCAAGGCCGGTCTCGACAAGCAGCTCATCGAACTCGTCAAGCTGCGCGCCTCGCAGATCAACGGCTGTGCCTTCTGCGTGCAGCATCACGTCCTTCTGTCGGAACAGATCGGGGTTCCCACCGACAAGCTCCATCTGGTCGCGGTTTGGCGCGAGGCGCCGATCTTTTCCGCGCGCGAGCGCGCGGCGCTGGCCTGGACGGAGGCCTTGACGATGCTTCCCGGTGGCGTCAGCGAGGAGGTCTATTCGGAGGCAAAGCGCGAGTTCTCCGAAACCGAGCTGACCTACCTGACCTCGGCGGTTGCCTCGATCAACGTCTGGAATCGGTTTGGTGCGGCGTATCGCTGGACGCCGGCCAAGCGGCCTGTGGCCACGAATGCCGCGGCATCCTGATCGCAGCGCGGGGAGGTCAGCATGACAGCAATGAGTTTGGCCGCTGCGCAGCGCCCGATAGCATCTCGTTCAATGGCGATCGCCGCCCTCGGCGGGCTCGCCTGCGCACTCGCAATCGGCAAGGCGCTGCCGGTGACGATCGACACTGTGGCAGGCGCACTGGCGCCGCTCTGCGCCACGGCTGCGGACGGTTCGCCGCTCGACAAGGTCGAGCCGATCGGGTCCTACGCGCTGCCGAACGTCCCGGGCAAGCGCGTCACCATCGTGCGTGTGTCCTACGGTCCGGGCGGGTTTTCGCGGCCGCATCGTCACGCGGGCTCTGTGACGGCCTACATCACCAAGGGCGAGATCCGCTCGCAACTCGGCGGCGGCCCGATCGAGACGTTCGGCGTCGGCGAGTCCTTCTTCGAGCCGCCGGGCTCGACACATCTCGTCTCCGCCAATGCCAGTACAACAGAGCCGGCGGAATTGATCGCGGTGTTCGTGGCGGATGAGGGCGCGCAGTTGACGACGTTCTTGGAGTAGCTGGCACTCCTAGCCCGCGACCGCCTTTGTTCAGGTTGGCTGCGATCGCCTCAACCGTTTCCACAGGGGTGAGAGACCGTATTCGACTGCCGGAATCGCAAGTGCGCCGACAAGCAGTCCGAGTACGCCTGAGATGGCTGCTTCGACCGACCATTCGATGATGCCGGCAACGGATGGAAGGACATGTGCGGCAGCCTCGGTTGCGACATGGATCGTGCGGCCGACCTCGGGTGGGCCATATTTCTCAATGCCGTGCAGGATGATGCCGCCGCCGACCCAGATCATGGCGGCGGTGCCGATGGTGCTTAGCACCGCCAGGAAGGTGGGCATACCGCGGACGAGCGCGCGTCCAAGTAAGCGGATCGCGCCGCCAGTGACGGAGGCGCTGTCATAGCGGGCAAGGGCCATGCCGACATCGTCCGCCTTCACGATCAGGGCTACCACACCGTAGACCCCGGCAGTGATACAGACGCCAACCAGCGCAAGCACCAGCGCCTGCGTCCAGATGCTCCCCGCCGGGAGGGCTGCCAGCGTGATCGCCATGATCTCCGCCGACAGGATGAAATCTGTCTTGATGGCGCTCGCGACCTTCTCGTCCTCGACCGACCGGGCATTCAGCGCAATCGGCTGGAGCTGAGCCTCGTGGTGGCGCGCATGATGCGGCATCATGGCCTCGAGCACCTTCTCGGCACCCTCGTAGCAGAGAAAGGCTCCGCCCAGCATGAGCAGCGGCGTGACCGCGGCAGGAAGGAAATAGCCAAGCAGCAGGGCAAGGGGAAGCAGAAGCAGCAACTTATTGCGTAGCGATCCGACCGCAATCTTAGCGACGATCGGCAGTTCGCGTTTCGAGGCAAAACCGGTGACGAAGTTAGGCGTGACCGCCGCGTCATCGATGACCACGCCAGCCGCCTTTGTGCCCGCTTTGGCAGCCTGACTCGCCACATCGTCGAGCGAGGCTGCTGCCGCCTTTGCAATCGCCGCGATATCGTCGAGAAGACCGATCAGTCCGACACTCATAAACCCTTTCCCTTCTTCGTTCGAGCCGGCGGTGTGCGCGACGACACGCTCTTGCTCCGCCTGGGCTTGGAACGAGCAAGTCCTCAATTCTCCTCGCCGCTCGAGCCCTCGCGCAGGTCCTGCTTGATCACATCTTCCGGCAGCGCGTGTGCCACGGGCTGCGGAGTGCCTGCGACCTCCGGGCCGATCTCGCGGCCGCGGGCGCGGATCAGGCGCTCATAGGCCGAGACCAGCGTGACGTAGGGACTGACCCAGATCCAACCGTCGCGGGTGAACACCTGCACGTCGAAATGCAAATGCATCGAGGTGCCGGCGGGATGGTCGAGATAGTTCGAGATCACCCCGATCTTCTCGCCTTCGGTGACGATGCGGCCATTGAGCACGCCATCGGCGTTCAGCGCCTGCGGGTTCATGTGCATGTAGCGGAAGCGGATGTGCTCGGTGCGGCTGTTGACTTGCAGCGTCACAGCCTGGTCCTTGGCAGAGCGGATCACGATCGCGTCGCGGACGGCGACGACACCGCGCCGCTTGGGATCGCAGGGCTCGCGGCCGTCGCCGGGCGGCGGGCAATCGGCGGCGCGAATATCCTCGCCCTGGTGACCATATCCGCCGGCGCACTGCCAGACCTCGAAACTGCGGGACTCGCAGAAATTGTCGCGCCAGGGATAGGCGGTCGGGCTGTCGCTCCTGTCACGCCTGCCATGGGATTGCGAGCGCACGAAGGCCGGCGCCTTTTCGAGCGGAAAGCGGATCTGTGCATAGGCCATCACGTCGGGATGGCCGCCTTGCTTGCGATAGCCCGTATTCGGGATGATATCGCCGCTCGGTCGATAGCTGAAATCTGCCGAGCGTCCGGCCGGACGATCGAGGACGTTAGAGGCAACGTCCATCAGAGGCCGCATCCGTTGCCCGCCCGCGATCCGGAGCGCCTTCAGGAAGCGTTCTGCGACCGGATAGGCTTCCTTGCAGGCGAGCCGCCGCGGCTTGGCGATGCTGTCAAGGCACTGGATCGACACCACATAGGCAACGCCGAAACGGGTGAAGGCATAGCGCAGATAGCCTTCCCGGATGAACCTGCGCAGGTCTGGATAGGTTGCTGCGAGGGGTTTGACCGGCTCGCCCTTGCCGCCAGAGGGATCGGCGATGTCATAGACGAGCGCCGAGCCCGTGATCTGCACCTCAACCGGCCTTGCGTACACCCGGCTCGGCATGCCGTCGCCGGCGCCAGGCTCGAACGAGAACGTCGCGCTGTAGCCGGCGGGGCCGGCGTCGAACATGTCGACGGGATTGAATTCAGCCTGGTAGCGCGACAGCGCGAGCATAGCCGGCGCGCCGTTGCGCTGCGCCTCGAGATACGCGGCGGCGTCGAACGGTAGCAGCACCGGCACGGGGCTGCGGGCGATGCCAGTGAAGAATTGCGAGGAGACCGCGTTGAGCTGAACCAACGCGGGTATTGCGCGCGGATCATGGCGCGGCACCGAACGGCGGGGCGCGACAATGAAATCGTCCGCGACCCGCGGACGACTATTGATCTCGGCGCGGAACTGGTCGAGCGCTGCGCGCCAATCGACGCGCAGGGCCGTGAGCGAGGGGCTGCGAAATTCTTCCGCAGCAAGCGGGGTGGCAATGAGGAGCGAAAGCGACGCCAGGAGTTGCGAGACGAAGCGGAAAGCTTTCCCAACCACTGTCTCGCCCCCCGGCGGCACCTGTTGCGATCGCTCTGTTCCCCGTTAGTCCTTGGCGCGTTCGGCGTAGGAGCCGTCTTCGGTCATCACCACGACGCGGGTGCCGACGGTGATGTGCGGCGGCACGGTGGTGCGCACGCCGTTGGAGAGCACCGCGGGCTTGTAGGAGGAGGAGGCAGTCTGGCCCTTGGTCACCGGCTCGGTCTCGACCACTTCCAGCGTCACGCGCTGCGGCAGCGCGATCGAGACCGGGTTGGTGTCGTGCATGGACAGCTTGACCGTCATGCTCTCCTGAAGATAGGCAGCAGCGTCGCCGACGACATCCTTGGAGACCTGGACCTGGTCGTAAGTCTCCGGGTTCATGAAATGGTAGCCGTCACCGTCCTCATAGAGGTAGGTGTAGTTGCGCTCTTCGATCGTGGCCTTTTCGACCTGGTCGGTCGTCTTGTAGCGTTCGGAGATCTTTACCCCGTCCGAGATTCGGCGCATTTCGATCTGGCTGACCGGGGTGCCCTTGCCGGGATGGATGTTCTCGGCGCTGACGACGACATAAAGCTTGCCGTCTTGCTCGATCACGTTGCCCTTGCGAATAGAACTGGCGATGACTCTCAAAGCTGTATTTCCTGCTTGCTTGGCCCGGCACCGGCCAGGACGTGGTCGAATGGATGGGGGACTTGGGGCCTCAAATCGGACCTCGGCGCCCGTTTCGGGCCGCAACATACTGATTTTGCCGTTGGATGCCAGCATTTTGCTGTTCCGAGGGGCAATCGGCTAATGGCTGGGGACAAGCCGATTTCGCCGTTCTGGTCGCCCGGGCGGCACCGCGACCGACAGCCTTTCCTCCAGGCCAGGGGGGCCATTACCGCGGCTCTCCGGGAATTTTTCGCCGAGCAGGGCTTCGTCGAGGTCGAAACCTCCGTCCTCCAGATCTCGCCCGGCAATGAGACCCATCTGCACGCGCCCCGGACCGAGATCATGCGGCCGGACGGCAGCCGCGCGAGCCGTTACCTGCGAACCTCGCCGGAATTCGCCTGCAAGAAGCTGCTGGCGGCGGGCGAGACGCGGATTTTCGAGTTTGCCCGTGTGTTCCGAGACCGCGAGCGCGGCGACCTGCACCTGCCCGAATTCACCATGCTGGAATGGTACCGCTCAGGCGCCCCCTATGACGCCATCATGGCGGACACCGTCGTCGTCATTGCCCGTGCGGCGCGGGCGACCGGCATCGGAACCTTCTCGTTCCGAGGCCGGACCGCCGATCCCTTCGCCGAGCCAGAGCTTGTGACGGTCGCGGGGGCGTTCGAGCGGTTCGCCGGCATCGACCTGCTGTCGACAATCTCGGGCGGCGAGGGTAACCGTGCCGCGCTCGCCGAGGCGGCCGGTGCCAAGGTCCGTGTGGCCGAGGACGACACCTGGTCGGACATCTTCAGCAAGGTTCTGGTTGAACATGTCGAGCCGCATCTGGGGCAGGGCCGTTTGACCATTCTGTTCGAATACCCATCTCCAGAGGCGGCCCTGGCGCGGGTGAAGCTTGATGATCCGCGGCTTGCGGAACGGTTCGAGGTCTATGCCTGCGGCGTCGAGCTTGCCAACGGCTTTGGCGAACTCACCGACGCCGAGGCGCAGCGCAAGCGCTTCGCGGAATCGATGACGGAGAAGCAGCGCCGCTACGGAGAGGCCTATCCGCTGGATGAGGACTTTTTGGCCGCGGTCGCTGCGATGCCGGAGGCGAGCGGCGTCGCGCTCGGCTTCGACCGGCTGGTCATGCTGGCGAGCGGCGCATCGCGAATTGATCAGGTGGTGTGGACACCGCCTGCGGGTGAGGCATGACGAAGACCAATCTTGCACGCACTTTGCGCGAGCCGGCTGAGCTCGTCGCCGAAGGCCTGGCGCCCGCAGCGACGCTGCCGGCGCTGGAGCGCGTTGCCGCGCGCTATGCGGTGGCGATTACGCCGGCGCTGGTCGAGCTGATTGACACCGCCGATCCCGACGATCCCATCGCACGGCAGTTCGTTCCGACCGCGGCCGAACTGGACGCACAGCCGGGCGAGAGCGCCGATCCGATCGGCGATCATCCGCACTCGCCGGTTCCCGGAATCGTGCACCGCTATCCGGATCGCGTGCTGTTCAAGTTGGTTCACGTCTGCGCGGTCTATTGCCGCTTCTGCTTCCGCCGGGAGATGGTCGGGCCAGGTAAGGAAAACGCACTCCCGGACAGCGCCTATCGCGCAGCGATCGACTACATCCGCGCGCATGGCGAGATCTGGGAAGTCATCCTCACCGGCGGCGATCCGCTGATGCTGTCGCCACGTCGCATGAGCGAGATCATGGCCGATCTGGCGGGCATCGATCACGTCAGGATCATCCGTCTTCATACTCGCGTGCCCGTGGCCGATCCCGCGCGCATCAGCGAGGAGATGGTCGCCGCGCTCAAGGTCGAGGGAGCGACCACCTGGGCCGCGTTGCACGCCAACCATGCGCGGGAACTGACCGGAACGGCGCGCGCCGCCTGCGCGCGGCTCGTCGATGCCGGCATTCCCATGGTGAGCCAGTCCGTGCTTTTGCGCGGCGTCAACGACGACGTCGCTGCTCTATCGGATTTGATGCGAGCTTTCGTCGAATGCCGGATCAAACCCTATTACCTGCATCATGGCGATCTCGCGCCGGGCACTGCGCATCTGCGAACCACGCTGGCGCAGGGACAGGAGTTGATGCGGCAGTTGCGTGGGCGGGTGTCAGGGCTGTGTCAGCCTGATTATGTCGTCGATATTCCCGGCGGCGCCGGCAAGTCGCCGGTCGGGCCGAATTATGTGGTGGTGGCACAAAATACCGCAGGCGATGCGGGTGAAGCGGGAGCCGAAACGCGCTATCGTATCATGGACTATTGCGGCGACGTTCATCTCTATCCGCCGGAAACATGAGCGGTGCTGGAGCGTGCGTCGGTTTGAGAATGGAGAAGCGGACATGAAAAAGATCATGGTGGCAGCATCGCTCGTGGTCTTGCTCGGTGGCGCGGCGGTTGCACAGACCGGCGGCTCCAAGGGCTCGACATCGGGCGGCGCCAGCTCTGGAACGGTGTTGCCGGCACCCGTCGGTCACCGCCAGCCGCGCGCGGCTGACGTGCCGAGCGAAAAAAATCTGAGCGACGCCAATGATCCCTTGAGCAAGGAAAACCAGGCGCTCGACAAGAAGATCAAGAGCATCTGCCGGGGCTGCTAGGAACCGCACCTCTCCCCGGCGGGGAGAGGTGAAGAATTGAGCCCGCGACTGACACTTCGCCTCGTCACGTCCTAAGCTGATCGCTCGTGCAGACCAGCGCGCTGGGTGTTGCGGCGGATCTCGACTGCATCGGCGAGCTGCTCAAGCACGGCGGCCGTGGTCGTCCAGTCAATGCAGCCGTCGGTGATGCTCTGTCCATAGGCAAGCGGCTTGCCGGGCACCACATCCTGACGGCCGGCGACCAGATTGCTCTCGATCATCACGCCCATGATGCGGTTCTCGCCGCTTGAGATCTGGCCGGCAATATCGGTCATCACCAGCGGCTGGTTCTCCGGCTTTTTGCTCGAATTGGCGTGGCTTGCATCGATCATCACGAGCGGCGCAACGCCGGACTTGGTCAGCTCGTTGCAGGTGGCCGCGACGCTTGCCGCGTCATAGTTCGGCTTGCTGCCGCCGCGCAGGATGATGTGGCAGTCCTCGTTGCCCGCGGTCGAGGCGATCGCCGAGCGGCCGAGCTTGGTCACCGCCATGAAATGATGCGGATGCGAGGCCGACTTCACCGCGTCCGCGGCGATCCGCACGTTGCCGTCGGTGCCGTTCTTGAAGCCGACTGGGCAGGACAGCCCCGACGCCAGTTCGCGATGGATCTGGCTCTCGGTCGTACGCGCGCCGATCGCAGCCCATGACACCAGGTCGGCGATGTATTGCGGCGTCGTCATGTCCAGGAATTCGGTGCCGGCGGGCAGGCCGAGATTGTTCACCGCCGACAGCACGTTGCGCGCCAGACGCAGGCCCTTGTTGATGTCGAAGCTGCCGTCGAGATCGGGATCGTTGATCAGGCCCTTCCAGCCGACCGTGGTGCGCGGCTTCTCGAAATAGACCCGCATCACAATCTCGAGCTGGTCGGCGAGGTCTTCGCGTACGCGTACGAGGCGCTCGGCGTAGTCGAGCGCGGCCCTGGGATCATGCACTGAGCACGGGCCAACCACGACCAGCAGGCGGTCGTCTTGGCCGTTGAGGATCGCATGGATGGCATTGCGCGCTGCCATCACCACGCGCGTCGCGGTGAGCGTGCGCGGGACCTCCCGCATCACCTCTTCCGGCGTGTTCAGCTCTTTCAGTTCGCGGATACGAAGATCGTCGGTCGTGCTCAGCACGGCGGGCTCCTGTCTGTTAAGAACCTGCCGGCCAATAAAAAAGCCGCCAGGTCTGGCGGCTTGTTCGGACGTTTGCTGCAATGTGTCAGATTGAGCGCGATCCTCCCGCCGCCAGCGAGCTGTCGTAGCTAAAGTACCAAAAATAGCTGGTGGCGACGGTGATCATGGCAGGCCATATAGCGCGGCGCTGGCGGGTTGTCACCCCCAAAACAGAACACGGCGCAACGAGCGTCTCAGGTGTTGCTCTTGCGTGCCGCCAGGGCCATGCCGATCAGGGTGGCGCCGCCGAACAGCAGGTTGATACCGACCAGGACGCCGATCGCCCATTCCGCCGAGCTTGGCAGTCCGGCGATCACCATAAAGGAGATCGCGATGTCGACGAGGCCCGAGATCAGGAGCCATGACCAGCGGCTGCTTAGCTCGCGACGGTGCTCCAGTGCGTACATGATGGTGGTGACGCCTTCGGCGAGAAAATAGGCACCGAGCACGATGGTCAGCGTCAGCACCGCTTGGATCGGCCGCGCCAGCAGAATTCCGCCGGCGAGCACCGCCAGCGCGGCCGAGATCAGCGACCACCAGAACCCCGGCGTGCTGCGCGCCCAGTAGGTCGCGATCAATCCGCCGATGCCGCTGATCAGGAACATCCAGCCGAGGAAGATCGCGGTCGCAAGGCTCGCGAGGGGCGGCAGGATCAGCGCGGCAATGCCGAGAACGGCGAGGAGGATGCCTTCGAACAGAAAGGCCTTCCAATGCGCCTTCACCGCCCGGCTCATCGCCGATTGCATCCGTGAGAACTCCTCGGGCGATGTCATCAGCAGGCTCCGGGACGAGAGGGCTGGGCTCAATCTACTAGTTGCGTGTCGCGCTGGCCATCCCGCGAGGGTTATCCCCCGCCGGGCGCCGAGGAAAAGCCTTCGGCGCTGGTGCGGATGCGGTTGCGGCCGAGAATGTAGATCGCGGTCGTGACAATCAGAAGTGCAAGACCGAGCAGGATCGAGGTGAGGCCGATCGGGATCAGCGCCAGCGTCAGATTGCGCTCGGGATTGATCAGCCAGTGATGGAGCGAGGTCAGCACGAAGGCGAGGCCCAGGAAGCCGACGCCGCCGCCGGCAAGCAGCAGCGCCCACATCCGGCGCAGCTGGCTGAGCCGCTCGCGGGCGACGTCGGTCCGGGGCGCGTGATGGCGCGCGACCCGCCGGACCAGGCGGATGGCGAACGCGATCGAGCTGAAGCCGATCAACAGGCTCGCCGCGCCCAGCCACATCCGCAGCGTCGGGTCCAGATCCGGCATGCGCTGGAGAGTCAGCAGCGGAAAATCGAACGCCGAATGCAGCGCGAGTGGGCCGGCGAAGATCAGCAGGCGGCTGGACAGGCGCGCCCAGTCGCGATGATGGCGGTTGGCTCCGAGCGCCGTGCCGGCACGGGCAATGGTGAGGTAGGCGCCTGCGATGATGCCAAGCGCGCCGTGGAACGGCACCGTCAGCACGCTGCGCAGGGCGGCCAGCGAGCGCCACATCTCGGCATGCTGCACGAGATACGCAAGGTTCTCGTAAGCGGCAAAGCCGAGGCCGACTGCGGCACCATAGACCACGGTGTCCATCGGATTGGCGAAGGTCCGCCGCTTGGTCGAGGAGACCAGCACGATGGCGATCACCTTGACGGCTTCCTCCGGCAGCGCGACGCCGAAGACCGAATGCATGGCGAGCGCCGCCCAGGGATCGTCGGGCGCTGCGACCATCCTGGCGAAGGGCGCGCGGGCGAGGCCCAGCAGCGAGATGCTGGCCGCCCCGAGCAGGAAGGCGGTCCAGACCTGGGCGGGCGGGCCCGGGCGCTCCTCGGCGGCGATGACGAGCCACAGCATCAGCAGCGCAGGCGCGACGGCGGCAGTTCCGATGACAGTGGGTAGCGCTTCAATCAGGTACATCGGCGCCGAAAATAGGTTCCCTTGATGAGCTTATCTACATTCACCGGTGCGACCATGTGTCATGCGCTCGCTGTCGGCTCGCTTAACGAGCGCGACAGCCAGCGTTCATCAGGGCGCCCAACGCCAAATGTGAGCATCATCAATTGCATGGCAAAGCCAGCTCGTCACCTGTCGCAGCGCGCCCCGTCGTTGGATCTGATTGGTAAGTCAGATCAAGCGAATGGGTGGGTTTGTTCGCTCAATGGGTGGTGAACGGCGATGGCCCGCTGGGGGCGATATCGAAGGCTCCGAGATGGAATTCCGCGCCAACGGAATCGTCCGGCTCGGCCGGTTGCGCCAGCAGCGTGAAGGCGGCCTGCGGGTATTGCTTCCAGATTTCGAGATCGCCGGCGGTGATGGTGAGCCAGCCGAAGGTATACATGTAGCGTCCGGGCTCGGTGACCCGGCCAACCCTGTCCCAAGTGATCTTATCAACTGTGACTTTATCAATCGTGATCTTGTCGACTGCCATTCGGTCCCCCGATCGCAAGTCTGCAAATGTGACATCCGGATCCGCAAAAACTGATCCCGCAATGGGGCCGCGATAGGGCAGCGATCTGCCCGGCTTCTCAGGCCGACTGGAGCATGGGCGTGCGGACAATCAACCGGACGAGGTCGTCCCGGGACTGCTTCTCGGCGAACTTGACCGCAAAGCCGTGGTGGAATTTGCGGATCACGCGCCCGACGCAGGCGCCGACCGCAAGCGGGGTTCCAATCGGCGGGTCGTATTCGCAGGAGATCGCGACGCCTGCGGTGGAGACGTCGATGATGAAGCACGAATGGGTGCTGCCGTTGGCAAGCGTCAGGAACGTGTGCGGGACTTGCGGAACGAAACGCGCGTCTTGCCGCAGCTCCTGGACGCTGGCGTCCTTCTGTTTTTTCTCGAGCCAGGTTAGCTTTTCGGACATCCAGGCGCGCCGCGCCCGCGTCATCTCGAGCTCCATCAGGAAGCCCGACTTCAGCGTCGCGCTGATCGTGCACTGGAATTCGCCGAAATCCTGGAAGTAGGAGGTCAAGCGCTCGCCGACTTTTCCGACCACCGGTACGTCGACGATCATGCGGAAGGGCGAGACGCGCTTAGTGCGGCAGGCGAAGCTGCGCAGCTTGCCTTCGCAATCATACCAGCGCGGCAGCGAGTAGCTGCCGTTCAAGGTGACTTCCACTGCACGCTGCCTCAGGAACTCTGCAACAGACATGAACGCCAACCGGGGTTTCAGGGTGATTTCCGTAGTTCGACGGTAGCGGCCAAATTCTAAGCAAACGATACCGTCGCGCAGGAGCAGGGGTAAATTTCCGGTAAATGCGCGGATCGGTCGGACATTGGGCTGATGACGTGCAGGCGGCGTGCCATCAGGCGCGCCTTGCCCCGAAATGGCAGGCTGAAGAGGCGGGAGCTCGATAGAGCGTGGCGCTCCCTAGCGGAATCGAACCGCTCTCTCCACCGTGAAAGGGTGGCGTCCTAACCGATAGACGAAGGGAGCAAACGCAGGGCCCCGCCGCTTTCCGCGGCACGGCCGCTGGCCGGCCGAACAGTGCCCGGCGGCTTGCAGCGCGCGAACGTATAGTGGCCTTTGCGCTCCCGGGCAAGCCGTTCGGGAACGCTCTTTTGCTCCCGGTGGATAGCGCCGAGGCGGGATGATCAGGGGGCGAATTCAACGGTTTCTTAGGGTTCCCTGAGTAGCGCTGGAGTGGGAGATTTTTCCGATGCCACCGCCCAAGAAGCGCTCAGAGCGCAAGCTGCTGTCGCGGCACGCCTGGATCACGCTCGACGGCGGATTCGCGGCGCGGCATTGCCTGGTCCAGGACATCTCGGATACGGGCGCGAAGATCACGATGGACGAGGATGCGAGCCAGCTTCCCGGGGTGATCCGGTTGGCCTTCGCGCGCGATGCGCGGACCGGGCGAAGCTGCCAGGTGGTCTGGCGCCGCGGCAAGTCGGCCGGCATCAAATTCCTCTGACATCGCTGCGCGCCGATCCGGTGGCGCGCACGGCCCGTCCGGGCTACAAGGCGGCCATGCGCATGCCGCTCCTCATCCTGATCTCGTTTGCTGCCGTATCCGCGAACGCAGCGGAGAGCCTGCGCCTGCCGCCCGCCGAGCGGCCACAGGCGGGCAAGGAGACCGGCAAGATCCTGCCGCTGAAGGGCACGGACGGTGCAGGAAAGGCCGGCTCCTGCGCCTCCTATGGCCCGCGCTTCGTCATGGTCGAGGGCACCGGGACCTGCGTGAAGGTCGGCGGCTCGGTCAGCGTCGACACCAGCATCCGGCGCTAAAGGCCCATGTCGGCGGACCTGTTGCGGCTCGATATCCTCGTCCCCGTGCTGATGTACTGCGCGCTGCTGTGGTGGGTCGGCCGTGGCCTCAGCTGGACCGCACGGCTCGCCACCGCGGCGGTGACGCTGATGCTGATCATCTGCGTGCTGCTGGTCGAGCGCGGCTGGCTCTAGGGCCCAACAAAATATGCGAAAACAACCCCATGCACAGTAGCCATCAAGTGCTGCCGTGACGCCGGGCGCTTGCGCCGCGACGACGATTCCTCGCGCGATCATCGCAACTTACGCCGCGTCAGCGGTCACGACATCGGCGGTGCGACGAATTGCGCAAATCCGGGCCGCTTGCCGAGCTCGGCGAGCCAGCGCGTGAGGTGCGGCTGCGCCGGACGGCTGATGCCTTCGACGCCGAGCCAGCGCCGCGCATAGGACCCGATCGCGATGTCGGCGAGCGTGAACGCATCACCCTCGATGAAACGGCGCGAGGCGAGCAGGCCGTCGGCGATGGCCCAAACCTCGGCAGCGGCATCGGCATCGCGCTGCACCTGGAGCATGTCGCGCTCGGCGGGCGCGGCGCGAACGATGCCCCAGAACACCGGGCGGTCGACCGGCTGCACCGTCGACAGCGTCCAGTCGAGCCAACGGTCGACCGAGGCGCGCAGCTTCGGCGGCTCCGGGTAGATCGGCGTGCTGCGCCCATGCGCGAGGCAGAGATAGCGCATGATCGAATTGGACTCCCACAGCGCGAAATCGCCCTCGACCAGCGTCGGAATCCGCGCATTGGGATTCATCGCCAGATACCCGGCCTCGCGGGTCTTGCCGTATTGCATGCCGGCATCGATGCGCTCGTAGGGCAGGCCGAGCTCGGTGAGGCACCACAGCACCTTCTGCACGTTGACCGAGTTGGCGCGGCCCCAAATCGTCAGTTTGGTGTCAGGCATGAGGCGTCTCCCGCGGCGTTGTCGTTTGCGCGGGTGATAGCGGAATTCGCCTCATCGAGCGATGCGCGATTGCGCCGAGCCCATCATGCAAAAAGCTCCGCCCGGGGCGGAGCCTTCATTGCAAATTCAACGCGACGCTCAGCGGCCGAAGAACAGCCACAACAGAATGATCACCGGAATCGGCACGCCAAGCATCCACAGCAACAGCCCTCTCGCCATCGCATCCTCCTCCAATCGGCTTCGTTGGGAAGAGAACGACGGGCGAGAGGGCTTGTTCCTGCTGGGTCTTACCAATGACCGGTATTCGGCATCGATGCCCAAGGCTCCTGCGGCGGCTTCGGTTCGCCCTTCTGCAACAGCTCGATCGAGTGCAGGTCGGGCGAGCGGACGAAGGCCATGTTGCCGTCGCGCGGCGGCCGGTTGATGGTGACGCCGGCCTTCATCAGGTTCTCGCAGGTGGCGTAGATGTCGTCGACCTCATAAGCGAGATGGCCGAAGAAGCGATCCTCGCCGTACTTCTCCTCGTCCCAATTCCAGGTGAGCTCGACCAGCGGCGCGCCGCGCGTTTGCGGCTGCTTCTTCAGGCCTTCAAGATCGTCCGCCGAGCACAGGAACACCAGCGTGAAGCGCCCCTTGTCGTTCTCGATCCGCCGCACCTCCTTCAAGCCAAGCGCATCCTGGTAAAACTTGAGCGCGACATCGAGATTGCGCACGCGCAGCATGGTGTGGAGGTATCGCATGGTTGTTGCTCCCTGGACGTATGGAGGGTCTTGCTATGGGCCGGGACGGCGGGGCTAGGAGGTAGCAGGAAAAGGGGAGGAGGGGCAGGGGGCGGGCGCACGTGTGCGTGAGCGGAATACAGCTGGTGAACTACACCAACCAACGTGAACCGAAGGGGGCGATCGGGATCGCTTGTTGTAGTCGCCTTCGATCTCCTGTAGCCCGCTGGCCAAGACCTTCGGACACGCCCGTCAGAGTCGAGCCGAAGTTCTACGCTGACGTGGAGTATCGCGACATCACATCCGAAGGGTTGTTGCGCGCCAGCTCATTCGAGGGGCTGAGCAAAGGAACGCGCCGTTCCTATCTGCGTTTTAGCTTCCACAGTGTAAGTAGAGTACCGGCCGTGAAACCGGATCGCGTGAGGGTAGCCGTCAAACAGGCCCAGGTTATTCTGGCAAGTTATGTCGAGCCGGGGTCGTGCGACGGCAATAAGACAATTAATGATCTGCTGGATGTTCTCGACGACGAAGAGATGATCGAGGCCATGGAGAGGGAAGATGCGCAAGGCACTGGCAGAACTAAGTGAGGACGAACGTGACGTGTTGCTTTATCTCGCCGACCTCGGCACTGCAGCATGTCTCTCTGGCCTGATCGTCAGCATCATCAAGTTCATAGGCGATCAGTTTTGACAAGCCCGACTGCCCCGTCTGCTTCGGCATGGAGCCACCACGGGAAAGTCCACTAGCGAACTACGCCTGCCGCATCGTCCTCGTTCGGCAAGAGCCAATCAATCGCAAGTAGGCCGGCCTCAACTACAACGAAGGCGGCAATGCCGCCGAGCAGTCCGAAAAACACAATCGAGAAGGTCGCGAGCAAAATCGCGCAGAACACGTCGGCCAGCACCTTGCAAATGCGTTGCGCCTGGTCCTGCTTGGATGTGAAGTACGGCATCTTGGCTCCTCCAGAATTTGGATCAGCCTAGCCAAAGCGAGCAGCGGTCGTCCATTCCCCATGGACGGCAGGGCCGCCGCGCACTCGCACGCTTGCATCCGTTCTGGGCAGGGGCGACCCAACAAGTGCGGCGCAGGCGGAGGAGCACCTACGCCAGGGCGCGCAATGCGACACCAGTTGCTCAGGCGGCCTTCTCGGCCGCTTTCGCGATGATCTCGACTTCGAAGTAGCCGACGTCACGGAGCTCGGCGGCCTTTTTCTCGGCCGCTTCCCTGGTGTCCCTCTTCAAAATGATCTGCCCGGCACCGTCGCGGGCGCAAACGAAATAGGGCATTTTCGATTCCCAATTTCGTTTGCATCCACACGACCGCAGGTTCCCACAATCATGGGGTCACTCCTCCAACCCGGCCTTTTGCCGCATCTTGTCGATCAGCTCGGAGGCCTCGGCCTTGGTCAGCTCTTCCTCAGGCAGGTTCTGATGGGCCTGCTCGGCGAGGGTCTTGAGGTAGGATTCCTGGGCTCCTGTCATCGGGTCATCCCCGGAAACCCAGTCTTTCGGGTCTTCTGGGTGTTATCGGCCATCACACGTCTCCTTTTTCGTCCAACGTCTGACTCGACTCTTCGTTCCGTTTTTGTTCTCATGGGCCATATTCAAATCGCGGGGTTGAACATGCCGGACCTGGACGCTGTCAGGCTGGAGATCGAACGGATGCGCATCCAGATGGGGAGGCAGAGGAAGGAAATCCTCCAGCTACAGCGGGCGGGTCTCGGGACGGCATCGGCCGAAGCCCTGCTGTCGCGGATGGAGGCGAAGGTTGAAAGTCTCTGTGCCCAGCGGGACGCGCTGAAGAGTGCGCAGCCGCCCCAGACCAAGGGCAGGGTGCTTGGCGGGAGAACGTGGTGAGCAGGCGTTGGTTCGACGACGAGCAAGGGCTCTCGCCCTTCCTGACCGCGCTCGAGGATGTTCGCCGAAAGGCGACGCGGGAGGGGTGGTGCTATCCGCACGTCCAGGCCATCATCGTGGCCATCGACCAGTATGCGGAAGCAGCGACAGGTAACCGCGAGTATTTCCTGAACAAGCCGGTTTCAATTGGCGAGAGCCGGAAGGCCAAGGACAGTCCATGAGCAAGTCAGGAAATGGGCGACGGCTTACGAGGACAGTGCACTCAGTTGGCGGCGCCGAGCCGAGACCGTGTCTTTGCGACATGGACGCGCATGATGCAGGATGCCAATTTTCACAGCTATATTGCGAGGGAGGTTTGCAATGCGACTGGCCCTTTCCATATTTGCTACCGCTTGCTTGATCGGCTCTGCGAGTTCTCAAACGTCGATTTCCAGAACGGAATTGAAGAGAGGTGATCTCACCGGAAAGGACATGGACGTCGTCGTGGTGGTCGTCGAAGTGCCTCCCGGTGAGTCGCTGGCCAAGCACATCTATCCCGGTGAGGAAATCGTCTACGTGCTGCAAGGCGCTACGCTCGATTTGCCGGATGGAAGTCATCGCGAGTTGCCCACAGGGGCTGCGATCATAAACGCGCGCGATGTGCCTCACGCCGGATTCAAGATCGGCGGTGACCGGCCGTTGAAGATGCTGAACGTCTTTGTCGTTGACAAGGGCAAGCCGATGACGGAGTTCATCAAGTAGCAACGCGTTCCTAGGTGCTGCTATGAACCGAAGGCGGGTCGTTGCAGCCTTGGAGGACCAAGGCCGCCCGCGTGGAGCTGAAGGGCGATGCGATCGAGCTAGTGCGTCACTTGGCGTAACCCTGAGAGCGGAGCCAGGCGATCTTGCGGTCGCCGTTGATCCAGTCGTCGGCATCCGCCTTGCTGGTGAATCCGCTGATTTCGCGCTGTTCGCTGTTGGGGTAGTCTGCCAGTATCTTCCAATCGTTCTCTGAGATCCGGACGGTTTTGAAAGTAACTTTTATTTTTGCCATGCAGCATTATGCAGGAAATGCTTCCAAAAGAGAACCCCATCCTGCAGCTCTCATGCTGGCTTCCTCCTAAGCTTGCTGCAAGGTGCTTCAACGGTGACGGTGCGCGCTGCTGAAGAACCATGCGGCTCGTAGCGAAATCGGCTTCGCTCGCTCGTTCGAGGGTTCACCTCTCCCCAGCGGGCAAGGCCTATGGCAGGTCAAGAAACGTAGCGTTAGCTCGCCCGGAGCCCATCCGTCGAGACGCCCGCTTCCAGCGGGCCTCAGGTCGCTTTGTGGCGAGATATCAGACCGTCACGGTGAGGAGGCCGCCGACGCGGGTGTCTCCGGACAATGCTTTGCATCGCCGAGCGAAAAAGGCCGGCCGAACACCTTCGGCACTACGGGAGAGGTGAACCCTCGGCCCGCACCGATTCAACAAAACCTCCCGCTTCAGGCTGCGATCCGTTGCTCGACGGGGGCCGTCAGGTATTTGAGCACTTCTGCGTGCTCGAGGTCAGGAACCGCGATGGCCGTGTGGCTGTACGTCGCGTGGCTCCGCGAGTTTGCGATCTTGTCCAGGATCCCTTTGCCTTTGACGACGTGGAGGCCCATGCCGTCTCCAGAGGGGAAGATCGCGAGCACGACGTCATAGGCTGCGATGACGGCTCGCAGCGCTTCGGCCTTGTCCTCGGCGACATCGACGAAAATACGCACGTCAGCTGCGAGTTCACGCAGCTCGTTAAAATCCAGCACTGTGGGATACTCCAACGCAACGATACTGATGCGAGATTGGAGGCGTTAGGTTACCGAAGTCTCAACAAGGTGTGCCGAGTCACAAGTTTCACGATGAGGTGACCCGCAGTGCTCTCTCTAAAGCGCATGAATCAGGATGAAGCGTCATCGCGAAGGACATTGTTTGAGCATGATCTTTTCGGACAACCGCTGTACACTTTTCCGGATCTAGCGCTTGGCTTCGTCTTTGCGAAGCCGGGCCTCCGCGCTCTCGTCCACGAGATTCAAGGCGAGGCCGTCATAGCTCAGCTTGAGCCCACGGCCGACGATCCATGTCCAACCATCGCGGTCCTTGGCTGGCTGGGCGTTGAACTGGTCGGAGATCGATTTGACGGCGACGTCCTGCGGCCCCGGATTAGTCAACTCCGCATGGACACGCCAGATCGGATGCCTGACGTCGGCCTCGTCGCTATGGACCGTGACCTTGGCGCCATTGATGTCGCATTCGAGGGTATACGAACCGCGGATCTGGCGGCACAGATAGCGACGTTGACTGACGAGCTTGCTTGTCTCGTCGAATGTCATCCCGGGCGAGAAGCCGAAGATGTCGGATTTTTTCACGAGGGCCAATGACGCAGGCTTCAAAAAGCTCGGCTGGATGGCTACGAGGGCGGCGATTGCAACAACGATCAAGCCGGCGATGACGATAGCGATCTTCATGAGCCCCCACGAGAAACCTCTCGACCATATAGCAGCCGCGGCGTCCTAACAGGCACCCAACAGCGAAAACCCCGCCTAGGGGAAGCGGGGCTTTCTGGTGGGGTGAAGCTTAGGGACTTCAAGAGTAAGACGCGCCAGGGGGCAAATGGTTCAACAAGTACCGGCACATGCCGTGACACCGTTCACCGGCGTCGGGAACCTCAGAGAGCCCCTGCTTGCGTTTTGAGCCTCGATAGGCTCTAAGCCCGTCACTTCATGACCTCTGGCATGAATCAGAAGCGCGCCTCCGCGGGTCCGGCCGCGTCCACAGCAGAGTTATTCGCGCGCATCCCTTTAAAGGAATTCAGAACATGGCGAAGATGACGAAGACCCAATTGATCGATGCAATTGCGGAAGGCACGCAGCTGTCAAAGAACGACGTGAAGTCGGTGATCGAATACATGGCGACGGTCGGCTACAAGGAGCTCAACGAGTCCGGCGAGTTCGTCATTCCCGGCTTCGTCAAGATGTCGGTGGTGAACAAGCCGGCGACCGAAGCCAGGATGGGCATCAATCCCTTCACCAAGGAGCCGATGCAGTTTGCGGCAAAGCCGGCGAGCAAGTCGGTCAAGGCCTCGCCGCTGAAGGTGGCCAAGGACGCCGTCTAAGACCGGAGATGCTTCGCGAAGAATCACGACGGGTCAACCGCTGAAGAAAAAGTGGTGCTCGGCGACGGCAACGCCGAACATCACCACGACGATCAGGAGAAGCCCCAGGGAGCGCCGACTGTTTTGTCCCGGCGCGCCCTGCGGTTTGCCGCAAGCGGGCACACCGAAAGACCGATCGGGATTTCGCTCTCGCAGAACTGGCAGATCATCGGCGCCTCGCGCAAGTCCCGCACGTGGCGCGGGAACTCCGGGACCTAGCGCCGCGTCGCACCAGGGCGCCGGCGCCATCGAATTCGGCCGGACAATGCGACAGAGGAAAACTCGTCCTCACGGCGGTGGCCTGCCGCCCAGCCGCGGCTGAAAAGAAAAACTCCGCGCGTTCGCACGGGGCTCTCTTGGCTGACGGCGTTGGGATTTCAGCGCCTGGCCGCTTGCGCTTGTAACGTAAGGTTGAAAATCCAAATAGCAACCGCGCCGCGAGGACGGGATATGTTCGTCAGGCGGCGCTGCCGTATGACAAGGCGCTGAAATCCCGAGCCTCCTTGGTCTGCACAGCGCGGAGCAGGTTCAAGCCGCCACGCCCTGTGGAATTTCGGGGAGGACTGGACTTTCTGTTCTCATTTTGTTCTAGTTGGTCATCTTCTCTTGGAGGTGATTCATGACCGTCGAGAAACAGCGCGAGGTGATCAGGCTCTGGAACGAGCTCAGAAAGCTCGATGGCCCGGCCGCAGAAGAGCTCCGCATCCAAATCCTGGAATGCTTTTCGGAGAAGGGCAAGGCGAAGCGGGCGGCGTGATTGGATCAGCGAACGCCATCGCTGATTGCCCTTGGAAGCCAACGTGACGGAACGAACCTGTGACGTCAGCGTTCCCGCAGCATGACATGCCCGCAATGCGCCAAGCCGATGACGGCGAACTCACCCAACAGCTTTCGATGCGAGCCGTGCCGTGAGATCGTCATCGTGTTCGCCGTCGTCTCGAAATTCTTACCGCCGAAAATTCTCCCGCCAAGGACTCGTGCGCCGAAGACGTGACGGCGCACGCTTTCACGGATCGTTAGGATTCGCGCCCCGCTGATTTTCCGATTCTGATTCGTTCTTTGCGAACGAAATGGAGTCGGATGCAGAACAAGCCACGCCTTCTGTGTCGATGCGGGACACGTCCGTCACGGCGGGGCTGCGCGGCGGTCGTCCGGTGCGTCCGCCACTCGCAGCCACGCCAAGGCAAGCTATCGGTGCCGCAGCGACCGACCTTACGTGATCGGACGTTCGCCGCGCGCCTCCTCACCGCCCATTAACGGTTGCTCCGCGCCGATTTCCCGGATTCCGATTCGTTCTTTGCGAACGAAAAGGAGTCGAAGCTGGAACAAAGGAGGTCGGGAGTAGCGGGCCGTGACAGCGCGGACCTTCCGCGCGATGCAGAAGCGGCGCACCAAGATCGCGGCGCAGCGCCTAACGAAAGCTTGGGGGAAAGCAAATAACCCTATTCGGTTAGGTTAAAAGCCCAATCGCGTTGCACTCGCCGCTACTTGGGATAGGTGTCTGGCAACGACAATCAAGAAACGACCTTGCGAGTTTGCAAGAAACGCCTTTGTCCAGAAGCCATTTTGTCATGACACCATTTTCGGAGCCGTTCTTTTATCAAGGCGACCGCCACACCTACCGGCGCGTCGCCATCGTCGGCACGCTCTTCTGTCTCGCTTTCGTGGCCATCAGCTTTTCGCTGCGGCCGCAGGTCGAGGACACGCGTGTCGCGGTCAAGGCGGATCGGCTGATGCGCACGGCAGGGCAGGCGCCGCACGCGAACTAGCGCTTCTCGCCGCAAATCCGATCGTCCGCGGACGTATCCCGGAACATGCCGCCGCGCGTTGCAAGCGCGACGAAACCGGCATAGCCGGACAGGTTGAGCAAGACTTCGAGCCACACGGGCATGTCGGGCCTCATCTGCCTGAAGACGACTCAACGTGTGCGCGAAAATGTTGTTCCGTGCACACAGGAAGTTACGCCGTTCAGAGGCCGGACGAGGGATCGAGCCTTCGGCCGAGGGCCGCAACGGACTCGCTCGACGGCCGTTCCTTGAGGAACTCGGCGATGGCCTGCGCCAGTTCGCGGTCGCTCATTGGCTTCGCCGGCGGGCGCAGCGTGCCGACTCCGAAGCTGCGGACGATCTCCTCGTAGTGCTGATCGTCGGATTTGGGCACGAGCCGGCGGATACGGGCCAGCAAAGCGGATATGGGCATCTCTCCTCCTCGATCGTCCGCCCCGCTGGCAGAAGCTCACCTCTGCTGCCATCTCTCCCGTGAAACTAAAAACCCCGCCAGCATCGCGGAGGATGCTGGCGGGGTCTTCGTGCTGTCGCCTCAACCGGATGGTGAAGGCTTCCGCACTTGCAGAGTTAATCCGCGCAGGCAGCGTTCGTTCCTGCTGGCTCGCTATTTTTTGGACGGCTTGCGGTTCCGCATTGCCGCAACCATCGCAGGCCCTCGCCGTTATCTCCGCGAGACGCGCGAAGGAGGAGATTATGAGGAAGACATTGGCAGTTCTGGCCACCGTCGCAGCCGTCGGCGTAACCGCGGTCGCGGCGCCTGCGCCTGCCGAGGCGCGTGGCCGCGGTATCGGGCCGGGCCTCGCATTCGGCCTTGCCGCCGGCGCAATCACGGCGGGCGCGGTCGCGGCATCGCATCCGTACGGCTATTACGGTCCGGGTTACGGCTATTACGACGGCCCGGGCTACTATTACGGACCGGGTCCTTACGCCTATTACGGCGGCGGACCGTACTATCGGCACCACCACTGGCGCCACTGGTAGCGACTGACAAGCGAAAAGCCCGGAGCAAGGCTCCGGGCTTTTTTTCGTTCGCCTGATGTCACGCTCTACGGCCAGAGCGAGGGACGCTCCGCCTTGCGGGCATTATCGAGCGTCGACACGAAATATTCCTCGCGCTCGCGCTTGAACTTCTCCTGGGTGGCGCGGAAGGCGGCAACACGGGCGGCGATCTCATCGCGTTCGCGGGCTTTGCGTTCTTCATCTTCGGTCATGTCCATCCCCTCTGTTCGCACCTGAACCTGTGTTTTCGACTGACCTCGAGCGCTGCCGCCGCATTGCGTCGTGAGACATCCATTGGGGCTCTCGAATGGGGCGTCAATTGGGAGGAGGCATTGCAGGATTGTGATATGCGAGGGGCGGCAGGAGTTGCCTACTCTGTTTCTCTTCGCTCTTTTTCATCATGTTGGACAAGAGCGTCAACAATCTTGCCGCTTGTGCGCCTTGCAGCTAGCGCAAACACATCGGGAGCAGCGATTGATTGCATTGGATCTTCGCAGCGGCGTCGAACGGCTCGGCGAGATGATCGCCGAAGCGAAGCGAATCGTGCCGTTCACCGGCGCCGGCATCTCGACCGAATGCGGCATCCCCGACTTCCGCTCGCCGGGCGGACTGTGGATGCGCAACCGTCCGATCCCGTTCGACGAGTTCGTGGCGAGCCAAGAGGCGCGCGACGAATCCTGGCGTCGCCGCTTTGCGATGGAGCAGGTCTTCGCAGCTGCAAAGCCGGGCCGCGGCCACCGAGCGCTGGCCTCGCTCTGTCGCGCCGGCAAGGTTCCCGCGATCATCACCCAGAATATCGACAATCTGCACCAGGCCTCGGGGGTGGCGGCCGAGCACGTGATTGAACTTCACGGAAATACTACTTATGCGCGCTGCCTCGGGTGCGGCAAGGTCTACCAGCTCGACTGGGTGAAGCGCCGATTCGACGCGGAGGGCGCTGCGCCCAACTGCACCACGTGCGACGAGCCGGTGAAGACCGCCACGATCTCGTTCGGCCAGATGATGCCCGAGGACGAAATGCAGCGGGCAACCGCGCTGTCGCAGGCCTGCGACCTCTTCATCGCAATCGGTTCCTCGCTGGTGGTGTGGCCGGCGGCAGGCTTTCCGATGTTGGCCAAGGACGCCGGCGCACGTCTGGTGATCATCAACCGCGAGCCGACCGAGCAGGACGACATCGCCGACCTCGTGATCCATCACGACATCGGCGAAACGCTCGGGCCCTTTGCCGGGAATTGAGGCATCAATTTGATTCGCGGCTGTGCAAGCTGTTCATAGGTCCCGGCGAATCTCTTTTTTGTCTATGCCTCGCAACCGGGAGTGTTATCTTTTGAGTCGAAAGATTCGCGTCGCGTCGAATTGAGAACATTCTCTTAAGACGCGTGATTCGAGCGCCGCCAATGTGGCGGGTTGCATGGCAGTGTGGGGTCCGGGGTTATGGGGTCGTCGGACGGATTTGAGTCCAAGAAGGTTGGAGTTCCCGTGGGCGAGCACGGTGGCGGTCGCGACAGCGCGCTCAGCCCCTTCACCGGACTGGGTGAGGGCAGCGGCAATCTGGTCGAGGTTCACGGCGTCATCAAATGGTTCGACGCCTCAAAGGGCTATGGCTTCATCGTTCCCGACAATGGTTGGCCCGACGTGCTCCTGCACGTCACCGTGCTGAGGCGCGACGGCTTTCAGACCGCTTACGAGGGCGCCCGCATCGTCGTCGAGTGCATCCAGCGCGCCAAGGGCTATCAGGCATTCCGCGTGGTCTCGATGGACGAATCCACCGCGATCCATCCGGCGCAGATGCTGCCGCCGCGCACCCACGTCACGGTCACCCCGACCAGCGGCCTGGAGCGGGCTCAGGTCAAATGGTTCAACCGGCTGCGCGGCTTCGGCTTCCTCACCTGCGGCGAGGGCACGCCCGACATCTTCGTGCACATGGAGACGCTGCGCCGATTCGGCATGACTGAACTGCGCCCCGGCCAATATGTGCTGGTTCGGTTCGGGCCCGGCTCCAAGGGCATGATGGCGGCCGAAATCCATCCCGAGACCGGCTCGCCGGGCTTGCAGTCGCACTAAAGGCACCAATTCCCGCAATCGTGAGCAGAGGCGCACCGGCCGACCGGCGCGCCTCTGGCTTTTCCGGCGACCGTTGCGTAAGGACTGTTCCAGTCCCACGCCCCGAGTACTCCCATGAATTCTGATCGAAAGGCCGTCTGGTCCGTTGTGAAGGGCTGGCTTGCCGTCATCCTCGTCGTTGCCGGCATGGTCGCCGCAATCGGATCCGTCCGCGCCGCGAGTTTCCAGCCGCTCGAGATCGTCACCAGAAGCGGCGTGCAGGTGTTCTCGGTCGAGATGGCGACGACCGAGCAGGAGAAGCAGACCGGCCTGATGTATCGCAAGGAACTGGCCGACGGCAAAGGCATGCTGTTCGACTTCAATCCCGAGCAGGAAGTTTCGATGTGGATGAAGAACACCTACGTCTCGCTCGACATGATCTTCATCCGCGCCGACGGCCGCATCCTGCGCATCGCCGAGAACACCGAGCCGCTCTCGACCAAGATCATCTCGTCTCAGGGCCCCGCCCGGGCGGTGCTGGAGGTGGTGGCGGGAACGGCGCAGAAATACGGCATCCGTCCTGGCGACCGGGTCGCCCACCCGCTGTTCGGCAGCAAATAGGCGCCCCGGATCGGCGTCATTGGCGCCTTGCTGGCGAGCCGGGAAGCGTGTATCGACGGGGCGCGCCGGACATTCGGGGTATAGCGCAGCCTGGTAGCGCGGCAGTTTTGGGTACTGCAGGTCGTTGGTTCGAATCCAGCTGCCCCGACCAGTCCCGACGTGCGCCTCAAGCATCCCCAGGCCGACGCCCAAGCCTTATGAGGGCTTCGGGACCGCGTCAGAACAACAGCCAGCTGACGAGGTGCCAAGCAACCCAGGCGAGGGCGCAAATCCAGCCCAGCATGGCGATCCCCGCGAGGCCGAGCCCGCCGAGCGCAAGCAGCGAGCTTCCGGCCTCCGGCGTCTCGACGAGCTTCTCCGGCGTATCGACTTGGCTCCCAGCGTTTCCTCGCCCTGCGGCCTGGCATTCGTTGGTTTCGGCTCGTTCGCGACAGTTCACCGGCCGCGCTCCAGCTCATATGGACGTGCGACGCCTCCGTGCAGGCGGGCGCACGCTGATTGCGGACACCCTCGGACAGGCGGGAAAAAGCTGCAACGCGTGGCGCAGCGATTGGTTGCCCTCGTGTGGGCCGAAAGGCGCGGCGGAAGCTTTGGCGCTCAACCTCGTTGCCGCGCGACTTCGGTGCGACGCCTCAAGCCGTGCGGTCGTCAGAGCGGCGCAGAATTTCCGGACGCTCTTCGAACCTTCTGAGCGCCGCCAAAGACATATTCGTGTTGGGGATTTCAGCGCCCAATGCCTAACGGACGCCGCCGAGCGATGATACTCCGCTTGCGCGGCGTTGCGCTTTTCAGGCATCACTGTTCAGATCTCGTCATCAGCTCGAGGCGTGCCAGCCGAGCGGAAATGGCACGAACGGCCAGACCGTCTGGTTATCGTTGGCGGCTTTCGGCGGCTGCTGGGCGGACGTGTTTACGATCGGGACAGGCGCCGTCGATCGCAGTGCCAAGCGCAGACATGCACATTGCAAATTCATTGTGGTCGCCCCGGCCGGTCAATTGTTTTCAAAATACGTGTCGGGCCAAAAACACGCGCGTCTCAAATCGGCGCGCTCTCAAATCACGCAAGCATTCTAGAAAAGTCGACCGCGGCTTTCAACCAATCTCGCCGTTTGCGCACGAGAAGTAAGGTTGACCGGTTAGGTTAAGGGCGAGCGATTGTTGCGGCCGCCTCAGTGACTGTTATCACATCAAGCACGGCTCGCGATGGGCTGCCGGAAATCCGCGCTCGCACGTGGACGGCAGCGCGCGCATCAGTTGAGTTCTGCGCGGGTGACTTCCGCGCCAGTGAGTTCTGCCATGTCTTTCGATCGCAATTCCAAGACCGCCGGTCCGCAGACGAGCTGGACCGAAATCTGGCATCTCTGGACCGTGATCGTGCCGCGCCGTTCGATCAACGGGCAGCTCGTGTACGGCAAGGTCTGGCGCCGCCATGACGGCCGCGACTGGATCTACAAGAAGTTCACCGAGTTCGACGGCGAAGCGGCGGCCTGACGCGGCTTCGGCCGCCGCGTCACGATCAGGCCGCCTTCGCTGCCGGCTTGGACGGTGGCGGCTTCAAGGGCTTGTCCTGCTTCTTCGACCAGGAGATGTAATAGGCCACCGTCGTCATGATCGCGATGCCGGCGATGCTGACGAAGAGCTGCGCAAGCAGCGAGCCCGAGCTCATCGACAGCTCGAAATGGCCGACGAAGGAGAGGAACACGCCGACGCAGAACACCGCGAGTGACTGCTGGCCGCAGACGATCAGCGGATCGAACACCTTCCACTCTAGGCCCGGCCACTCCTTCGGCACGAAGCGGATCACCAGGATCACGATCACGACGAAGTGGATGAAGCGGTAGGGCGCGAGGTTGGTCTTGTCGTTCGGGTTGAAGGCCGAGAACAGCCACTGCGGGAACATGCCGCCGAAGGTCGGGAAGCGCCCAGCCATAGTCATGATCAGCGCGAAGGCGAGATAGGCGAGGCAGAGGTAGAGCGTGACCGGCGCATTGATCAGCGCCATCGAGCGCCGCGCGCCGCCCATGGCGCACCAGGCCCCGAACACGAACAGCACCTGCCAGCAATACGGGTTGAAGTACCACTGCCCGGCCGGATAGGCCGTCAGATTCCAGCCGAAATGGCGCGCGGCGAGCCACAGCACGATTGACAGCGCCATCGTCACGTCGGGTTTGCGCAGCATGAACCACAGCACCGGCGGGAACAGTCCCATCAGCACGATGTAGAGCGGTAGCACGTCGAGATTGAGCGGCTTGAAGCGCAGAAACAGGCCCTGGCGCAGCGTCTCGGTGGCATTGTCGACGAGGCCGGCGACGTTGAACTCGTTGATCATCTCGGAATCGCCGAAGCGCAGGGCGAGGTAGCTGATCGAGGCGATATAGATCACGAACAGGATGATGTGGGCGACATAGAGCTGCCAGACCCGCTTGGTCAGCCTTGTGGCGCCGACGATGAAGCCGCGCTCCAGCATCATGCGCGCATAGACGAAGGACGCCGTGTAGCCGGAGATGAAGACGAAAAGGTCGGCGGCGTCGGAAAAACCGTAATTGCGCGTCGTGACCCAGTTCACGACGTTGTCGGGGATGTGGTCGAGGAAGATCGCCCAGTTCGCGACGCCGCGAAACAGGTCGAGCCGGAGGTCGCGACCCTTTTCGGGAAGTGTTGCGCTGATGTTCAGGAAGGCCATGCAACGAGAGCTTTCGGAAGGAACAAATACGCTGATGTCGGGGAGGCAATGGCGTCGGGCGGGGTCCCGGCGCGGAAGGCGGGTACGCAATTGTCACGGTGCAGCATAATGACTATACCCGTAAGGTAGGGCACCCGGGAGCCGGAATCACCGAACATTTCTCCAACGGTGTCTCTATACTATCCCCGAGGTTTCCACCAACTGCCACCGTGACGCATCGAAATCGAGCGAAAGACCAAGAGGCCCGGACCACCCATGACCGCACGCATTTTCAAGCCCGCCAAGAACGCGATGCAATCCGGCCGGTCCAAGACGAGGGAATGGCAGCTCGACTACGAGCCGGAGCAGCCGCGTTCGGTCGAGCCGCTGATGGGCTGGACCTCGTCCGGCGACATGAAGCAGCAGATCACCCTGCGCTTCCACTCTAAGGAAGAGGCGGTCGCCTATTGCGAGCGCAAGGGGATCGCCTACCAGGTGATCGAGCCGCAGGAGTCGGTGCGCCGGCCGGTCGCTTATGCCGACAATTTCTCGTTCCGGCGCGGCGAGCCCTGGACGCATTGAGGAGCGGGCGAGACTGCGCCGCGTCCAAACGACGTCAACTCGTCATGCCCGGGCTTGTCCCGGGCATCTACATCTCAGGGGCGCGCGAAAGAACCTAGATGGCCCGGACAGGGCCCGGCCATGAGGCAACCAGTGGCTCTGGCCCTTGGCAGCTATTCCGCCGCGTGCTTCGCTGGTGCGAGGCATGACGAGCTTATGGGCGAGGTGGGGTATGGCGGGGCGTGACCAGCTCGATCGCGTCGATCTGAAGATACTGTCCGAGCTGCAGCAGGACGGGCGGGTTCGCAACAACGAGCTGGCGCTGCGCGTCGGCGTATCCGCGCCCAACTGCCTGCGGCGGCTGAAATCGTTGTTCAGCCGCGGCGTGATCCGGGCGGTGCGCGCTGTCATCGACGAACGGCGGCTCGGCTTTGAGGTGGTGTCGTTCGTGTCGATCCAGCTCGGCAGCCAGGCCCAGCCGGTGCTGGAGGCGTTCGAGAGCTCGATCGCCGCAATCCCGCGCATCCAGCAGTGCTGGCGGATTTCGGGCGACACCGATTATCTCCTTAAATGCGTGGCGCCGAGCGTCGAGAGCATGCGCCAGCAGCTCCTGCATTTCGCCGCGATGCCGAACGTGAAGAACGTCCGCAGCTTTCCGGTGCTGGGTGTCGCGAAGGACGTGCCACTGCCGTTGCAGGAGGTCGCCGTGGCGGCGCCGGCAGGATAGGATCCGAATACTCCGGTCGGACAAATCGGTATTTCATGCAATCCGAATTATAATACATGAGTCAATAACCTAACTGCGACATGTGATTTGCGAAGTCCTGCAATGCGCTCGGCCGTGATTGTCGGTTCCCCGGCGCCGCTTAGATGCAAGGTGTGAACCTCGGCGTGCCTGCCATGCCGAGGACTCTTTTGTGGGACCCTGAAGCAGGAAAGACACCATGACATCGATTTCGAAGACGTTCGTCGCATCCGCTGCGACGCTGTTTGCATCTGCGTTTCTGATGATGACCGCACCCGCAGCACAGGCGGAAGAATACTGCATCACCAACGGCGCCCAGGCCGCTCATGGCTGCGGCTATCCGACGATGGAAGCGTGCCGGGCCGCGGCCGGCGGCATCGGCGGCACGTGCTCGCAGAGCGGCGGAGCGAAAACCTCCAGCGACGCGTTCGCCTTGCAGCCGAAGCAGACGCAGTCGCGCAAGCTTCGGTCGGGCGGACAGACCAATTCGAACTGACGTTGCAATCGAGACTGGTTTGGAGATGTTACGGCCTCCGAGAGTCATCTCGGAGGCCGTCAATTTCATGACGACCACGCAACGCACGCGCTCGCGTGTGCCTCACCGATACCGGCCGCGAAATTCACGCGGGCTCGCGCCGGTCCAGGTACGGAAGGCGCGCGAGAAGCTCTTCTCGTTGCGGAAGCCGGCGATCTCCGCGATGCGCTTGATCGGGGTGCGGCCGCGCATCAGCTCCTGCTTGGCGAGCTCGAACTTCGCCTCTTCCTTGAGATCGCGCAGTGAGGTGGCCTCTTCGCGCAGGCGTCGGTGCATGGTGCGTGTGGACAGCGCGAGCTCGCGCGCGACATCCTCGGCACCGAGGACCCGCCCACGCGCATTGCGGAGCACGCGGCGGACGCGCTCGACCAGCAGGCGGTCGCGCCGATAGGGCAGCACGGTCAGCCGCAACGCGCCTTTGAGCATGTTGTCGAGGTCGACCGCGGTGCGCGTGAGCGGCAGCGAGAGATAGTGCTTGTCGAAGATGATCGCGGCGCGGTCCGCGTCGAAGCGGATAGTCCGACAGAAGATGGTCGGATAGACGGAGACGTGGCCGGGCTCCGGGTACGGGAATTCAGCCGCGCGGAGCGCGATCTGGGAGTCGACCGCCCAACACGAGAAGCCGAGCACGTAGCGGAACAGGGTGACCAGGCAGAACTCGCGGAAGGGCCCGAGGTCACGGAGCTCGCGGATCGACACGACGGCCGTCTCTTCGCCAACCTCGAGATCGAGCAGCACATCCTCGGTCACCAGACGGTGATGCCGGCACCATCGCTTGAGCGCGACCTCCAGCGTCTGTGCGGTGATAGAGGCCCGGCACAGCATGCCGTAGGTGCCCCAAGGCAGCCGCCGCGAGAACCAGCCGAGCGCTTCGTCATCGAGCTCGCGCATGGCATGGCCTGCCACGGCCTCGAACTGGGCGGCGGTGATCCGCCCATCCGGAGAATTGACAAGGTCCAGCGCTACCTGACCCCGGCTCAGCGCCTCCGCTGGATCGCGGCCGTATCGTTCATAAGCGGCGACCACGCCGCGGACGAAGGCGGCAGGGGTCACGGCGCGGCGCGGGATAGCGGTGGCGGCTTGAAAAGGCATCGGAATTCCCTCGGAAAATCCTCGCCAAGTTTGGCGGAAAATGCAACCTTTTCGACCGCAAGAGCGCCTGGGCCCCGCTAGGTTCGGACGCAAAGATACGGAGGAATCGCCTTGAACATCCCGAGCATCGACTTCGATCTGGGCGAAGACATCGGCATGCTGCGCGACACGCTTCGCGCTTTCGTGGAGGCGGAGATCACCCCGCGCGCTGCCGACATCGAGAAAGCCAATCTGTTTCCGGCAGACCTCTGGAAGCGTTTCGGCGACCTCGGCCTGCTCGGCATGACCGCGCCGGAGCAATATGGCGGGTCAAACATGGGCTACCTCGCCCATATCGTCGCCATGGAGGAGATTTCGCGCGGCTCGGCTGCCGTGGGGCTCTCCTACGGCGCCCATTCCAATCTCTGCGTCAACCAGATCCGCCGCAACGGCAACGACACCCAGCGCCAGCGCTATCTGCCGAAGCTGATCTCCGGCGAGCATGTCGGCGCGCTCGCGATGTCGGAGCCCGGCGCCGGCTCCGACGTGGTCTCGATGAAGCTGCGCGCCGACAAGCGCGGCGACCGCTACGTGCTCAACGGCTCCAAGATGTGGATTACCAATGGCGGCGACGCCGACGTGCTCGTCGTCTACGCCAAGACCGATCCGGAGGCCGGTCCGCGCGGCATGACCGCCTTCCTCATCGAGAAAGGCTTCAAGGGATTCACCCACGGCCAGCACCTCGACAAGCTCGGCATGCGCGGCTCCAACACCTACCCCTTGTTCTTCGACGAATGCGAGGTGCCGGAGGAGAACGTGCTCGGCAAGGTGGGCGAGGGCGTCAAGGTGCTGATGTCCGGCCTCGACTATGAGCGCGCGGTACTGTCAGGCGGCCCGCTCGGCATTATGGCGGCCTGCATGGATGCGGTGGTGCCCTACATGCACGAGCGCAAGCAGTTCGGCCAGCCGATCGGCGACTTCCAGCTGATGCAGGGCAAGCTTGCCGACATGTATTCGACCTGGCAGGCCACGCGCGCTTATGTCTATGCGGTGGGGCGCGCCTGTGACCGCGCCGACCACGCGCGCAGCTTGCGCAAGGATGCCGCTGCCGCGATCCTCTATTCCGCGGAGAAGGCGACATGGATGGCGGGCGAGGCGATTCAGGCGCTCGGCGGGGTCGGCTACACCAGTGAATTTCCGGTCGGACGTCTGTGGCGCGACGCCAAACTGTACGAGATCGGCGCCGGCACCTCGGAGGTCCGCCGCATGCTGATCGGCCGCGAGCTGATGGCCGAGACGGCTTGAAACGTTCACCTCATTGGAATCATCATGCCGCTCCATTCCAGCATCGATCCGTCTTCATCAGACTTCGCGCGCAATTCCGAGGCCATGCGCACCCTTGTCGCGGACTTGCGTGAAAAGCTTAGCCAGGTCGCCGGCGGCGGCGGTGAGGCGTCGCGCAACCGCCACACCGCACGCGGCAAGATGCTGGCGCGCCAGCGCGTCGACCTGCTTGTCGATCCCGGGACGTCATTCTTGGAGCTGTCGCCGCTCGCGGCCTATGGCCTCTATGGCGGCGACGTGCATTCGGCGAGCGTCGTCACCGGGGTCGGGCGCATCTCGGGTCGCGAATGCGTGATCGTCGCCAATGATGCCACCATCAAGGGCGGCACCTACTATCCAATGACGGTGAAGAAGCATCTGCGTGCGCAGGACATCGCGCGGCAGAACAACCTTCCTTGCGTCTACATGGTCGATTCCGGCGGCGCCTTCCTGCCGCTCCAGGACGAGATCTTTCCGGATGAGCGGCATTTCGGCCGCATCTTCTACAACCAGGCGCAGATGTCCTCGGCTGGTATCCCGCAGATCGCGATCGTGATGGGCTCCTGCACTGCCGGCGGCGCCTATGTTCCAGCGATGTCGGACGAGAGCATCATCGTTCGCAATCAAGGCACCATCTTCCTCGGCGGTCCGCCACTGGTGAAGGCTGCGACCGGCGAAGTCGTGAGTGCGGAGGAGCTCGGCGGCGCCGACGTGCATTCGCGGCAGTCCGGCGTGACCGACCATTACGCACAGAACGATGCACACGCGATCGGCATCGCCCGGCGCATTGTCGGCACCTTGAAGCCACCGACGCGGCCGAACCTCAACATGCATCCGCCGCGCGAACCGCTGTTTGCGGCGGAGGAGATCTACGGCGTGGTCCCGGTCGACGGCCGCAAGCCATTCGACGTGCGCGACATCATCGCCCGCATCGTCGACGGCTCCGAGTTCGACGAGTTCAAGAAGCTTTACGGCACGACGCTGGTGTGCGGCTTCGCTCATATCTGGGGCTATCCGGTCGGAATTATCGCCAACAACGGCATCCTGTTCAGCGAGAGCTCGCTCAAGGGCGCACATTTCATCGAACTGTGCTGCCAGCGCGGCATCCCGCTGGTTTTCCTGCAGAACATCACGGGCTTCATGGTCGGCAAGAAATACGAGGCCGGCGGCATTGCGCGCGACGGCGCCAAGCTGGTGACGGCGGTTGCGACCGCTTCGGTGCCGAAATTCACCGTCGTGATCGGGGGCTCCTATGGCGCCGGCAATTACGGCATGTGCGGCCGCGCTTACTCGCCGCGCTTCCTGTGGATGTGGCCGAACGCGCGCATCTCGGTAATGGGCGGCGAGCAGGCCTCGATGGTGCTGAGCCAGGTCCGGCGCGACAATATCGAGGCCAAGGGTGATAGCTGGTCCAAGGAAGAGGAAGAGAAATTCCGTAGCCCCATCCGCGCGCAATATGAGAGCCAGGGGCATCCCTATTACGCGACCGCGCGCCTCTGGGACGACGGCGTGATCGATCCGGCCGACACGCGGCTGGTGCTTGGGCTCGGCCTCTCGGCGGCGTCGAATGCGCCGATCGAGCCGACGAAATTCGGCCTGTTCAGGATGTGATGCGATGGACCGCTCAAAGCTCTACCGGCGATTTCGCACGCTCCTGATCGCCAACCGCGGCGAGATCGCCTGCCGCGTCATCCGCACTGCGCGGGCCATGGGCCTGCGCACGGTCGCGGTCTATTCCGAGGCCGATCGCGACGCGATGCATGTCGCGCTCGCCGACGAGGCCGTGCTGCTCGGGCCGGCGCGGGCACGCGACAGCTATCTCAATGTCGAGCGGCTGATCGAGGCCGCGCGCAAGACCGGCGCCGAAGCCGTGCATCCCGGCTACGGCTTCCTATCGGAGAATGCCGAATTCGCGCGGGCCTGCCTCGATGCGGGGCTTGTTTTCGTCGGGCCAACCGCCGAGATGATGAATGCGATGGGCTCGAAATCCGGCTCCAAGGCGCTGATGGAGAAGGCTGGCGTGCCGCTGGTGCCCGGCTATCACGGCGAAGTCCAGGACGAGGCGACGCTTTCGAAGGCTGCGGACAGGATCGGCTTTCCCATCCTGGTGAAGGCGTCGGCCGGCGGCGGCGGCCGCGGTATGAGGATCGTGCGCTCGGCGGCCGAACTCGGGCCCGCGATCATCAGCGCCAAACGCGAAGCCAAGGCTGCGTTCGGCGACGACCGCATGCTGATCGAGAAGTATGTCGACAATCCTCGGCACATCGAGGTGCAGGTGATCGGCGACAGCCACGGCAATCTCTTGTCGCTGTTCGAGCGCGAGTGCACGCTCCAGCGCCGGCACCAGAAGGTGATCGAGGAGGCACCATCGCCGACACTCAATCCTGCCCAGCGCGAGACCGTTTGCGCCGCCGCGCGAAAGGCGGCGGGCGCGGTGAACTATGTCGGGGCGGGTACGATCGAGTTCGTCTCCGACGGCAAGGACGTGTTCTTCATCGAGATGAACACGCGCCTCCAGGTCGAGCATCCCGTGACCGAGCTGATTACGGGCATCGACCTCGTCGAATGGCAGCTGCGCGTCGCCTTCGGCGAGGCGCTGCCTTTGAAGCAGGACGAGATCCGGCTCAACGGCCATGCGGTCGAGGCGCGCGTCTATGCGGAAAATCCAACCAAGAATTTCATGCCATCGGTCGGCAGGATCTCGATCTGGCGTTTGCCGGCCGAGACCGGCGGACTGCGCATCGATGCCGGCTATCGCGAGGGCGACAGCGTGTCGCCGTATTACGATGCGATGCTCGCCAAGATGATTGCCTGGGCGCCGACGCGGGACGTCGCGATCGAGCGGCTCAACCGCGGACTGCAGGAGTCCGACGTCCGCGGCATCGTCACCAACATTCCGTTCCTGTCGGCGCTGATGACGCATCCGAAGGTGCGGACCAATGCGATCGACACCGGCTTCATCGAGCGCGAACTGGCGGTGCTGACACAGGCAGCGCCGGCGCCCGGCGAGCTCGAGCTGTGCGCCGCCGTGGCCGCAATCGTCAATGACGAACGGCAAGCAGCGCAGGCGGATGCGAATTCGCCCTGGCAGACCTTCGGCTGGCAGCCGGTCGGCTGCCGCCAGCGCATTTTCGCCTTTCGCGTCGGCCATGGGCCAGAGCAGAAGATTACGCTGAACTACGGGAGCGGCGCCTCGACGCTGGTGATCGGCGAACGCGAGCTGGCGTTCGCGATTGCCACCAAGGAAGGCGGCTTTGACTTGACGCTGGACGGCGTCAAATCGCAGGTCGCGGCGGTGATCGACGGCCATGAGCTGTATTTGCGCACGCGCAACGGCCGCTTCGACCTGCACTGGGTCGATCCGTTCGGCGGCGAGAGCGAAGAGCATGCCGGCGAGGACAAGATCGCGGCGCCGTTGCCGGGTACCGTCGTCGCCGTGCTGGCGGAGGAGGGCGCCAAGCTCGATAAGGGCGCGCCGATCCTCACGCTCGAAGTGATGAAAATGGAGCAGACGCTGCGCGCGCCCTATGCCGGCGTGCTGAAGTCCGTCAAATGCAAGGTCGGCGACATCGTGCAGGAGGGGATCGAACTCGCTGTGGTCGAGCCTTCGGGAGAGTGAGATGAGCGACCAAATCCGCATCATCGAGATGGGGCCGCGCGACGGCCTCCAGAACGAGAAGACGGTCGTCAGCGTCGGGTCCCGTATCGCCTTCGTCGAGGCGCTGGTCGCGGCTGGCCTCACCACGGTCGAGGTCGGCGCTTTCGTCTCGCCCAAGGCGATCCCGCAGATGGCAAGCTCGGACGCCGTGCTGCGCGGCGTCAGCCATGTGCAGGGCGCCGAATTCCATGTGCTGGTGCCGAACGAGAAGGGCTATGACGCCGCGAGCGCGGCGGGCGCGAAGGTCGTCTCGGTGTTCGCGGCAGCCTCGGAAGGCTTTTCGCGCGCCAACATCAATTGCTCGGTCGCGGAGTCCATCGAGCGGTTCAAGCCGGTGCTCGCGCGCGCCAAAGCCGATGGCGTCAAAGTGCGTGGCTATATCTCCTGCGTGCTGGGCTGCCCGTTCGACGGCGAGATCAAGCCGAAGGCGGTCGCCGATCTTGCCAACTCGCTATGGGAGCTCGGCTGCTACGAGATCTCGCTCGGCGATACAATCGGCGTCGGCACGCCGAGCAAGGCAAGGGAGATGCTGCGCGCAGTTGCCGCCAACATTCCTCCCGCCCATCTCGCAATGCATTTCCACGACACCTACGGCCAAGCCCTCGCCAATCTCTATGCGGGGATGGAGGAGGGCGTCCGCGTCATCGACGCCGCCGCGGGCGGCCTCGGCGGCTGCCCCTACGCCCCCGGAGCGACTGGCAATGTCGCGACCGAGGACGTCGTCTACATGCTCGAAGGTATGGGCATCAAGACCGGTATAGATATGGACCGGCTGCTGGCGGCGACCAACGAGATGAGTGCCGTGCTGGGCAAGCCGCCAGTGAGCCGCGTGGCGTCCGCGCTGAACGCCAAGCGGAGGCGCGCGGCGACTTAAGGCCGCTTACGCCGCCTTCAAGCCCACATCCGGCAGGCGCGGCCGGTTCTTGAGCGCCTTGTCCATCATGGCCTCGACTTCTGTCTTCTCTTGCGGCAGCAGCGCCAGGCGCGGCGGGCGCGTCAGCGCGGTGCCGCGGCCCATGATGTGCTCGCACAGTTTGATACACTGGACGAGGTCCGGGCGTGCATCCAGATGCAACAGCGGCATGAACCATTCGTAGAGCGGCATCGCCTCGGCGTAGCGCCCTGCCTTGGCGAGACGGAACAGGGTCTCGCCCTCGCGCGGGAAGGCGTTCGACATGCCGGAGACCCAGCCAACGGCGCCCATGGCGACGCTCTCGACGATGACGTCGTCAAGGCCCGCGAACAGCACGAAGCGGTCGCCGACCATGTTGCGGGTGTCGATGAACCGTCGCGTGTCGCCGGACGAATCCTTGAAGCAGACGACGGTGTCGACATCGGCGAGCGAGGCCAGGATGTCCGGAGTGACGTCGTTCTTGTAGATTGGCGGGTTGTTGTAGAGCATCACCGGCAGGTCGGTGGCACTGGCAACGGCGCGGAAATGCGCAGCCGTCTCGTGCGGCTTGGACGAATAGACCAGCGCCGGCATCACCATCACACCGTCGATACCGGCGCGCGCGGCTTCCCTGGCGGTCTCGACTGCAAACGCCGTGGTGAATTCGGCGATGCCGCACAGCACGGGCACACGGCCGGCCGCAACCGACTTCGCGGCCTCCATGATCGCGACCTTCTCCTTGCGCTCCAGCGAGGTGTTCTCGCCGACCGAGCCGCAGACGATCAGACCGGAAACGCCGTCGCGGATCAGCCCATCCATGACCTTGGCTGTCGCATCGATATTGAGCGACAGGTCGTCGTTGAATTGCGTGGTGACGGCCGGGAAGACGCCTTCCCAGGAAATGCGGTTCATTGCTTGGCTCCGATTGGAATTGTATCGGCGGATGGTTCGATCCGCCGGGCATTGACGGTGAGGGCGAGAGTGGGATCAGAGCGTCGCGCCGACCTTGCGCAGCTCGGCGAGGACAGGGGCTTTTGGCAGCCAGATCTTGTCGAACTCGGCAATGACGGCCTCGGTGTCCTTGGCGTCGACCTGGCGGATCGGAATCGGCGCGTTCTTGAAATTCTCGATCAGCGCGGGCTCATTGCCGGCGAGCTCGTCGATCTGCACATCCAGCGTCGACCTGATCGTCTTCGTGATCAGCTCGCGGTCGGCCGCGGGGAGCGACTGCCAGACCCGGCCCGAGACGACCGCCGCCATCGGCATGAAGACGGCATTCATCTGGAGGATCACTTTCGACACCTTGTCGAAGCGCTGGTTCCAGGAGAATTCGAGATCGGCCTCGAGGCCGTCGACCTGGCCGTTGGCCATGGCGTCGAACACCTGCGGCGTCGGGATCGGAGTCGGTGCAGCGCCCAGCGAGGAATAGAAATCGCGATAGACCGGCGTCGGATTGATGCGCAGCTTCATGCCGCGAATGTCGGCCAGCGTATTCAGATCCTTGGAGGAGAACACGGCGCGCATGCCGGTGATGCCCCAGCCGAGCCCGATCGTTCCGGTCTCCTGCGGCAGCACTTCGAACAGCTTCACCGCAGCCGGATGCCGCACGAATTTCGCGACCGCAGGCGTCGAGCGGACGATGTAGGGCGCATTGATCGCGGCGATGTGCGGCACGCGCGAGCCGAGCTCGGCGGCCTGGATGAAGCCCATGTCGAGTGCGCCGGATTGCAATTGCTGCATCATCGCGGGCTCGTTGCCGAGCTGCCCGGAGTGGAACACGCTGACGCTCAAGCGGCCGCTCGTGACCGCCTTGAGATCTTCGCCGAATTTGAGGGCGGCCTTGTTCCAGGAATGGCCGTTGGGCGTGATCAGGCCGAGCCGGAATTCCTTGGGTTGGGCGAGCGCCAGCGACGGCGCGAACACCGATGCGGCGGCACTGGCGGCCAGAAAGCGGCGACGTGAAAGCGGCATGGTCGGGCTCCTTTCGGATGGGCCTATTTGACGAGGATCAGCGAGAGTGACGGGTAGAGCGAGAGCAGCACGAGGAGGACGCAGGAGATGACGAAGAAGGGCAGCGTCACCATGAACATCTTGCCCGGCTTGGCACCGGTGACAGCGGCCGCAACGAAGAAGCAAAGTCCGACCGGCGGCGACAGCAGGCCGAGCACGAGATTGATCACCACCACGACGCCGAAATGCCGGGGGTCGATGTGATAGACGTCGGTCGCGACCGGAAGCAGGATCGGCACCGTCATGATCAGGCCGGGAATGCCGTCGATCACCGTGCCGATCACCAGCAGGATGACGTTGCAGATCAGCATGAAGCTGACCGGGTCCTTGGCGGCCGTCTGGATCCAGGCGGCAGTCTCCTGCGGCACTTTGCCGAAGATCAGGACCCAGGAGAACACCGCCGCGGCTGCCACCAGGAACAGCACGATTGCCGAGTAGATGCCGCTGCGCAGCATCATCTGCGGCAGCTGGGAAACTTCGAACTCCTTGGTCCAGAATTTTCCGACCAGTGCTGCTGCGACGGCCCCGACGGCGGCGGATTCGGTCGCGTTGGCGAGGCCGCCGAGAATGGTGCCGACGATGACGATGGGGATCAGCAGCGTCGGAGACGTCCGCAGGATCGTCATGATGCGCTGACGCGGCGTCTGATAGTCCGCACGGGGATAGTTGTAGACATAGCCCATCAGCGCGATGACGAGGCAGAACATCACGGTGAGGATGACGCCAGGCACGATGCCGGCGATCAGCATGTCGCTGACCGAGACCTGCGCGAGCACGCTGTAGACCACGAACATCACCGATGGCGGGATGATCGGGCCGAGCATGCCGCCATAGGCGGTCAGTCCCGCGGCGAAGGTCTTGTCGTAGCCCTTCTTCTCCATCTCCGGCACCATGATCTGGGCCATGATCGCGACCTGCGCAGTCGCAGAGCCCAGGATCGACGAGATGAACATGTTGGCGAGGATATTGACGTAGGCGAGCCCGCCCTTGAACGAGCCGACGAACGCCATCGCCATGTCGACGATGCGCCTTGTGATGCCGCCGCCATTCATGATCTCGCCGATAAGGATGAAGAGCGGAATGGCGATCAGGCCGTAGCTGTCGACGCCGCCGAAAAGCTGGAGCGGGTAAGACTGGAACAGCACGGGATTGCCGGATGCGGCGATGTAGACGAGGCCGGCGAGGCACAGGCAGAGGCCGATCGGCACGCCGACCAGCATGAAAGCCATGAAGGCGGCTGATGTGATCATCAGTTGACCCCGTCCAGCTCGGAGAGCTGAAAGCCTTTTGGCGAGGTGCGCGGGACCAACTCGAGATCTTCCAGCAGATTGGCGAGGCCGTGAATGGTCATCGACACCGCGAAGATCGGCAGCGTCAGGTATAGCATCCAGGTCGGCCAGTTCAGCGTCTGGGTGTGCTCGGTGTAGAGGAAGTTGAAGGTCTCGGCGGCGAGCTTGCGCCCGTCGAAGCCAGCGCGGGCGAGACCAATCGGGTCCATCCAAAGCACGCAGGTGACGATCAGTGCGGCGCCGAACACGACCACGAGGCCGGTCGAGATCACTTTGGCGAGCTTCTGGCGCGGCGCCGAAAGACGCTCCGTCAGCATAGTCACCGCGAAATCGAGCCGCAGCCGGGTCATTGCGGAGGCGCCGATGAAGGTCAGCCAGACCACGCAATAGACGGCGGATTCGTCGATCCAGTAGATCGGGAAATGCGAGTACCGGGTGACGACGTTCACCAGGATCAATCCGGTGAGCAGGTACATGAGGCCCATCAGCGCGAGGCGCTCGACCGCGAGCAGGGCGCTGGACGCGCGGACGATCATGCGTCGAACGCTGAATGCGCGTGTGGGCAGCATCGTCTGTTCGATCATGGAGGCCCAACCTCGAGATTTGTCGTGCTATCGCCAAATGTATAATTTATACATCTAGGCTGTCAAACGGAGATTGCGGCCACTTCGGCGGCAGGACGCGGTTTTGCTGGGCACTGGCTTTTGCTGGACTCTAGCTTTCGCTGAAGCCTTCAACATGCAAGAGAGGGACCGCTTCGGCCGGATGAATCGCGAAGGAAAGGCAGAAGGTCAGATGAAACAGCCTCTGAAGCATCGCACGCTGTCGGCCGCGATCGTCGACCAGCTCAGGCAGGCGATCCTCGACGGCACCTATCCGGCGGGATCGCAGCTGCGCCAAGATGCGCTTGGCGAGGCCTATGGCGTCAGCCGCATCCCGGTGCGGGAGGCGCTGTTTCAGCTGGAGGCGGAAGGGCTGGTGCGCATCGTGCCGCAGAAGGGCGCCATCGTCTCCGAGCTGTCGCTGGACGAGATCAACGACGTGTTCGATTTGCGCCGCATCCTGGAGCCGAGATTGCTGGCGCAGTCGGCGCCACGTTTCACCGTTGATGATTTCGACGGGCTCGACGACATCCACAAGAGTTTTGAGAAGGCGATCAAGGCGCGCAACGTCAGCGAATGGGGGCAGCTCAATGCCGACTTCCACATGGCGCTCTACGTTCATGCGCCGCAGCCGCGCACAAGAGCGATCGTGCTGTCACTGCTCCAGACCAGCGACCGCTACACCCGCTTGCAGCTCTCCAACACCAAGGCGATGGGGATCGCCGAGAAGGAGCACGCGTATCTGATCACGCTCTGCCGCGCACGGAAGGTCGATGAGGCCTGCCGTTTCCTGGAGCGGCACATCGAAGCCGTGCGTAAGGATCTGTTGCAGGTGGTGGCCGGCAGCGCGATCGCGCCGAAGTCACGGCGGAAGGAGAAATCGTAAAGCGAGGAAAAGCGCGCAGCGCCGTGCCCACCATCTGTCCATGATCGCGACAGAAGTGGTGGGCACGCTTCCGCCTTCGCTCCTCGAGCTACGGCAGTTCGGCTAGCTCTACCTGCTCCCGTCCGGCCCCATCACGAGATCCGGCAGCCAGGTCGAGATCTCCGGCACGAGGCACAGCAGCAGGACTGCGAGCATCATCAGCAGCACGAAGGGGAGCGTGCCCCAGATCACCTCGCGCAAGGGAATGTCGGGCGCGACATTGCGGATGACGAAGATGTTGAGGCCAACCGGCGGGTGGATCAGGCCCATCTCCATCACGATGGTCATGACCACGCCGAACCAGATGATGTCGAAATTGGCGGCGCGGAGCGGCGGCAGGATGATCGGCGCCGTCATCAGGATAATCGAGACCGGCGGCAGGAAGAAGCCGAGCACCACGACCATGACGAGGATCGCGAACAGCAGCTCCCAGCGCGGCAGGTGCATCGCGACGATCGATTCGGCGACCGATTGCGAGATGTGCAGATAGCTCATCACGTAGGAATAGAGCAACGACATGCCGATGATCATCATTAGCATGGTCGATTCCCGGATCGTCGACCGCATAATCGGAGCGAGATCGCTCGGTCGCCACACGCTGTAGATCGCTGCGATCAGCGCCAGCGCCAAGAGGCCGCCGAGGCCGGCGGTTTCCGACGGCGTGGCGTAGCCGCCATAGAGCGCGATCATGACGCCGGTGAGCAGCAGCACGAAGGGGATCACCCGCGGCAGCACGCTGAAGCGTTCGGCGAGCGTATACTCGTCGCGCTGCAGGATCGCAGCTTCCGCGCCGCCGTTCTTGTAAATCGCTTCGGCGGCGGCATATTCCTGGCGGAAGCGGATCACGGCATAGGCGCCGAACAGCGAGACCAGCAAGAGGCCGGGCCCGATGCCGGCGAGGAACAGCCGCCCGAGCGACTTTTCGGCGGCGACGGCGAACAGGATCATGGTGATCGAGGGCGGCAGCAGAATGCCGAGCGTGCCGCCGGCAGCGATGATGCCGGCAGCAAAGCCGCCGGAATAGCCGCGCTTGCGCATCTCGGGGATGCCGGCCGAGCCGATCGCCGAGCAGGTCGCGGGCGAGGAGCCCGCCATCGCTGCAAACAGCGCACAGGCGAAGACGTTGGCAACGCCGAGGCCGCCCGGCACCCGATGCAGCCAGGCATGCAGCGCCGAATAGAGATCCTGGCCGGCGCGCGACTTGCCGATCGCGGCACCCTTGAGAATGAAGAGCGGGATCGACAAGAGTGTGATCGAGGCCATTTCCTCGTAGACGTTCTGCGTCACCGTATCGAGCGAAGCGGCGGGCATGTAGATGCCCATGAACACGACTGCGACTGCGCCAAGCGCGAACGCAATCGGCATGCCCGAAAACATCACGAGCAGCGTCGCGATTCCATAGGCGAGGCCGATACCAAAGACGCTCATGGCCGCCGGGCTCCGGTGAAGGGCAGCGCAAGCTGCACGAGGATCTGGATGCAGAGCAGGCTCATGCCGAGTGCCATCAGCGAATAGGGAATGGCGAGGGGCGGCGACCACATCGAGTTGGAGACCTGGCCGTCGACATAGGCTTCATGGGCCAGGGTCCAGGACTTCCAGGCGAAGAAGGCGCAGAACAGGAACGTTGCGGCGTCGACCAGCCAGAGCCGGACCTTGTTCGCGAACGGCGAGAGCAGGCCGACGAAGGCCTCGATGCCGATGTGGCCGCGGTTCTGCTGCACATAGGCCGCCGTCATGAAGGTGGCGCCGACCAGCAGGAACACGGCGGCCTCGTCCTGCCAGTAATTGGCGGCCTTGAACAGCGCGCGGCTGAGCACGCTGTAGCTCAGGATCATACAGGCCGCGACCAGCGCGATCGCGGCGAACACGACGATGATGCTGTTGAGGACGGCGAGGCCGCGATCGATCGCCGCCGCAAGGCCTGTTCTTGCGGCAGCGTTCGGCAGGTCATCACGATCCGGAAGCGGACCGTGGCTCATGCTGCGACGTCGGTGGCGAGCTTGAGCAGGTTCGCAGCGGTCGCGGTCTTGGCGCTGTAGTCCTTCCAGGCGGTGTCGCGGGCGATGTCGCGCCACTTGCCGACGGTCGCGGCGTCGAGCGCCGAGACCTTGGCGCCGGCTTTCTCGTAGACCTTGGCGACCTCGACGTCGTCGTCCTGCGCGCCCTTGCGGCCGAAGGCTTCGAGCTCGGTGCCGACCGCGAGCAGGATGTCCTGATGGTTCTTCGGCAGCTTGTCGAAGATCGCCTTCGACATCATCAGCGGCTCGAGCATGAACCAATAGGAGGTGCCGGCCCCTGATGTCAGCGACTTCGCGACCTCTTCGAGACGGAACGAGATCAGGCTGGTGGACGAGGTGATGCCGGCATCGCAGGCGCCGGTCTGCATCGCCGCATAGATTTCGTTCGATGGCACCGACAGCACCGAGGCACCGGCGGTCTGGAGCACCATGTCCATCTCGCGCGAGCCGCCGCGCACCTTCAGGCCCTTGGCGTCTTCAGGCGCGACGATCGGCTTGGAGCGGCTGGCGACGCCGCCGGCCTGCCAGACCCAGGTGAGCAGAATGATGCCCTTATCGGCGAGGAAGTCGGTCAGCGCCTTTCCGACCGGTTCTTTCTTCCAGCGCAAGCCCTGGTCGTAGGTGGTCACGAGGCCGGGCATCAGGCCGATATTGGTCTCCGGCAGCTCGCCGCCCGCATAAGGCATCGGATAGAGGCTGATGTCGAGCGCGCCCTTGCGCATCGCGGAGAACTGCGCGTTGGTCTTGATCAGCGAGGAGTTCGGATAGATTTCAGCGGCGATGTCGCCATTGCTGCGCTTGGCGACTTCGGCGGCGAACATGCGGCAGAGCCGGTCGCGGAAATCGCCTTTGTCGATGGTGCCACCTGGGAATTGGTGCGAGATCTTCAGCGTGGTGGCGGCCTGCGCCGTCCCGGTGCCGAAGCGAAGAATGGCGGGTGCGGCGACGGCGGTCGCGAGCAGATGACGGCGCGTGAGCATGGTGTGATCCCCTTGGGCGGTTCTTTGCACGGTTCTTGTTTGGCGTGAATTTGGGTCCGGGTTTTCGAGCCCGGCGCGTAGGCCCATCCTAGCCGGTCTTACACCCGATGATCTCTCATCTGATAGTTCGAGACCGAATGCCGCGGCAAGTGCCGGACGTGCTGCGCTGCACACTTCGATCTGCGTGGGACTACGCCAGACGAAGGACGGCAGCGGGCGCGCGGAAATTATCGGCCGGCGCGTAACAACACCACGTGACAATCCGTCGACAGGACAGCGGCATCCGTCGCTGACAAACACCATCTCGAAGGGAAGACTGCTCATGACCATTCGCACCCGCATCGTGGTCGGCGTTTCGGCTGCCGCCCTGTCGCTTGGCCTCGCGCTGATGCCTGCCGCCTTTGCTCAGGACAAGATGGGCAAGGACGAGGGCATGATGAAGAAGGACACCATGTCCAAGGACGGCATGAAGAAGAATACCATGTCCAAGGACGAGGGCATGAAGAAGGATCACATGTCGAAGGACGGCATGAAGAAAGACGACGGGATGATGAAGAAGAATTGATCATCCGGGTCGTCGCGAAGCGCCTCGCCGAGGCGAAGGCGCGCGCTTCGGATGCCCTCCGCAATCGGCCATCGGGGCGGCGCATTCGCGCGCTCCGGTGGACCATCTCGAAGTGAAGTGAACTGAGGCGTGCCTCAGTTCAATTTGATTTGAACGCTACTTCCGCTTGGCCTTGCGGGCCGCGTAGCGGGCGTCGCGCTTTGCCTTCTGCTCGGCCTCGAGCGCAGCCATCCTTTCGGCCGCCTCCTGAGCCTCGCGTGCAATCCGCGCGGCCTCGGCTGCCTTCGCCTCTTCCTCGCGACGCTTCTGCTCAGCCTTCTCCGCGTCGCGCGCGGCCTTTGCCTCGGCGCGCTTCGCTGCGAGAGCCTCGCGCTCGGCGCGCTTCGCCGCAACCGCGGGATCATCGGGCCCGGGTTGGGATTTGAATTTGTTCAAAAGATTTTTGCGTGCGTCCTGCGCCGCCTTCTGACGGTCTGCGAAACCGGGTTCCCTGAATCCACTCATCGACCAGCCTTGTCTTCCTCGCTTTCGATCCTAAATCACTGCCTGTTGGTACGTCGGCTGGGCATAGCAGGCGCCACGCGACGCACATGCGTGTACATCGACGCACGTCGCAACGCCACCCAAATCGCAGCCGATCAGGTCAACGAAAAATCGCCCCCCGACGATCTCTCGTAGCCCGGAAAAACTGCCGAATTGTGATGTCCCTCATAAGGGAGCACGCGGAGCGGCGCCTAGCGTCCGCCCCAACGAGACGGAGCACGGGCATGACGATCTTCCGACTGAGCCTGAAGGCGCTCGGAGCTGCCTTCGTGGTGGCGGCGCTGGCCGGCGCCGCGTTGCTGCTAGCCCGTCCGCAGCCGATCGAGAGCGCCGTGTTGGGCGCCGATTGGGAGTGCACCCGGACCGCATTCGTGCTCACCACCTGTGCACCGCGGACGACCCCGGCGGTCGAGACCTCGCGCAAGGATGCAATCCGGCCGACCCGGGGCTGAACTGGATCGGACGATCGGATGTGACGCCACGTCGCAGAGGTGCTAAAGGCGCCTTGCCCGACCGAGTCTGGTAGCCATGTCCAAGCCCGAATCGGGCCCGAAGCCCAAATCCTCTCAAAAGTCCCCATCCGGCGACAACCGGCGCGGCGCGGTCGCCGGCTTGATTATTGCGATCGTGATCCTGGGCGTCGGCTGGTGGCTCGCGCGGGATCTCACGGCCGCCAGCAAGATGCAGGACTGCCTGATGTCAGGGCGGAGCAACTGCAACGTGATCGAGCCGGCGCGCTAGGAGCGGTCCGGCGCGCACCGCTGCAGCTCTTTCGGGCCAAAAATTGCTCTGATCTTAATCATTTTTAACGGGACTTGGCCGATCAAGCAGGTCAGTTATGTCAGCCCGGCGTCAGATGAAGCGTTTATCGCGCCAGGAACCACGGCAATTGAGCACGGCAATCGAGAGAGTAGGGGGTCAAACACGCATGAGTGCGTCCAGCCGCATGAAGATCATCATTCCCTTGGTTTCGGCCATGTCGTTGCTCGCGCTGTCGGCGCAGGCGCAGGAGGCCAGACCGCCGAAGGAGGCCGGCCAACAGCCGGCAGGGTCGCGACCCGGCGCGCCGCCCCAGGACAATCAGTCCATGCGCAAGGGGCCTCCGCCGCAGCAGGCGGCCCGGCCCGCGCTGCAGCCTTCCGGTCAGCCTCATGCCGGTCCCGGCTCGCACAATGCCGGCGGCCCGCCCGCGCGCAATTATGCCCGCGGGCCCGCACCGGCGCGCGATTGGGGCGGTCACGCCTATCGCGGCAACCGCGCCTGGGAGGGCGGACGCTGGCGCCACGAGGTCCGCAACGGCCGATCGGGCTGGTGGTGGGATGTCGGCGGCGTCTGGTATTATTATCCGCAGCGCATGGCCGGACCGCCGGCCTACATCTCCGAGGAGTATATCGACGACGTGCCGGTGGCTTATGCGCCGCCGCCGGCGGCGTACGCGCCGCCACCGCCTCCGCCGCCAGCTGATCCCGGTGCAAGCGCGCTGGGCGGCGCCATCGTCGGTGGGGTGCTGGGCGGCCTGCTCTCCGGCAATGCAACCGGAGCTGCCGCAGGCGCGGTTCTCGGCGGGGCGACCGGCGCGATCGCCGGCGCTACGGCCGCCTCGCAACCCGGCTACTATCTGGCTCAGGGCGTTTGCTACTACCGCTATCCCAACGGTCAGTATGTGCAGGCCGATCCCCGCGCATGCTACTGAGTTTTCCCAGCCGGATTTGAAGCGCAGAAGCGGGCTCAGGCCCGCCTCTTTCGTCTGGCGCCCCGCGATAGGCATCACATCCAGCACTGCGCTCGCTGACACTCACGCAAGTCTCGAAAGAAAACGTCGGGATGATTCGCGGGGTGTAGCTCATGCTGGATTCCATCCAGATCAGCATGGCGTGGTGGGACATGATCGTTTGCGGGGGGATCAAGCTCTCGCAGGTACTGCATTAGCTGTTCTAGCGCACCATCGGCGGCGGCTCCCCAGCGGGCAGACCAAATCGCCTTTGCGCTTCAAGATACCAGCCAGTTGAAAAACGCCATCGCGGCCCAGACCAGGCCGCCGATCCATGCCAGCATTACGATGGTGATGGTGCCGAGATAGGCGATCCCGAGCAGGGCGGACCCTTGTCGTTGGGTCGGGACGACCACCTCGGCTGCTGCTTTGTGTGTCATGACCGGACCATCCTGTCCTCTGCGCTCCTGCAAGCGCTCGCGCCTAGAGAGCGCCAAGTAGTGTTTATCGGAGATGCCGTCCGCAGCCTGTGAGGCAATTCACAGACCAGTCTGAATGACACACCAGTCTGAATGAATCTCGGCCCTGGCGTCACGATGCCTGCATACATCGAAGCGATCGCTCCGGAGTCTCCCGTGACAATTCCGCCGGACGCCGGCGCTGCCCCGCAATGATACGGACGAAATTGCCATGCGCTTGTCCAGATCGGCCGGTTATACGGTCGGCATCATGTGCAGCAAGTACGATCCACAGCACGAGGCCGAGGCCGCGATGAAGCGGGCCGCTGCGTCCGAAGGCGCTGATCGGCAGCGCCTGATCCAGCTGGCCCTGGCTTGGCATCAGCTCGCCCGCGACCGGCGTGAGGAGCGGACGGATTAGCCGCATTCCCGCCGACAGCCCTTTCGTGGCAAGAAAAACCCCGTGCTCGGGGGGACAAGCACGGGGTTCTTCAAAGCCGACCGGGGCTGGTAGGTCGGCACCACCTGTTTCGTCGCATGCAACGTGCCGGTGGTGAACTCGTTCCATGACGCGCAGAAATTTATCGCGCCTTTGCCCAGGGCGACCGGCTTGCGCGGTCCACCTCGGCTCAGATCTCGGAACATTCGATCCGCAGCAGCGTTGGCCGGCCATGACCGACCCCGAATTGCGTGCACAGTCCTTCGAGATCGCCTGGAGATATCTCGACCAATCCGGTCTGCTAACCGGTGAACCCAAGGATTCAGCCCGCTTCATCCTGAACAGGATCGACCGCATGATGCTGCGCGGCGAGCGGCGCAGACTGCTACTGTCAAACGCCGCGATTGATGCCTACCGGCTGCGGCCTCTGCTCGTGACGCTGGATGCATGATCGATACGCCGCCGGGTGCGTCTGGTCGCCTCCACGCGCCCAGGCCCGAACGGCGAAGGCCAGTTGATGGTGACCAACCGCGACATCCGTCAGAGAAGCTTGCACAACTTCGAGGCGCTTCGCAATTCCGCCCGGGCTCACGTCTACGGCAGCGTCGATCGCCAAAAATGCCATGGCGCTGGCGGCAACCCCGGACGTGATGGCGATTCTTGTCCAATCGGATGGCGGCATCACAATAACCTTCGACAGCTCTTTTGCATGCCGGATAGGTAGGGCTCTGCTGTCCGCTGGACAGGCCTGCGCACGCTTTCTTGAAGTGCGATAGATTTGCAAAGTTTGCTGCGTAGCGATGTTGCGCTTGACACGAATCGGCGAACCCCGAAACGGGTCCGTGAACAAAGAAAAAGCCCCCAAAGGGGCTTGCTGTGTTATGCCGCTTCCGTTTTCGGCACGGCGTCGGCGTTCACCGACAGCTTGACGACATCGCCTTCGACGGCGCCGACATATTTCGTGTCGATGTAGTGATGGTGGTCCTTGTGACCTTCGGGACTGTCCTTCCGGGTCAGCTTGATGCGGTTGCCCTCGACGCGGTCGACGGTGCCGACATGGGCGCCGTCCTTGCCGATGATTTTCATGTGCTCTCTGATATCAGCCATATGGTCCTCCTTGCACAGTCTTTAACTGCGAAGAGCGGCCTTCGTTGCACGCCGCGCGGGCAGATACTGGACCCAACGCAGGGCGCAGACGTTGAATTGCGGATGGCACATGTCCAAGATCCGCATGGAGACGCTTGAGGCCTATCTGGAACGAAAGCATCAGGAACTCAGGCTATTGAATGATTGTCTGAGAAACCGGCTCGATTTGGCACGTCCGCGATCCGTCGACGAGGTCGTCAGGTCCAAATTCCAGATCACTGCGGCGCTGAGAGCGGAGCATGAGCTGCATGAGTGGAAGGCGACGGAGACGGCCTGGTCGCACACGGCCGATCCCGCCAGCGGGCCGTTCCAGTTCAGTTATGACTACCAGCGGGCCGATCTCAGGGTACGCGGTCCTTCGTTCTATGAGCTCGCGTGCGGCTGCACGATCGAGACGATCTATACCGCGTCAGGCATGGCCGCGATCTCCGCTGTGCTCCTCGCTTCCGCACAGATCATCGACAAGGCCGACATCCTGGTGCTCCCGAGCACCTACGGCGAAACGCTGGAGCTGATCCGAAGCTTTGTCCCGCACCTGCAACTCGTCGGCTTGAAGCCCGCGCTGGGCGATGGGTTTGCCCGGGGGAATTCTCCGCAAATCCTGTTGCTCGATTCCTGCTCCTTTGCCGGCGCTTTCGAGGCGGCGCTCCGCAGTGACGGCTCGGGGCTCGATCTCCTCGTCTTCGACACGACCTGTTTCGCCGGCAGATCCGGGCGGATCAGACGCGTCCTGCGATGGGCCCGGCGATACGGAATTCCGCTGGTGCTGGTGCGAAGCCACAACAAGCTCGATTCGCTCGGAGCGGAATATGGCCGGCTCGGCTCGGCGGTTTTCGTCTATGACAAGGAGCACGAGCGGCGGGCAGGGCGCCTTGACTGCAAAGGGCTCGCCGCCGCAACGCGTAACGCGGTGCGGCTGCTCGGCGGCGCGGCGTTGCCGGCACACTTCCCGCCCTTTGCGGGCAGTGCAACCTACTGGGCTCTGACGAAAAGGCGCGTTGCGGCGATCTTGCGCAACGGACGAAGCACGGCCCGATATTTTGCCGCAAGGCTCCCGGCGCTCTCGGCCGAGCTCCATTTCACCCACGGCCTCTACGTTACGCTTCGGAGCAGGCATCCGCTGGACGAGGCGAGCGCGCGACAGGCCGCCGAAGACATGAGCAACGAACTCCGCGCCGAGGGTTTTCCCATCCGTCACGCCGGCAGCTTCGGTTTCGACTTCGCCGCGACCGAGTGGTTTCACGATGCCACTAGGGAACAGTATAGCGTCCGGGTGGCTATTCCCGATCTTCCGACGGAGCTCTGGAATGATCTGGCCGCGGCGATTGCGTCGTGGTGGCGGGCGCATCAGGCCGAGGTTGGAAGATGAACGCCGCTGCGGCGCCGCGGGGGCCGAGCGAGACTAGCCCCCTTTTAGCGTCGGTTGGCGATCCCGGCAGGACTCGAACCTGCAACCCGCGGAGTAGAAATCCGCTACTCTATCCAGTTGAGCTACGGGACCGTCTTCAGCCGCCCCGGTTTTGAGGGCCGGCTGTTCACCTCCATGCCAATAGGAAAATTCTTGCCTTTCGCCAAGTCTGAACCGAACCGTTTTCCTCAGAGCGGCGACAAAGCGGAACGGTGGCGTGTCAGGGTGCCGGGTCGAGCGGCAGCGCGACGGACGATGGATCACATCTCCGGGAACGCTGAATAGCTTCCGGGACACGGGCGCCCCCCGACTGGTCTCTGGTATTGATGCGCCGTCAGGACACGTGCGCGGAGGTATCTTGATCGGTCTCCTCTGAGCTTGCGTTGTCATGGCGAAGCGACGATTTGCACCCTTGGTTCCATCGCCTTGAGTCCGTCACCTTTCCGCGCACTTCATTTTGCCGCCGCGGCGCTCGTCCGCGATTTCCGGGAGTCCCTCATGATCGGTCTGATCCGCGCCGTCACACTCTGCGCCACGCTGGCGCTCGGCCTTGGCGCAGCGCAAGGAGCCGACAAGGCGTTCAAGCGCGACGATCTTGCCGATTCCGCGATCAAGCTGGAAGCCCAGATCAAGAGCGAGGCGGGACCGGTCGCCAAGTCCATTGCGACGCTGCGCACCGACGCCGACGCCGCATTCCGGCGCAACGACTATCGCACCGGCCTTTCGGTGCTCGGGCAGATTGCGGCGATCACGCCGGAGGATACCGGCAACTGGCTGCGGCTCGCCAAGGTCATCTTCCAGATCTCGCCGAAGAGCTCGAGCGAGCAGACGTTCCTCTGGGAGCGTGCGTCGACCGCCGCCTACATCGCCTATATGCGTGCCGGGAATTCGGGCGAGGAGGCCGACGCGCTCGCCGCGCTCGGCAAGTCGCTGGCCGAACGCAAGCTGTGGCGGCCGGCGCTGGATGCGATGCGGCTGTCGCTGGACATGCGCGAGGTCGCCGACGTCCGCGGCCCGTATGAAAAGCTGCGCGATGAGCATGGTTTTCGGCTGCTCGACTATACCGTGGACTCGGATTCGGCGAGCCCGCGCGCCTGCTTCCAGTTCTCTGAGGAGGTGGCCAAGCGGACCGACTTTGCGCCGTTCCTGGCGTTGGCCGGCACCGACAGGCCGGCGCTGTCGGCCGAGGGTAAGCAGCTCTGCGTCGACGGGCTGAAGCATGGCGAGCGCTACAACATCAACCTGCGCGCCGGGCTGCCGTCGGCCGTGAAGGAGGGTCTGCCGAAATCGGCCGAATTCAATGTTTATGTGCGCGACCGGAAACCCTTCGTGCGCTTCACCAGCCGCGCCTATGTACTGCCGAGGACCGGCCAGCGCGGCATTCCCGTGGTCAGCGTCAATACGCCCGCCGTCAGCATCAACGTGTTCAGGATCGGCGACCGCAACCTGATCAACACGGTTGTGGACAGCGACTTCCAGAAGACGTTGTCGAAATATCAGCTCACCGATCTCGGCGACGAGCGCGGTGTCAAGGTCTGGTCCGGCCAGCTCGCGACCGCGACGACGCTGAACCAGGACGTCACCACCGCATTCCCAGTCGATCAGGCGCTCGGCGAGCTTCAGCCTGGCGTGTACGTCATGACCGCCGCGGCCAAGGGGCCAGGCTCCGACGATGATTACCAGCTCGCGACGCAATGGTTCATCGTCTCCGATCTCGGCGTGTCGGCCTATTCCGGCAACGACGGCATCCACGTCTTCGTCAACTCGCTGGCTTCGACCGATCCGGTCGGCAAGGCCGAGGTGCGGCTGGTTGCCCGCAACAACGAGATCTTGGCTAGCCGCAAGACTGACGACAGCGGCCACGTGCTGTTCGAGGCGGGGCTCGCGCGCGGTGAGGGCGGGCTGTCGCCGGCGCTGCTGACCGTAACTGGCGATAACGCCGATTATGCCTTCCTCAGCCTCAAGACGAGCGCCTTCGACCTGTCCGACCGCGGCGTTTCGGGCCGCGCGGTCCCGGCCGGCGCCGACGCCTTCGTCTATGCCGAGCGCGGCGTCTACCGTTCCAGCGAAACCGTCTATCTCACTGCGCTCTTGCGCGACGGGCAGGGCAATGCCGTGACCGGCGGGCCGCTCACGCTAGTGATCGAGCGTCCCGACGGCGTCGAATTCCGCCGCGCCGTGCTGTCCGACCAGGGCGCGGGCGGCCGCACGCTCGCCGTGCCGCTCAACTCGGCCGTCCCGACCGGGACCTGGCGAGCGCGCGCTTTCACCGATCCGAAGGGCGCCTCGGTCGGCGAAACCACCTTCATGGTCGAGGATTACGTCCCCGATCGGATCGAATTCGACTTGTCCGCCAAGGACAAGCTGATCAAAGCTAATGCTCCAGTGGAGCTGAAGGCGGACGGTCATTTCCTCTATGGCGCGCCGGCCTCGGGCCTTCAGCTCGAAGGCGACATGCTGGTCGCGCCTGCGAGCGAGCGTCCGGGCTTTGCCGGCTACCAGTTCGGCGTCAACGACGAGGAGACCACCTCGAACGAGCGCACGCCGCTGGAGAACCTGCCTGAAGCCGACGCCAATGGCGTTGCGACCTTCCCGGTGACGCTGGACAAGCAGCCGGCCTCGACCCGCCCGCAGGAGGCGCAGATCTTCGTCCGCATGGTCGAGACCGGCGGTCGCGCCGTCGAGCGCAAGCTGGTGCTGCCGATCGCGCCAGCGACCGCCATGATCGGCATCAAGCCGCTGTTCGGCGACAAGAACGTCGCCGAGGGCGACAAGGCCGAGTTCGACGTCGTGTTAGTCTCGCCCGAGGGCAAGACGCTCCCCCGCGATGGCCTCCGCTACGAGCTCCTGAAGATAGAGTCGCGCTATCAGTGGTATCGCCAGAATAATTACTGGGAGTACGAGCCGGTCAAGTCGACCTCGCGCGTCGCCGATGGCGATGTCGTGATCGCCGCCGATAAGCCGTCGCGGATTTCGCTGAACCCCCAGCCCGGCCGCTATCGGCTCGATGTGAAGTCGAACGACGCTGACGGCCCGGTGACCTCCGTGCAGTTCGACGTCGGCTGGTACTCCGATGGCAGCGCCGACACACCGGACCTGTTGGAGACCTCGATCGACAAGCCGCAATACGCCTCCGGCGACACCATGACAGTGTCGGTCAATGTGCGCAGCGCCGGCAAGCTGACCATCAACGTGCTCGGCGACCGCCTGCTGACGACGCAGACCATCGACGTCAAGGAAGGCACCGCGCAAGTCAAGCTTCCGATCGGCAAGGACTGGGGCACCGGCGCCTACGTCGTGGCGACGCTGCGCCGTCCGCTCGATGCGGCCGCCCAGCGCATGCCGGGCCGGGCGATCGGCCTGAAATGGTTCGGCATCGACAAGCAGACTCGCACGTTGCAAGTGAAGCTGACGCCGCCGGCGCTGATCCGGCCGAACTCGACGCTGAAAATCCCGGTCAAGCTCGACGGGCTCAATCCGGGCGAGGACGCCAAGGTCGTCATCGCCGCAGTCGACGTCGGCATCCTCAACCTCACCAATTACAAGCCGCCGGCGCCGGATGATTACTATCTCGGCCAGCGTCGCCTCAGCGCCGAGATCCGCGATCTCTACGGGCAACTCATCGATGGGATGTCGGGCACCCGCGGCCAGATCAAGTCCGGCGGCGACGCCGGTGCGGGCGAGCTCCAGGGCTCGCCGCCCACGCAAAAACCGCTGGCCCTGTATTCAGGCATCGTCACGCTCGGCGCTGACGGCACCGCAGAAGTGAGCTTCGTCATTCCGGAGTTCGCCGGCATCGCGCGCGTGATGGCGGTGGCGTGGACCGCCACGAAACTTGGTCGCGCCAGCACCGATGTCGTGATCCGCGATCCCGTGGTGCTGACGACGACCCTGCCGCGGTTCCTGCTCAATGGTGATCGCGGCACGGTCAATCTGGAGATCGACAATGTCGAGGGCCAGGCCGGCGACTATGTCGTCAACGTGAAGGCGGGCGGCCCGGTGAAGATGACTGGCAATCCCGCCACCACGGTCAAGCTTGCCGCCAAGCAGCGCAACGCGTTCTCGCTGGCGATCGATGCAACGGCCGCGGGGCAGGCGACGCTCGACGTCGACATCAAGGGACCGAACGGCCTTATGCTCGCGCGTCACTATGCGCTCGACGTCAAGGCGGTGACGCAGGTGTTGGCGCGGCGCTCGATCCGTACCCTGGCGAAGGGCGAGAGCCTGACGCTGACCGCGGATATGTTCTCCGATCTCGTGCCGGGCACCGGCAGCGTCTCGGTGTCGGCCAGCCTGTCGACCGCGCTCGATGCGGCGACGATCCTGAAAGCGCTCGACCGCTATCCCTATGGCTGCTCGGAGCAGATCACGAGCCGCGCGATGCCATTGCTCTATGTCAATGACCTCGCCGCCGGGGCGCACCTCGCCATGGATACCGAGGTCGACCAGCGCATCCGCGACGCGATCGAGCGGCTGTTGGCGCGCCAGGGTTCGAACGGCTCGTTCGGCCTGTGGTCGGCCGGGGGCGACGATGCCTGGCTGGATGCCTATGTCACGGACTTCCTGACCCGCGCCCGCGAAAAGGGCTTTGCAGTGCCGGACGCGCTGTTCAAGAACGCGCTCGACCGCATCCGCAACTCCGTCGTCAATGCCGACGAGCCAGAGAAAGACGGCGGCCGGGAGCTCGCCTATGGCCTCTATGTGCTTGCCCGTAATGGCGCAGCTCCGATCGGAGACCTCCGCTATCTCGCCGACACCAAGCTCGCCAACCTTGCGACGCCGATTGCGAAGTCGCAGCTCGCGGCGGCGCTCGCGCTGGTCGGCGATCGTAACCGCGCGGAACGCGTCTATGGCGCCGCACTCGATAGCCTCGCGCCGAAGCCCGCACTCGAGTTCGGCCGCACCGACTACGGTTCGCAGCTCCGTGATGCTGCGGCGCTGGTCTCACTCGCCAGTGAAGGAAACGCGCCGAAGGCGACGCTGACGCAGGCGGTGTCGCGGGTCGAGACCGCGCGCGGGCTTACGCCCTACACCTCCACGCAGGAGAATGCCTGGCTGGTATTGGCGGCGCGCGCGCTCGCCAAGGAGAACCTGTCGATGGAAGTCGACGGCCAGCCGGTGAAGACTGCGCTCTATCGCAGCTACAAGGCGGCGACGCTGGAGGGCAAGCCGCTGAAGATCACCAACACTGGCGATGTGCCGGTGCAGGCGGTGGTCTCGGTGTCGGGCTCGCCCGTGACGCCGGAGCCGGCGGCGTCGAACGGCTTCAAGATCGAGCGCAACTACTTCACTCTCGACGGCAAGCCGGCCGACATCAGCAAGGTCAAGCAGAACCAGCGCTTTGCGGTGGTGCTGAAGATCACCGAGGCCAAGCCCGAGGACGGCCACATCATGGTGTCGGACTATCTGCCGGCGGGCCTCGAGATCGACAATCCGAAGCTGGTCTCGTCCGGCGATAGCGGTACGCTGGACTGGATCGAGGACGGCGAGGAGCCTGAGGATACCGAGTTCCGCGACGACCGCTTCACCGCGGCTATCGACCGCGCCTCGGACTCAAAGTCGGTCTTCACAGTCGCCTATGTCGTGCGCGCAGTCTCGCCGGGCAAATACGTGCTGCCGCAGGCCTATGTCGAGGACATGTATAATCCCTCGCGCTACGGCCGTACCGGGACGGGCACCGTCGAGGTGCGGGCTGCGAAGTGAGCAACGAGGATGAGTGACGCTCTGAACGCGCCAAATTCTCCGCCGTCATGCCCGGGCGCGTCCCGGGCATCTACGGCTTTTGGGGCCGCGGGCAAGAACGTGGATGGCCAGTACAAGCGCGGCGATGACGTAGCCAGCGGCAAGGGCCATCGCGTCCTCTCAGCCGTCGCCCTCACACTCATCCTCGCCATCGTCGGGTTCGTCGCCTGGGTCTACTCCCTCGGTCCGCTGCCACTCGACGAGGCGCGGCAGGTCTCGACCACCATCGTCGACCGCAACGGCAAGCTGCTGCGCGCCTATGCCATGGCCGATGGGCGGTGGCGGCTGCCCGTCGATGCCAGGACGAACGTTGATCCGACCTATCTTAAACTGCTGCTGGCCTATGAGGACCAGCGCTTCTATGCGCATGACGGCATCGACCCGCTGGCGCTGGGCCGGGCCGCATTGCAGCTTGCAACGCGCGGCCACATCGTGTCGGGCGGCTCGACCATTACCATGCAGCTTGCGCGGCTGATGGAGCCGCGGCGACAGCGCTCGCTCTATGCCAAGCTGCGGCAGATGGTTCGCGCGATCGAGATCGAGCGGAGCTTGAGCAAGGACGAGATCCTCGACCTTTATCTCGCGCTCGCGCCTTACGGTGGCAATCTCGAAGGCATCCGCGCCGCGTCGATCGCATATCTCGGCAAAGAGCCGAAGCGTCTGTCGCTGGCCGAGGCCGCGCTGCTGGTCGCACTCCCGCAATCGCCGGAGACGCGCCGGCTTGATCGGCATCCAGAGACAGCCCGCATTGCGCGTGATCGTGTGCTCGACCGCATGGTCTCGGAGCATCAGGTCAGCGCGGAGGATGCAAAGCAGTCCAAGGCCGTTGCCATTCCGAAGCTGCGCAAGCCGATGCCGATCCTGGCGCCGCATGCATCCGACACCGCGCTTTCCACGGCGAAGGACACGCCGGTCATCAGGCTGACGCTGGACGCGAACTTGCAGAAGGTGCTGGAGCCGCTGGCACGTGATCGCGCCATTGCGCTCGGGCCCAACATCTCGGTCGGCATCATCGTGGTCGACAATGAGAGCGGCGACGTGCTCGCCCGTGTCGGCTCGGCCGATTATTTCGACGAGAGTCGGGCAGGGCAAGTCGACATGACTCGCGCTATCCGCTCGCCGGGCTCGACGCTCAAACCTTTCATCTACGGGCTCGCCTTCGAGGATGGCTTCGTGCATCCGGAGAGCCTGATCGACGACCGGCCGGTTCGCTTCGGCTCCTACGCGCCGGAAAATTTCGACATGATGTTCCAGGGCACGGTGCCGGTGAAGAAGGCGCTGCAATTGTCGTTGAACGTGCCCGCCATCGTGCTGCTCGATCGCGTTGGCTCCAGCCGGCTGGCCTCGCGGCTGCGGCAGGCTGGTGGCAATCTCGTGCTGCCCAAGGACGAGGCGCCGGGGCTTGTCATGGGTCTCGGCGGTGTCGGAATCACGCTCCAGGACCTCGTCCAGCTCTATACGGGCTTCGCCCGGCTCGGCACCACCAAGCCGCTGCGCGAGGTCATGACTGACAGGGATGATCGCGAGCCGTTGCGGCTGCTCGATCAGGTCGCGGCCTGGCAGGTCGGCAACGTGCTTCTGGGCACACCGCCGCCCGAGAACGCCGCCCACAACCGGATCGCCTTCAAGACCGGCACCTCCTACGGCTATCGCGATGCTTGGTCGGTCGGGTTCGACGGCCGCATGACCGTCGGCGTCTGGGTCGGCCGGCCCGACGGCGCCCCGGTTCCCGGCCTGATCGGGCGCGTCGCTGCCGCGCCGATCCTGTTCGACGCGTTCGCCCGAACCGGCAAGACGCTCGCTCCGTTGCCGAAGCCGCCCAAGGGAACCCTGGTCGCCAGCAATACCAAGTTGCCGCTGCCGCTGAAGCGGTTCCGTCCCGTTGGGGAATTGGTGCGCACCGGCGGCGAGCAGGCGCTGCACATTCAGTTTCCGCTGAACGGCTCGCGGATCGACGTCGATCGATCGAGTGGTCGGGAGGGCGCGGCGATGCCGGTCAAGGTCGCCGGCGGCGTTCTGCCCATGATCGTCATGGTTAACGGAACCGCGCTTGGCGAGATCGACGGCCGTCGCCAGCGCCTGATCGATCCGCCCGGTCCGGGCTTTGCGCGGCTCACCGTCATCGATGCGACGGGCGCCGCGGACACAGTTGTCATTCGAATTCAATGACCCTGCCTCAAGCGGTTGTGGCGATGGCGGTTTCAGCGTAAGCGGAACCAATGGCCGAGACCTACCCGAGCCCCCGTTTTGGAGCACCCCGCGAGCCGAAAGCGCCCGTGAATCCGGGCAGCGGGCTCGTGCGCATGCTCGATATTGTCACGGCCAGTCACGCCCGTGCAGTCGGCTTTCTGGTGCTGAGTGCGCTGCTGCTGTTCCTGCCGGGCTTCTTCACCATCCCGCCTATTGACCGCGATGAAGCGCGCTTTGCCCAGGCCACCAAGCAGATGGTCGAGAGCGGCGACTATGTCGACATCCGCTTCCAGGAGGATGTCCGCTACAAGAAGCCGGTCGGCATCTACTGGCTGCAATCGGCCGCGGTCGAAACCGCCGCGGCGCTCAAGCTGCCGAAGGCCGAATTGCGCATCTGGGTCTACCGGCTGCCGTCGCTGCTGGGAGCGATCGGCGCCGTGCTCATGACCTATTGGGCCGCACTCGGCTTCGTCACCCGGCGTGCCGCGGTGCTGGCGGCGCTGATGATGTCCGCCTCGGTGCTGCTCGGCGTCGAGGCGCGGCTGGCCAAGACCGACGCGATGCTGCTGCTCTGCGTGGTCGCCGCGATGGGCGCGATGGCGCGGGCCTACCTGTCATGGCAACGCGCCGAGGACGAGACCCATCCGCCCTGGAGCTGGCCGGCGATCTTCTGGAGCGCGCTCGCCATCGGCATCCTGATCAAGGGTCCGCTGATCCTGATGTTCGCGGGCCTCACTATCGTCGCGCTCGCGATCCAGGACCGCGACGCCTCCTGGCTGCGGAAGCTGCGCCCGGTCTGGGGCCTGATGTGGATGCTGGTCCTGGTGCTGCCCTGGTTCGTCGCAATCTTCTGGCGCGCGGGCGAGGCCTTCTTCGCCGATTCCGTCGGCGGCGACATGCTGAGCAAGTTAGGGGCCCAGGAATCCCATGGCGCGCCGCCCGGTCTTTACCTCGCGCTGTTCTGGATCACGTTCTGGCCGGGCGCGCCGCTCGCGGCCATGGCGGCGCCCGCAGTGTGGCGAGCGCGGCGCGAGCCCGGCGCGCAGTTCCTGCTGGCCTGGCTGGTCCCGTCCTGGATCGTGTTCGAGGCCGTACTGACCAAGCTGCCGCATTACGTGCTGCCGCTGTACCCCGCGATCGCGATCCTCACCGCGGGCGCGCTGGAGCGGCGTGTGCTGTCGCGGTCCTGGCTGATGCGCGGCTCGGCCTGGTGGTTCGCGATCCCCGCGGCCGCCTCGATCATCGCCGTGGTCGGCGCCGTGATGCTGACGCGCCAGCCGGCCTTCGTGGCCTGGCCTTTCATCGCGGCGTCGCTGATCTTCGGCCTGTTCGCCTGGTGGCTCTACGACAACAATCGCGCCGAGCGCTCGCTGCTCAACGCGCTGGTCGCCGCGCTCATGTTGGCGGTGACGGTCTACGGAATCGTGCTGCCGTCGCTGACTCCGCTGTTTCCGAGCATCGAGATCGCGCGCGCGCTTCGCAACGTCACCTGCGTGGGACCGAAGGCGGCTGCTGCCGGCTATCACGAGCCGAGCCTGGTGTTCCTGACAGGCACGCAGACGCTGCTCACCGACGGCTCGGGCGCAGCTGACTTTCTGCGGCAGGGCAGCTGTCGCTTCGCCCTGATCGAGCAACGCTCGGAGCGTAGCTTCGTGCAGCGCGCCGAGGCGATCGGGCTGCGCTACAAGGTTGGCACGCGCATCGAGGGCTACAATTTCTCGCAAGGGCGCGCGATCTCGATCTCGATCTTCCGCTCGGAGGGCACCGAATAGATGCGGGCCCCGAACGACATTGGGCCGCCTGCAGGCTATCCCGCGCAATTGCTCGCCGTGTCCTGGCGCGCGCTGGCGCAGCTCGTGCGCACGCCCTCGCATTCGCGCCGCGCCGAGGCCGCCCGGAAGCTGGCGCGGCATTCGCTCTGGCTCAGCGCAGCAGGCGCAGCCCTGGTCATCGTGCTGATGGTCGGGCTCGACCAGACTGAGATCCAACTGATGCCGGCGCGCGGCACGCCAAGCCTCTGGCCGATCCGCATCCTCACCGACTTCGGCAAGGACGAGTATGTGCTGTCTCTCCTGGGCGCTGCGCTGGTGGTCGTGGCCTTCGTCGCGGCAGCACTGCACGGGACCCGCCGCGCGTTGCTGCTCGGCCTCGGCACGCGGCTGCAATTCATGTTTCTGTCGGTTGCCGTGTCGGCGTTCGCTGCCGAGATCCTGAAATATCTCATCGGGCGCGGACGTCCGTTCGTCGGCGGCAAGCCCGATCCGTTCAACTTCGTCCCGTTGGAGGGCACGGGTGCCTACGCCAGCCTGCCGTCGGGCCATGCGGTCGCCGCATTCGCCTTGGCGTTTGCAGTGTCGGCATTGTGGCCGCACCTGCGCGTATTCATGTTCACTTACGCGATCGTGATCCTCTTGACCCGCTTGGTGCTGCTCGCGCATCACCCGAGCGATGTCGTCGCCGGCGCCATGGTCGGCCTGGTCGGTGCCATGGCGGTCCGCTACTGGTTTGCGGCCCGAAAACTAGGCTTTGCCATCCGGGCGGACGGCACCATCGTGCCAATTGCGGGGATGGTCTCCGGCCGCCTCAAAAGGGTTGCCCGCCGGACATCCGGCCCATAAAAGCGGCTGCCTGCCGGACCGCCGGTTCCACGGGGCAGGCCCATTCCAACCCACGAGCCTCGATTTGTCGAAGTCCCAGCCTTCGGTTTCCATCGTCGTTCCCGTGCGCAACGAAGCCGAGAACATCGCGCCCTTGATCGAGGAGATCACGGCGGCGCTCGATGGCCGCTGGGCCTATGAGATCATCTATGTCAACGACGGCTCGACGGATGCGACCGGCGAGCGGCTCAGCGCCATGATGAAGCAGCGGGACAATCTGCGTCAGCTCCGCCATGCGAGATCGGGCGGCCAGTCGGCGGCGGTGCGCAGTGGCGTGCGTGCGGCGCGCGGGATGATCGTGGCCACGCTTGACGGAGACGGCCAGAATAATCCGGCGTTTCTGCCGGACCTGATCGCGGCAGTCGAGAAGGGAGCAGGGCGGGTCGGGCTCGCCGCCGGCCAGCGGATCGGGCGCAAGGACACCGGCTTCAAGAAATTTCAGTCGCGCGTGGCGAACGGCATTCGCAACGCGATCCTGAAGGACGGCACGCGCGACACCGGCTGCGGCCTGAAGGCGTTCCGGCGCGACGTCTTCCTGATGCTGCCCTATTTCGACGGGCTGCATCGCTTCCTGCCGGCGCTGGTCCGCCGCGAGGGCTACGACATTGCCTATGTCGACGTGATCGATCGGCCGCGCCGCGCCGGCGTGTCGAATTATGGCTTTTTCGACCGGCTGTGGATCGGCATCATGGATCTCGCAGGCGTGTGGTGGCTGATCCGGCGCAAGAAGCCGACGCCAGATGTGACCGAGGTGAACCCATGATCATCCAATACGGTCAAGCGCTGAGCAACTATCTCTACGACGTCTTCGTCGCCAAGTTCGATTTCTGGCTCGCGTTCGGCCTCGTCGCGCAATTGTTCTTCACCGCGCGCTTCCTGGTGCAGTGGATCGCGAGCGAACGCGCCGGCAACAGCGTGGTGCCGATGGCGTTCTGGTTCTGCTCGATGGGCGGCGGGCTGATGACGCTGGTCTATGGCGTCGTGAAGCGCGAGCCCGTCATCATCCTCGGACAGTCGCTCGCGACCATCATCTACATCAGAAACATCATGCTGATCTGGAAGAACCGCGGCAGCGCCTCGAAGACGCTGGATCGCTGACCGGAGACGCTAGTGCGGCAGCGCCGACGCCGCGCCTGACGCGGGCAGGGCAGCTGCTTCGGCCGCACTCCTCCGATAGGGCTCACCTGCCGCGTCCAGCACGGGGTAGGCGACCGAGCAGATATGCGAGTGGATGCGACGCAGATCACGCAGCACGTCCAGATGCAGCGACGTGGTCTCGATGGTCTCGGGGCGGCCCTTCCGCAGCCGGTCCAGATGGCGCTCGACCGCAGCAAGCTCGGTGTTGCGCAGCGCCGTCTTCTCTACCAGCAGCTTGCGCGCCTCATTGGCGTCGCCCGACATGAAGACGCCGAAGGCGATCCGCAGCGAATCCATCGTGCGCTTGTGGAAAGCGGCGAGCTCCTCAGCCCCTTCGGCCGAGAATTGGAAGCGCCGCTTGATCTTCTTGGTGGCGAGCTCGCTCAGGCTCTTGTCGATGATGTCGCCGATATGCTCGAGGTTGATGGCGAAGGAGATGATCTCCATCGCGCGCCGCCCTTCGCTCTCGTCGAGGCTGCCTCGCATGAGTTTTGTGACGTAGAGCTTGATGGCCTCGTCCAGGCCGTCGACGAGATTGTCCGTCTTCGAGACCTGGTCGACCAGTGCGCGGTCGCCCGTCATCATCGCGGCCATCACCTTGCGCAGCATGACCTCGACGAGATCCCCCATGCGCAAGGTCTCGCGGGCGGCGTCGGCCAGCGCCAGTGACGGTGTCTCCAGTGCGGTCTCGTCGAGATAGCGCGGGCGGGCCGGATCGGCCTCCTTGACGCGATCGGGCAAGAGGCGGGTCAACAGACGCGACATGATATCGAGCAGACCGATGAAGAGGACGGCGGTGCCGGCATTGAAGGCGATGTGGAAGGCCGCCGTCAGCTTGGCGAGATCGGGCTGCCAGGCGTGCATGTGCTCGGCGATCGCGCCGAGGAAGGGCAGGACGAGAGCAATCCCGATCGCGCGGTTGATGAGATTGCCGACCGGCAGGCGGTAGCTCGCGGGATCGTCGCGCCTGGCGCCCTCGAACACCGGATTGATGGCGCTGCCGAGATTGGCCCCGAGCACCAGCGCCAGAGCCGCGGCAGGCGAGATGAACTGCGAATAGGCCAGCGACATGATCAACAGGACGCTGGCGACGCTCGAATGTACAGCCCAGGTGACGAGAGCGGCGATAAAGATGCACAGAATGGGGTCGCCTGTTATGGCCGACATCACGACGCGCACGCCGGGTGCGTTCTCCGCCGGCGCCAACGTGTCGAGCAGGATGTGCAGCGAGAGCAGCATCAGGCCGAGGCCAATGCAGACTCGGCCGATGTCCTTGATCCGGGATCGCGGGCCGGAGCGGAAGGCGACCAGGCCGAGCACGAACAGCACCGGGGCAACGGCTGCGATGTTGAACGACAGCACCTGCACGATCAGCGTCGTGCCGACATTGGCCCCGAGCATGATGGCGAGGGCGGCAGCGAGGCTGACGAGGCCCTCGGCCGCGAACGAACTGGTGATCAGCGCCGTCGCCGTGCTGCTCTGGAGCAGGGCGGTGAGCCCGAGGCCGGCAGCGAAGGCGCTGACGCGGTTGCTCAGCGCCTTGCCGAGCAGGCGCCGAAGGTCGGGACCGAAGGCGCGCAAGATCCCGCTATGGACCATGTGCAGGCCCCACAGCAACAGCGCCACGCCGCCCATGAGATCGAGCAGAACCAACGTTCCCATGCTCCGTGTCCGGATTGGAGTCGATTGGTGAGGCTAGCGCCAAACGTCGGCGGATCAAACCATTTGTTGGCGCGTCGGCGTTAACGTTTACGGCGCGTGCACGTTCCCCCGGCGCGCGATGGCGCGTCCGCCGGCACGATGCCTTGTGAGCAGGCTCACATTGCCGCTTTCAGTGCAGCGAAGCCGCGATCGAGATCGGCCTTGAGATCATCGACGCTCTCGAGCCCGATGTGCAGACGCAGCGTCGGGCCGCCCGGCGCCCATTTGGTCGCGGTGCGATAGCTGTCGCAGTCGAACGGAATCACGAGGCTCTCGAAGCCGCCCCAGGAGAAGCCCATGCCGAACAGTTTGAGCGTGTCGAGCATGGTGTCGACTGCCTTCTGCGGCGCCGGCTTAAGCACGATACTGAACAGGCCGGACGCGCCGGTGAAGTCACGCTTCCAGATCGCATGGCCGGGATCGGTTTCGAGTGCCGGATGCAGCACGCGCGCGACCTCCGCCCGGCTAGCCAGCCAGCGCGCCATGTCGAGTCCCGAACGATGATGCTGCGCCAGCCGCACCGACAGCGTGCGCAGGCCGCGTAGCGCCAGGAAGACGTCGTCGGGGCCGGCGCAGACGCCGAGCAGGCGGATGCCTTCGGCGACCATCGGCCAGGTCTTTGCGTTGGCGGAGATGGTGCCGAACATGATGTCGGAATGGCCGCCGATATATTTTGTGGCCGCCTGCATGCTGATGTCGACGCCCTGTTCAAGCGACCGGTGATAGAGTGGTGTCGCCCAGGTATTGTCGTCGATGACGAGCGCGTCGCGCCCATGCGCGACCTCGGCGATGGCGCGGATATCTGGCATTTCGAACGACTGCGAGCCTGGCGCCTCCACCAGCACCGCGCGGGTGTTGGGCTTGAACAGCTTCTCGATCCCGGCGCCGATCAGCGGATCGAAATAGGTGGTCTCGATGCCATAGCGGGTGAGCATGCCGTTGCAGAAATTGCGCGAGGGCCGATAGACGTTGTCGCAGACCAGGAGATGGTCGCCGGCGTTCAGCACCGAGAGCAGGGTGGTCGAGATCGCCGACAGCCCCGACGGCACGATGCCGACGCCGGCGCATTGCGGCCCCTCCAGCGCCATCAGCGTCTCCTGGAAAGCCCTGGTGGTGGGGGAGCCGTGGCGGCCATAGGTGAACTCGCCGCGATGGGCGTGCAGGTCCTCGGCGGTCGGATAGAGCACGGTCGAGCCGTGAAACACAGGCGGATTGACGAACCCCTTCTGCGCCTTGGTGTCGCGGCCGGAGGTGACCAGCCGGGTCTCGGCATGCTGCTGGGAGGGGTGCGAGGAATCCATGCGTCTGCTTTCAAAACCGCGTTTCCGCCGGGCGCGTCGCGCCCGCGGGGCTGGCCGAAAGGCCGCCGCCGTTAATAACAGAATACAGAAGAGTCCCGTCAACCCCTTGACCCGGCACGCCAGTCGTTCTGTGATGCGCAGGTGCTATTCAGTCGCCGCATGTTGAGGGGCCTGCTGCGACCTTCGATCCATCGCCTGAACGGACTTCGCGTCACAGCCATCCCGGCGGGCGCCTCTTCGGCGGGACGAAGGTATGGCCTCCCGGGATCGGCGGGTGTTCGGCTAGGTTTTCCAGCATGAGTCTTGCAAGACTAGCCTAGGTACGATTAGCCCTGGCAGAGATGACCCCAAAGACAACGTTCCCGACCTTGAGGCGATTTTGAAAGGCCCAAAGCCCATGAAACGCGTAACCCTGGCTCTCACTCTTGCTCTCGCCGCCGGCCTCTCGGCCCAGGCCGCCGATGCGCAAACGCTCAAGACCGTCAAGGACCGGGGCATGCTGTCCTGCGGCGTCAGCCAGGGGCTGCCAGGCTTTTCATCGCCGGACGACAAGGGCAATTGGACGGGGCTCGACGTCGACGTCTGCCGCGCCATGGCCGGAGCGATCTTCAACGATCCGACCAAGGTCAAGTACGTGCCGCTGTCCGCCAAGGACCGCTTCACGGCGCTGCAATCCGGCGAAATCGATGTGCTCTCGCGCAACACCACCTGGACCATCTCGCGCGACACCTCGCTCGGCGCCAACTTCACCGGCGTGACCTATTATGACGGGCAGGGCTTCATGGTGAAGAAGTCGCTCAAGGTGAACTCGGCGCTCGAGCTCAACAGCGCATCGGTCTGCGTGCAGACCGGCACCACCACAGAGCAAAATCTCGCCGACTATTTCAAAGCCAACAACATGAAGTACGAGGTGATCGCGTTCGGCACCAACGACGAAACGGTCAAGGCCTATGAGGCCGGCCGCTGCGACGTCTTCACGACCGACCAATCGGGCCTGTACGCCAATCGCCTCAAGCTCGCCAATCCCAACGACCATATGGTGCTCCCCGAAATCATCTCGAAGGAGCCGCTTGGGCCGATGGTGCGCCACGGCGACGACCAGTGGTTCGACATCGTGAAATGGACGCTGTTTGCGATGATCACAGCCGAAGAGCTCGGCGTGACCTCGAAGAACGTCGACGAGAAAGCGAAGCTGGAAAGCCCGGAGCTGAAGCGCGTGCTCGGCAGCGACGGCAATTTCGGCGAACAGCTCGGCCTGACCAAGGACTGGGTGGTGCGGATCGTGAAGGCGGTCGGCAATTACGGCGAGGTGTTCGACCGCAACGTCGGCGCGGGCTCGCCGCTCGCCATCAACCGCGGTCTCAACAACCTCTGGAACAAGGGCGGTCTCCAGTACGCGCCGCCGATCCGCTGATCATCCTGATCCGCAGCTCGCGGCGATGAGCACCGAGGCCCGTAAACCGTCGCCCCAGATTGCGCTGAAGGTCAGGCGCGTGCTGGGCGGCAAGGCAGGCTGGAACGGCATTGCCGTCCAGTTTGCCTTCGCGGCGATCCTGGGCTGGATCGGCTATGAGATCGTCTCCAATGCTCGCGCCAACCTCGAAAATCAGCACATCGCCGCCGGATTCGGCTTCCTCCGGAACAATGCCGGCTTCGACGTCAATCAGACTCTGATCTCCTACACCGGCTCGGACACGTTCCTGCGCGTGTTCGTGGTCGGGCTTCTGAACACGCTCGTGGTCTCCGTGGTCGGCATCGTCTTCGCCACCGTGATTGGCTTCATCGTCGCGCTGTGCCGGCTGTCGCCGAACTGGCTGTTGTCGCGCGTCGGCGAGATCTATGTCGAGATCATCCGCAACCTGCCGCTGCTGTTCCAGATCCTGTTCTGGTACCTCGCGGTGCTGGCGGCGTTGCCCAATCCGCGGCAGAGCATTTCGCTGCTCGGCATTGCCTTCCTCAGCAACCGGGGCCTTGTCGTTCCCAGCCCGATCGGCCAGAGCGGTCTCGAGCCGTTCCTGGCGATGCTGGCGCTCGGCTTCGTCGCGGCGCTGGCCTTGCGCATCCACGCGCGGCGCGCGCTGTTTCAGGAGGGGCGGATGATCCGGATCTGGCCCTATGTGCTGGGTCTGCTGTTCGGGCTGCCGCTCGCTACCATCTTGGTGTTCGGTTTGCCCTTCACCTTCGAGCTGCCGCAGCTCAAAGGGTTCAATTTCGCCGGTGGCTCGCGCATCATCCCGGAGTTCGTGGCGCTGACCTTGGCGCTATCGACCTATACCGCCGCCTTCATCGCCGAGATCGTGCGCGCCGGCATCCTGTCCGTCCACAAGGGGCAGATGGAGGCGGGGTCCTCGCTAGGCCTGAGCCGCGGCACCACGCTCCGTCTGATCGTCGTGCCGCAGGCCATGCGCGTCATCGTGCCGCCGCTGACCAATCAATACCTCAACCTGACCAAGAATTCTTCGCTTGCCGTCGCGATCGGCTATCCTGACCTGGTGTCGGTATTCGCCGGCACCTCGCTGAGCCAGACCGGACAGGCGATCGAGATCATCGCGATGACGATGGGCGTCTACCTCCTGATCTCACTCGTCACCAGCGCGATCATGAGCGTCTACGGTTGGCGCGTCAGCCGGAGCCTGGACGCATGAGCGATGTGGCGACGTCCGCCTTCGTCCGTCAGGACCTGGTCGCTGAGCGTCCCGCGCCGGTCCAGACCACGGGCTTCATCGGCGTGCTGCGCACCCGCTTGTTCAACTCGCCGACCAACATCCTCCTCACGATCGTGGGCGCCCTGCTGCTCTGGTTCACCATCGTTCCCTCCGTCAAGTTCCTGATGGTCGATGCGGTCTGGACCGGCAAGGATCGCACGGCCTGCCTCACCGAGAACGTCGGTTTTGCGGTCGGCGCCTGCTGGCCTTACATTCAGGCCAAGCTGCCGCAACTGATCTACGGCTTCTATCCCGAGGCCGAGCGCTGGCGGGTCAATCTCACGTTCGTCTTGGCGGTGGTGCTGCTGATGCCGCTGCTCATTCCCAGGCTGCCGGCGAAGAGTTTGAATGCCGGCCTGTTCTTCATCGCCTTTCCGGTGGTCGCATTCTTCCTGCTGCACGGCGGCGGCATCAAGGGATTTGGCCTGAGCTGGACGGTTGGCCTGCTGCAATTGTTCGACGAAAGCATCATCGGCGCCGGGCAGGCGATGCTCAATCTCAGCAAGACGTCAGCGGTCGCACCGCTGCTGTGGGCCGTCGGGAGCCTGATTGTACTGGTCGGCACGGCGATCTCCTGGCTGATCTTTCCGCTCGTCTGGCTGCGTGATCATGTCCAGAGGACGGGGGAGCCGGTCTGGGCCGATTTCGCCACCACGGCCGTGATTGTCTGCTGGATCGCCTTCCTTCTTGGCGGCGGCGTTCGTACCGGCGGGCGGGCTCTGGCATCCAGTATCGCCACCTTCATTGGCATCGCGATCGTCATCAAGCTGATGGGGCTCGATCGTGGTGGGTTGCCGATCGTGTCAACCAACTTGTGGGGTGGCCTTCTGGTGACGCTGGTGGTCTCGGTCACCGGCATTGTGACCTCACTGCCGATCGGCATCGCGCTGGCGCTCGGCCGCCGCTCCACCATTCCGCTGATCCGGATATTCTCGATCGCCTTCATCGAGTTCTGGCGCGGCGTGCCGCTGATCACCGTGCTGTTCTTTGCCACCTACATGCTGCCTTTGTTCCTGCCCGGCAATTTCACCGTCGACGGGCTCGTGCGCGCCCTGATCGGGATTGCTCTGTTCACGGGCGCCTATCAGGCCGAGAACGTCCGCGGCGGGCTGGCCGCGATTCCGCGAGGGCAGGGCGAGGCGGCGGCCGCCCTGGGGCTATCCTGGTGGAAGACGACCTCCCTGATCGTGCTGCCGCAGGCGCTGCGCCATGTCATTCCGAACCTCGTCAACAGCTTCATCTCGCTGTTCAAGGACACCTCGCTGGTGTCGATCGTGGCGCTGTTCGACCTCCTCGGCTCGCTCCGCGCCTCGTTCTCGGATCCGAAATGGTCGACGCCGTCGACCGCGTTTACCGGCTTTGCCTTCGCCGGCATCGTCTACTTCATCTTCTGTTTTGGAATGTCGCGATATTCGCTGTTCGTCGAGCACCGCCTCAACGCTCACCGCCGCACCTGATGGAGCTCACCATGTCCGACCCCATCGTCAAGATTTCCGGCCTCAACAAATGGTACGGCGACTTTCACGTCCTGCGCGACATCGACCTGGAGGTCCGCAAGGGCGAGCGCATCGTGATCTGCGGGCCGTCGGGCTCAGGCAAGTCGACGCTGATCCGCTGCATCAACGCGCTCGAGGAATTCCAGGAGGGCGAGATCGTCGTCGACGGCATCGAGCTCGGGCCGAACCTCAAGCATGTCGACGCGGTGCGACGCGAAGTCGGCATGGTGTTTCAGAGCTTTAATCTGTTTCCGCATCTCACGGTCCTCGACAATTGCACGCTGGCGCCGATCTGGGTGCGCAACATCCCCAAAAGGGATGCCGAGGCGACCGCCATGAAATTCCTGGAGCGCGTCAAGATTCCGCACCAGGCCCACAAGTTTCCCGGCCAGATGTCGGGCGGCCAGCAGCAGCGCGTCGCGATCGCTCGTGCGCTGACCATGAACCCGAAGGTGATGCTGTTCGACGAGCCGACCTCGGCGCTCGACCCCGAAATGGTCAAGGAGGTGCTCGACACCATGGTCGATCTCGCCGAGGAGGGCATGACCATGCTGGTCGTAACCCACGAGATGGGCTTTGCCCGCGAGGTCGCCAACCGCGTGGTGTTCATGGACGCCGGCCAGATCATCGAGGCCAACACGCCGAACGAGTTCTTCGCGGCCCCGCAGCACGCCCGCACCAAGCTTTTCCTGAGCCAGATCCTGCGCTGACCCCGGGGAATCCCGGGGGCGTCCTCGGCAGCTGACCGGCAGGCCCCGGCCGCGAATCAGTTAGACTCCTTTCCGGGCAATCCTCCGGAGAGACACCTTGCAGAGCAGCGGCGGCGCGCGCGCATTCCAGAACGCGCGATTGCAGAAGAAATTGATGAAGCAGGCGGACGCCATCCTCTCCGCCGCGGCCGCCGCCTATGGCCAGGGCAGATATGCCGAGACCGAGGCGCTCTGCCGTGAGATCCTGAAAGCGATTCCGGATCATGTCGATTCCATGCACCTGCTCGGCATGTGCGCCCATGACCGCCGGCGCCTTGAGGAGGCGCAACAGTTGCTCGAGCGTGTGATCGAGCTCGACCCGCGCTTGCACGATGCCCATAACAATCTCGCCACCGTGCATTTCGATCTTGGTGACTACGAAGAGGCGCGGCGGTGTCAGGAGAGGGCCATCGCGCTGAAGCCGAATTTCGCGGTGGCGCTGACCAATCTCGGCAACACGCTGATGCATTTAGGACTGTACGGACAGGCGCTGGAGCTGCACGAGCGCGCCATCAAGTTGAAGCCGGATTACGCTGATGCATTCTGCAATCGCGGCATGGTCGAGATCTTGCTTGGACAGGTCACTCGCGCCAAGGAAAGTTTCGAGCGCGCCCTGCTGTTTCAGCCGCGTCACGCGGAGGCCATCGTCGGCAAGGGCATGGTCAGCATGGAGCTGCGGCACCACGAAGAGGCGGCGGCCAAATTTGCCATGGCGCTCGCGATCAAGCCCGACTCGCCAAGGATCCTGGCCCAGCGCGGGCGGCTCAGTTACGAGCTGCAGCGCCTGGAGCAGGCGCTTGCGGATTTCGAGGCGGCGCTTGCGATTTCGCCCAAGCTCGAACTGGCTCTCCGGGGGAAGGCACAGGCCTGCCTCGTCATGGGAAAGACCGCGCAGGCGATGGCCGCCGCTACGACCTTGATCGAGCGAAATCCGCGCTCCGAGATCGGGTTGGCGCTGATGGGCTTCGCTTATTCCAACCAGGGGGAGATGGACGCCGCGATCGACTATCTCGATCGTGCGCTGGCCATCCGACCGGACTATGGAGATGCGATCAGAGGCAAGATCTTCTTGCAGGACTACCGCGCCGACGCCGATTTCGCCGTCCAGCAGGCGGTCCGAAGAGACTGGTGGGACCTGATCGGCTCCAAGCTGCCGCGAAGGGAGCTGCCGAAGCGGCCGCTTGATCCGGAAAAGCGGATCGTGGTCGGCTATGTCGCCGCTGAATTTCGGCAACACTCGGCGGGGCTCACCCTGCTGCCGGTGCTGCGCCATCATGATCACGCCAGGTTTGAAATCATCTGCTACTACTCTTGGCCGGGAGAGGACGAGTACACAGCCAAGTTCAAGCAAATGGCGGACGTCTGGGTCGACGCCTGGCAGCTATCAGACGACGAACTCGCCGATCGCATTCAGGCCGACAATGTCGACATCCTGATCGACGTTTCGGGCCACACAACCGCTAACAGGCTGCAGGTGTTCGCGCGGAAGCCGGCCCCGATCCAGGCCACGGGCTTCGGACACGCCACGGGCACGGGCATGCAGACCATGGACTACGTGCTCGCGGATTCCATTTTCATTCCGCCATCGGTTCGGCATCTGTTTGCCGAAAGGATTCACGACCTGCCGTGCCTGATCACGATGGAGCCCGTCGCGGATCTGCAGCCTTCGGAGCTTCCGATGCTCCGCAAGGGTTACGTCACCTTCGGCGTGTTCAACCGCATCTACAAGATATCGGACGATGCGATCCGTGTGTGGTCGCGCCTGATGCGAGAGGTGCCGGGATCCAAGATTGTTCTCAAACATGGTCTGCTCGATGACCCATTGCTGCGCGATGGTCTGATCGCACGTTTCGCGGCCCAGGGCATTGCCGAAGAGCATATCACCTGCATGGGCTCCACTTCGCGCAACGACCATTTGTTGGCCTTTGCCAATATCGATATTTCCCTCGATACGTTCCCGCAAAATGGCGGCATCAGCACCTGGGAATCGCTCTACAAAGGCGTTCCCGTCGTGGCCAGGCTCGGCAACGGCGCTTCCTCGCGTGCCGGTGCCTCTATCGTGACGGCCGTTGGGCTCGGCGACTGGGTCGCCGAGGATGACGAGGGCTACATCGAGATCGCCCGCAAATTTGCGACGCAGCCTGATCATCTGGCGAAGTTGCGCGCGGAGTTGCCGGCTCAGATCGCAGCATCGCCCGCCGGCAATGTCGAGATCTACACGCGTGAGCTCGAAGCTGGTTATCGCCAGTTCTGGCGCGATTATTGTGCTGCCGCCTCGGAAAGCGGCGATGCTGCGTAGGCCGGTCGGGCAGATCCAGCTGCTCCCTGCCAGATGCCGCGCCGAGCCCCGGGAAATACCGGGGCGGTTGCCGATGCCGCCGACCAGCCGGCCCGGCATGCGAATCAGCTAGACTCGCTCCGGGCCATTTCCGGAGAGACATCTTGCAGAGCAGCGCCGGCGCGCGCGCATTCCACAATGCGCGCTTGCAGAAGAAATTGAAGAAACAGGCGGATGGCCTCATCTCTGCTGCCGCAAGCGCCTATGGCCAGGGCCGTTATGCCGAGACTGATGCGCTCTGCCGCCAGATCCTGCAGGCTGTTCCGGATCATTTCGATGCCACGCACATGCTCGGCCTGTGCGGGCAACAGGCCGGGCGGCTGGAAGAGGGGCAACAGCTGCTCGAGCGCGCGGTCGCAATCGATCCGCGTTCGCACGAGGCCCACAACAACCTCGCGACCGTGTACTTCGTCCAGCAGAAGTTCGGGGCCGCTCGCGCTTGTCTGGAGAAGGCGATCGCACTGAAGCCGAATTTCGCACCGGCCCTGACCGGTCTCGGCAACACCTTGCTCCACATGAACCTGCCCGAGCAGGCCATCGAGATGTACGATCGCGCCATCGGGCTGAAGCCTGACTATGCCGACGCGCTCTGCAATCGCGGCTTGGCCGAGCTGGCGCTGGGCCGGATCGAGCGCGCCAAACAGAGTTTCGAGCGCGCCCTGCTGTTCCAGCCGCGTCACGCGGAAGGGCTTGTCGGCAAGGGCGTGGTCAGTATCGAGCTCAAGCACTACGACGAGGCGGAAGCCGCGCTCGAAGCGGCGCTCGCCATCAGGCCCCGTTCGGCGAAGGTCCTGGCGCACCGAGGCCGGCTCCATCTTGCGCGGTCGCGCCCCGAACAGGCGGCGTCGGATTTTGATGCCGCACTCGCGCTTGCACCGAATCTCGAGGCAGCCTTGCGGGGAAAGGCGGAAGTCTCGCTGAGCATGGGAAAGACGGCGCAGGCGATCCTCGCCTGCAAGTCGTTGCTTCAGGAAAATCCGCGCTCGGCGGTCGCGTTGGCGCTGCTCAGCGCCTGTTTTGCGAATCAGGGCGAGATCGCAGCGGCGATCGAACATCTCGACGCCGCGCTGGCAATCGCACCGGATCCGGACCTGATCGCGCGGAAGATCTTCTTTCTCGACTATCTCCCCGACGCCGATTTCGCGGTCCAGCAGGGCGCGCGACGATATTGGGGCGAGACGATTGGCGCCAGGGTGCAGCGACGCAAGCTTTCGCCCCGGCAGGTCGATCCGGACAGGCGGATCGTGATCGGCTATGTCGCTGCCGAGTTCTGGTACCATTCGGCGGCATTCGCGCTGCTCCCGGTGCTGAGCCGCCATGATCGCGCCCAGTTCGAGATCATCTGTTATTCTTGCTCGCCGTCACAGGACGCGATGACCGCCAGGTTCAGGTCGGTGGCGGACGTCTGGGTCGATGCCTGGCAGCTATCGGACGAGGAACTCGCCGATCGTATTGAAGCTGACAAGGTCGATATCCTGATCGACGTGTCTGGTCATTCGACCGGCAACAGGCTGCCCGTGTTCGCGCGCAAGCCTGCCCCTATCCAGGTCACGGGCTTCGGGCATGCCACGGGAACGGGGCTTCAGGCCATGGACTATGTGCTCGCCGATCCCGTCTTCATCCCGCAGTTGGCACGACATCTGCTGACGGAAAAGGTCTACGACCTGCCGTGCCTGATCACGATCGACCCGATCCTGGATGCGCCGCCTTCAGAGCTTCCCATGCTCCGCAAGGGCCATGTGACCTTCGGCGTATTCAACCGCATCAACAAGATCTCGGACGAGGCCATTCGCGTGTGGTCGCAAATCATGCGCGAGGTGACCGGGTCGAAGCTCATCGTCAAGCATACCCTGCTTGACGATCCCTTGGTGCGCGACGGTCTCCTCGCTCGATTCGCGGCACAGGGCATTGCCGAAGAGCATGTCACCTGCCTGGGCTCGTCGGAACGTGCGGAGCACCTGCGGGCGTTCATGGAGGTCGATATATCGCTCGATCCATTTCCGCAGAACGGCGGCATCAGCACCTGGGAATCGCTCTATGCCGGCGTTCCGGTCGTCGCCAAGCTCGGCCACGGTGCCTCGTCCCGCGCCGGCGCCTCCATCCTGACCGGTGCCGGTCTCGATGACTGGGTCACCGAGGATGACGAGGGCTATGCGGCGATCGCCCGCAAGTTCGCGGCACAGCCCGGGCATCTGGCGAAGCTGCGCTCGGAATTGCCGGCCCGGATCGCGCACTCGCCGGCGGGCAATGTCGAGATCTATACGCGCAGGGTCGAGGCGGGCTATCGCCAGTTCTGGCGCGATTATTGTGCGGCAGCCTCGGAACGCGTCGAGGTCGCGTAGACCGCCCGCGCCGCTATCAGACGAACGGCGGTTTGATGTTGCTGCGCTTCTCCAGCCACTCGGGTACTGGAAGGTTCTTGGCGCGCATGAAGTCGGCGTTGAACAGCTTCGACAGGTAGCGGCTGCCGGAATCGCAGAGCACCGTGACGATCGTCTTGCCGGGCCCGAGCTGCTTCGCAAGGCGCATCGCTCCGACGATATTGATGCCGGTCGAGCCGCCGAGGCACAGGCCTTCGTGCTGGAGCAGCTCGTAGATCGCACTTACGGCTTCGGCGTCGGGAATGAGATAGGCGTCATCGACCTTGGCTGTCTCCACGATCGCGGTCGCGCGGTTCAGTCCGATGCCCTCGGTGATCGAGCCACCCGGCGTCGCCTTGGGATCGCCGGTCCTGAAATATTCGTACATGCCGGCGCCGTGCGGATCGGCACAGGCGATGCGGATGCTCTTGTTCCTCTCTTTGAGGTAGCGGCTGACGCCGGCGAGCGTGCCGCCGCTGCCGACCGAGCAGACAAAGCCGTCGACCTTGCCGCCGGTCTGCTCCCAGATCTCAGGTCCGGTGGATTCGTAATGCGCCTTGGCGTTGTCGAGATTGTTCCATTGGTCTGCGAACAGCACGCCATTGGGTTCGGTCTTGCGCAGCTCGTCGGCGAGCCTGCGGCCGACATGCTGATAGTTATTCGGATTGGCATAGGGCAGGGCCGGCACCTCGATCAGCTCGGCGCCGCACAGCTTCAAGAAATCCTTCTTTTCCTGGCTCTGCGTCTCCGGGATCACGATCAGCGTGCGGTAGCCGCGCGCGCTCGCAACGACCGCGAGACCGATTCCGGTATTGCCGGCGGTCGCCTCGACCACGAGGCCACCGGGCTTCAGCTCGCCACGCTTCTCGGCCTCCAGGATCATCCATTTGCCGGCGCGATCCTTCACCGACTGGCCGGGATTCATGAACTCGGCCTTGCCCAGGATGGTGCAGCCGGTCAACTCCGAGGCGCGCGTGAGCCTGATGAGCGGGGTGTTGCCGATGGCTTCGACAACGTCGTTGTTGATGGTCATGTCGGAGGAAATCACTGGCAAAGGGTTGATCAGGTTGGCCAGAACCTAGTGCTTGGGAGCCAAAAGGGAAAGGCTTTTGCGCTGCGGCGAAACCAGCCGAAGCGCCGCCGCAGCACTGGATTCTTGAGAGGGTAAAGCGGGCGATGATGTGCTCGGCCACGAGGGCGCGATATCAGGGGAAGGATATCCCTGACATCTATGAGAGTGCAGAAGACAACGGTCGCAAGAGCGGCTCCCGCGTCAATCTTCGCCTTCGGCAGGATGTCTCGATGGCGAAAGCGTCGATGGCGCGTGGAAGTTTGAGGAGATATCTACACGACGGAGACGGGCTCGTTTTCGGCCAATGACGACATCGTGAGACCAGCCGGCCAGGCGCCGAGACTGAGCTGAAGCCGCATGACGCCCATTGCGAGCGGTGCGCCCGGATCGGGCCGCGCCGGTATCACATGAAATCTTAGTAAGCTTGAACGCGCTCCAGGAGGGGGCCGGAATTGAAGAAATCGCTGCCAGACAGGGATATTTCCCATTTGGCAGGTTCGATAGACGCTTGTCCGAGCCGTCTATCTCGCACCTGCGGCACTGTCCCGCCGTTGCGCACCCGGCTAGTATGAGTCTGAGGTTCCGCAGAAAGCATCACGCTGTGAACGAGTTGTCCAACGCCCCCCGACTCTGCCGCCGCGAATCGGTTAATCCGGCTTCGCGGTGGCGGCTGGATCTGCCCGGCGGGGGGTGGATGTGACACAGGATGTTCCTGCGACCGCCATGCGGCGGTCTCCGGGGTCTGCGTCCTGGACGCGGCGCGCTGCGCGCTGGCTTGCGGCGCTGTGCCTCGCGGCGAATTCGGGCGCTTGCGTGCTGACGCAGGATCTTCCCGATCCCGCGCTCGATGTTCCCACCCAATACAAATACGCCGGCAAAGGGGATGCGCCGCCATCGCTGGATTGGTGGCGCGGTTTCCGCTCCACGGAGCTGACGCAGCTCATGGAGGAGGCGCAGACCGTCAACCTCGACATCGCCGCTGCGGTCGCGCGCATCGTCCAGGCCGACGCCCAGGCGCGGCAGGCGGGCGCGGCGCTGCTGCCGAGCCTGTCCACGGCCGGATCGGAAACCTATTCACGCACCTCGGGCTCCAGCGCCTCCGGCCTGTCCATAGGCGGGCGCGAAGTCGTCAACTATTCGGCCTCGTTGAGCGCGAGCTACCAGCTCGACTTCTGGGGCCAGAACCGCGATGCGCTGCAAACGGCCGAGGAGACGGCGAACGCCAACCGCTTCGATCGCGACACGGTCGCGCTGACGACGCTGGCGGCCGTCGCCAATGCCTATTTCCAGGTCCTGGCCTCACAGGACCGCATCAGGACCTCACAGCGCAACATCGCGAGCGCGCAGCGCATCCTCGATGCGGTCAAGGAGCGGCGCAGGGCCGGCACCGGCACCGATCTCGACGTCGCCCAGCAGGAGAGCGTGCTCGCGAACCAGAAGGCGCTGGTCCCGCCGCTGCGCCAGACGCTCGACCAGAACATCAATGCGCTGGCTGTCTTGGTATCGCGTCCGCCGGAGAGCGTGCGGGTGCTCGGCGGCTCGCTCGACCGGATCGCGATCCCCCGCGTCACGCCCGGACTGCCGTCGGAGCTCCTGACGCAGCGGCCGGACATCCGCCGGCAGGAGGCACAGCTCGCCTCCGCTACCGCAAACATCGGTAATGCCCGCGCGCAATTCTTTCCGACGATCCAGCTGACCGGCAATGGCGGCTATCAGAGCTCGGCGCTGGTCTCGCTATTCCAGCCGCATGCCGCCTTCTTCCAGCTCGTCGGCAGTGCCACGCAGCCGATCTTCGACGGGGGCAGGATCCTCGGCAATTTCGAACTGGCCAAGGCGCGGCAGGACGAGCTGCTCCAGACCTACCGCAAGACCATCGTCCAGGCTTTTGCCGACGTCGACAACGCGCTGTTCTCGATCAAGCAGACCACGATCAAGCTGCAATTGCAGCGCGACGTCGTTGCCGCCTCGCGCCGCGCCTTCGATCTCTCCGAGCAGCAATTGCGCGCCGGCACTGCCGACATCGTGACCGTGCTCAACACCCAACTGACCCTGTTTCAGGCGGAAGACGCGCTGTCGCAGGCCCAACTCGGACGGCTCCTCGCCATCGTCAGCCTGTACCAGGCGCTCGGCGGCGGTTGGGAGCCGAGGATGGAGAAACCGGTCAATGCTCTTTAAGCCGGAGACTAAGAAGGACGCGACGGAGGGCACGGCGAAAAAGTCGCGCGGCCGCGGCCTGATCATGACCCTGATCACGCTCGCGATCCTCGGCGGCCTCGGTTATCTCGGCTGGACCGTCACGCATCAGCAGCAAGCGAACAACCGCAACCAGCGACCCGATCTGCCGGTGCCGGTGCTGGCGGCAAGCCCGCGCATCCAGGACGTGCCGGTTTATCTCGATGGCGTCGGGGCGATCCGCGCGCTCAATACCGTGACCGTGCGCTCGCAGGTGGATGGCAAGCTGATCGCGGTCAATTTCACCGAAGGCCAGGACGTCAAGAAAGGCGACGTGCTCGGCGAGATCGATCCGGCGATCTACCAGGCCCAATACGACCAAGCCGTCGCGAAGAAGGCGCAGGACCAAGCCCAGCTGGCCAACCAGCGCATCGACCTTGCGCGCTACGAGCAGCTTGCCGCCTCCAATGCCGGCTCGAAGCAGCAGGCGGACACCCAGCGCGCGCTGGTAGCCCAGACTGAGGCGCTGGTGAAGGCGGATCAGGCCGCGATCGACAATGCAGCGGCGACGCTGAGCTACACTAAGATCGTAGCGCCGATCTCGGGTCGGGCCGGCCTACGCCAGGTCGACCAGGGCAACATCATCCATGCCTCGGACACCACAGGGCTCGTGGTGATCACTCAGCTGCAGCCGATCGCGGTGTGGTTCAGCTTGCCGCAACAGCAGATCATGCGCGTCAACGCCGCGGCGGCGAAGGGGACGCTCGCGGTCGACGTGTTCGGCAATGACGGCATCACGGTGATCGATACCGGCAAGCTCACCGGCATCGACAACCAGGTCGACCAGACCACTGGCACGCTCAAGCTCAAGGCGGAATTTCCCAACGCCAATTACCAGCTCTGGCCGGGCCAGTTCGTCAATGTCCGCCTCAAAGTCGAGACCTTGACGCAGGCGCTGGTGGTGCCGACCTCTGCGGTGCAGCGCGGTCCGATCGGGACCTTCAGCTATGTCATCGGCGAGGACAACGTCGTCTCGGCCAAGCCCGTGACGGTGACGCAGCAGAACGAGCATGATGCCGTGATCGCCAGCGGCCTCTCGCCGAATGACAAGATCGTCACCACGGGTTTTGCCAATTTGTCCGACGGCTCCAAAGTGATCGTCGGCCGCGACGACCAGACCCCCTCGGCCGATCTAGCCCCGCGCAAGCGCTCGCGCGGGCCGGACGCTCAGAAGAAGGATGGTGCCAAAGAAGGCCAGAAGGAGGGACAAGGCAACGAGGGCGAGTTCCGCGCCAAGCGGAAGAGCAGCGAAGGCGATCAGAAGGGGCAGACCGGACCGGCACCGGGGCCGGGCGCATCGGGAAGTGGAGCCAAGCAGCCATGATCCCGACAACAGCCGCCTGAAGCGGCAGGCGTAGCCCATGGGTGTCTCCGAACCCTTCATCCGACGGCCGATTGCGACCTCGCTGCTCGGCATCGCGCTGTTGATCGGCGGCGCGCTCGGCTACTTCGCGCTGCCGGTCTCGGCGTTGCCGCAGGTCGATTTCCCGACCGTGCAGGTGACGACGCAGCTGCCAGGCGCGAGCCCCGACGTGATCGCCTCGCTCATCACCGCGCCGCTCGAGCGGCAGCTCGGCCAGATCCCCTCGCTGTCGGCGATAAACTCGACCAGCTCGTTCGGCGTCAGCCAGATCTCGCTTCAGTTCGACCTCAACCGCGACATCGACGGTGCGACCCAGGACGTGCAGGCCGCGATCAACGCGGCGGCTGGTGTGCTGCCCAAAACGCTGCCTTATCCGCCGACCTACGCCAAGGTGAATCCGGCGGACGCGCCGGTGATGACGCTGGCGCTGCGCTCGGACACGATCTCGCTGCGCGTGATGAGCGACATCGCCGACACCATTCTGGCGCAACGCTTGAGCCAGATTTCTGGCGTCGGACGCGTTTCGGTGCTCGGCGGGCTGAAGCCGGCCGTGCGCATCCAGGCCGATCTGGCGCGGCTGGCCGCCTATGGCATCGCCATGGAGGACCTGCGCACGGCGATCGCCAATGCCAACGTCTCCGGGCCGAAGGGATCGCTCGACGGCGCGCAACAATCCTACATCATTGCCGCCAACGACCAGATCGCCGCGGCGGACGCCTACAAGCCCGTCATCATTGCCTATCGCAATGGCTCGCCCGTGACCATCGCCGACGTCGCGCAGATCGTCGACGGCCTCGAGAACGACCGCACTGGCGGCTGGTACCAGGGCACGCCGGCGGTCATCATCGACATCCAGCGCCAGCCCGGCGCCAACGTCATCGACGTCGTCAGCCAGATCCGCGCCGAGATCCCCAAGGTGCAGCGCGCGATTCCTGCCGGCGTGAACCTCACCATCGTCTCCGACCGCACCGTCACCATTCGTGCTTCGGTCCATGACGTGCAGTTCACCTTGATCCTGAGCGTCGTGCTGGTGACCCTGGTGGTGCTGCTGTTCCTGCGTTCGCTACGGGCTACGTTGATCGCAGGCGTGGCGCTGCCGCTATCGCTGATTACGAGCTTCGGCATCATGTATTTTGCCGGCTTCAGCCTCGACAATCTCTCGCTGATGGCGCTGACGATCGGCACCGGCTTCGTCGTCGACGACGCCATCGTCATGATCGAGAACATCGTCCGCCACATGGAGAATGGCGAGAGTGCGATGGAGGCCTCGCTGAAGGGCGCCAGCGAAATCGGCTTCACGGTGATCTCGCTGACGGTGTCGCTGATCGCGGTCTTCATTCCGCTGTTGTTCATGTCCGGTCTCGTCGGGCGCATGTTCCGCGAATTCGCGTTGACGCTGACCATCGCCGTCGTCACCTCGGCGGTGGTCTCGCTGACGCTGACGCCGATGATGTGCTCGCGTCTGCTTAAAGCCGCCCACGAGGAGCTGGCGGTGCCGGGCCTCGCCGCTGTCAGCCGTTTCATCGACCGCACCGTCGAGGCCTATCACCGGACGCTGCTGTGGGTGCTGGAACGCCAGCGCGCCACCTTGGTCGTAACCTTTGCCACGCTGGTTGCGACCCTCGTCCTCTATGTCGTCGCGCCAAAAGGCTTCCTGCCGCTCCAGGACACCGCCTCGATCACGGCGGTGACGGAGGCCGGGCCCGACGTGTCGTTCGCGGAGATGCAGAAGCGGCAAGCCGAGGCCGCCGCCGCCATCAAGGCCGATCCCGACGTGGTTGGCGTGGTCTCCGTGATCGGGGCGGGCTCGGTCAACCCGACCACCAATGTCGGGCGCATCGTGATGACCTTGAAACCGCGCGGCGAACGGCGCGACGATGTCGCCGCGGTCGTGATTCGCCTGAAGGAGAGGGTATCTGGCATTCCCGGCATGACGGTCTATTTCCAGCCGGTGCAGGACGTGCAGATCTCGACCCAGTCGAGCCGCTCGCAATACCAGTACACGCTGACCGGCACCGATGCGACGCTGGTCTCGGAATGGGCGGGCAAGCTGGTGGCGGAGATGCGGCGGAATCCGCTGTTCCGTGACGTCTCCTCGGAGGCGCAGGAAGGCGGGCTGCGGGCGCAGCTCGACGTGGATCGCACGCGGGCGGGGCAACTCGGCGTCAGCCTCCAGGCCATCACCGACACGCTGAACGACGCCTTCGCGCAGCGGCAGATCTCGACTATCTACGGCCAGGCCAACCAGTACCGAGTCGTGCTGGAGGCGCTGCCGATGTACCAGCGCGACCCTTCGATCCTGTCAAAGCTCTATCTGCCGGGCGCCGCGAGCACCACCGTCGGCGCGCCAAGCGCCCAGGTGCCGCTGTCGGCCGTGGCGACGCTGAAGCGCACCACGGCGCCGCTCGCGATCTCGCACCAGGCGCAATTCCCCTCCGTGTCGCTCAGCTTCAATCTTGCGCCGGGCGCGGCGCTGGGCGATGCGGTCGAGGCGGTCAAGACGATCGAGACCCGGATCGGCATGCCCAACAGCATCGTCGGCGTCTATGCCGGCGATGCCGCCGAATTCGCCAAGGCGCTGGCCGGCCAGCCCTGGCTGCTGCTTGCCGCCGTCATCACCATCTACATCGTGCTCGGCGTGCTCTATGAGAGCTACATCCACCCGATCACCATCCTCTCGACGCTGCCCTCGGCCGGCGTCGGCGCTATCCTGGCCCTGGTGCTGTGCGGCCAGGACCTCTCGGTGATCGGCCTGATCGGCATCATCCTCTTGATGGGCATCGTCAAGAAGAACGCGATCATGATGATCGACTTCGCGCTGGAGGCCGAGCGCAGGCAGGGCATGTCGCCGAACGAGGCGATCGTGCAGGCCTGCCTCTTGCGCTTCCGTCCGATCATGATGACGACGCTGGCGGCGCTGTTCGGCGCGCTGCCGCTGGCGATCGAGAGCGGCACCGGCGCCGAGCTGCGCTTTCCGCTCGGCATCTCCATCATCGGCGGCCTGCTGCTGAGCCAGTTACTGACGCTCTATACCACCCCCGTGATCTACCTCGCGCTCGACCGCATCAACCGCCGCCTCGAGCAGGCGCTGCCGCCGGCCGAATCCGGCGGCCCGCCGATTGCCGGCGCGACCGAGGGGATGCAGTGATGGCATCGATCTCGGAGCCCTTCATCCGCCGCCCGGTCGCGACCACGCTGCTGTCGATCGGGTTGTTCCTGCTGGGTGTCGTCGCCTACCAGTTCCTTCCCGTTGCCTCGGTCCCGAATGTCGACTTTCCCGCCATCTTCGTCTCTGCCAGTCGCCCCGGCGCCGATCCGTCCGTGATGGCCGCGACCGTGGCCTCGCCGCTGGAACGGCGGCTCGGCGAGATCGCCGGCATCAACCAGATCACGTCCACAAGTTCGCTCGGCACGACCAACATCCAGCTCCAGTTCGACATCGGCCGCAACATCGACAAGGCCGCCCGCGACGTGCAGGCAGCCATCAACGCCTCGCTCGTCGATCTGCCCAGCGACCTGCCGACGCTGCCTCGCTTCCGCAAAGCCAACACGGCCGGCGCGCCCGTCTTCGTGCTCGCTTTGACCTCGAAGACGCTGTCGGCCAGCGCGATCTACGACGTCGCAGATACGGTCATCGCGCAGCGTATCTCACAGGTGCCTGGTGTCGGCGACGTCACGGTCTCCGGCGCCGACCAGCCGGCCGTGCGGGTGCAGCTCAATCCCGTCGCGCTGTCGAATGCAGGTATCGCCACCGACGACGTCAGGACCGCGATCATCAACGCCAACCCGCTCGGTCCCGTCGGCATCTTCAACGGCGAGCGCCAGAGCGAGACGCTGGCCCTCAATCGGCAGATGCGCACGGCGAAAGAGTTCCGCGACATCGTCATCAAAAGCTCCAACGGCAATTTCGTGCGGCTGTCCGACGTCGCCGATATCGAGGATTCCGTCCGCAACGCCCGCTCGATCGCCTGGTTCAACAAGCAGCCGGCGGTGCTGATCCAGATCACCAAGCAGGGCGACGCCAACGTCATCGGCACGGTCGATCGGGTGAAGGCGCTGATCCCCGCGCTGAAGCAGTGGATCCCGGCCGGCGTCGAGATCTCGACGCTGGTCGATCGCACCGGTACGATCCGCGCCAGCGTCCTGGATATGCAATGGACCTTGCTGGCAACCGCGCTCCTCGTCATGGTCGTGGTGTTCGTGTTCCTGCGGCGGCTGACGCCGACGATCGCAGCGGGCATCTCGGTGCCGCTGGCGCTGGCCGGCACCTGCGCCGGCATGTGGGTCGCGGGCTTCTCGATCGACAATCTCTCGCTGATGGCGCTGGCGATCTCCGTCGGCTTCGTGGTCGACGACGCTATCGTCATGATCGAGAACATGTTCCGCAATCTGGAGCACGGCATGCGGCCGTTTCGGGCGGCGCAGGAGGGTGCGAAGCAGATCGGATTTACCGTGGTCTCGATCAGCCTGTCACTGATCGCAGCGTTCACGCCGTTGATCTTCATGGACGGCATCGTCGGCCGTCTCCTGCGCGAATTCTCGCTGACGCTGACCTTCGCGATCCTGGTCTCGACGCTGGTGTCGCTCACGGTCACGCCAATGATCTGCGCCCATTACATCCGGCAGACCACGTCCGGCACCGCGACGTTGTTCGACCGCCTGATCGAGGGCTCGCTGTCGCGCATCGTCGCCTTCTACACCCGCACTCTGCGCACCGTACTGGAATTTCCGCTGCTGACGCTGCTCGTATTCTTCGCCACCATCGGCCTCACGGTGACGCTCTACATCAAGGTGCCCAAGGGCTATTTCCCGACCGATGATTCCGGTTTCATCATCGGCGCGACCCGCGCTTCGGCCGACATCTCGTTCCAGTCCATGCTCGGCCTCCAGCAGCGGCTCGCCGACATCGTGATGCAGGATCCGGCCGTCGCCGGCATCGGCTCGACCGTCGGTAGCGGCGGCGGCCCGGGGGCGGCGACCTCGAACCGCGGCACCATGTTCATCAGCCTGAAGCCGCCGGAGGAGCGCGAGCACGTCTCGACGCAGGTCGTCATCGACCGTCTCAGGCGCGCATTGTATCCCGTGCCCGGCATCCGCCTGTTCATGTTCGCCGCCCAGGACGTGCGCGCCGGCGGGCGGCAAAGCGATTCCGACTACCAGTACACGCTGACCAGCACCGATCTCGGCCTGCTGCAGAAATGGGCGCCGATCGTGGCCAAGCGGATGGAAAGCATCGAGGGCATCACCGATATCTCCAGCGACCGCGATCCCGGTGGGCTCCAGCTTACGCTCAGCATCGATCGCCAGAAGGCCTCGGCGCTGGGCGTCAGGGTCCAGGACATCGACAATGCGTTGAACAACGCTTTCGCGCAGCGGCAGATCGGAATCATCTACACCCAGCGCAACCAGTACATGACCGTGCTGGAGATCGACCCGAAATTCCAGGTCGATCCCTCCAATCTCGATCGCATCTATGTCGCCGGCGCCGGCGACGCTCAGGTCCCATTGTCGGCCGTGGTGCACGCAACGCGCGGACTTGCCGCGCTCGCGGTTTATCACTCGCAGTCGTTCCCCTCGACGACAGTCTCGTTCAACCTCTTGCCGGACGTGCCGCTCCAGGCCGCGACGCAAAATATCCAGCGTGCGGTCGAGGAATTGCACATGCCCGAGGGCATCCGTGGCAGCTTTGACGGCAATGCCGGCGATTTCGCCAAGACCAGCGGGCGTCAGCCGCTCCTGATCCTCGGTGCGCTAGTCGCGATGTATATCGTGCTCGGCGTGCTCTATGAGAGCCTTGCCCACCCGCTCACGATCATCTCCACGCTACCGTCAGCCGGCCTCGGCGCGCTGCTTGCGCTTCAACTGACCAATACGCCGCTGACCGTGATCGCCTTCGTCGGCATCATCCTGCTGATCGGCATCGTGAAGAAGAACGGCATCATGATGGTCGACTTCGCTCTCGATGCCGAGCGCCAGCGCGGATTGTCGTCGGCGGAGGCGATCTTCGAGGCCTGCCAGGCGCGCTTCCGCCCGATCCTGATGACGACAATGGCGGCGCTGTTCGCCGGCATTCCGCTGGTGGTCGCGACCGGCCCCGGCACGGAGCTGCGCCGACCGCTCGGCATCACCATCATCGGCGGTCTGTTCGTCTCGCAGATCCTGACGCTCTACACGACGCCAGTGATCTACCTCCTGATCGACCGTCTGAGACGGCGAACCGCGCCGCGCCCGCTGCCCGCGCCGGCGGAATAGGTTGTTGAAGCGTCGCTTGGAGCGTATAGCGGCGCCATGTCCAACCAGCCCGCTGCCGCGCCGACCGAGCCGATCCCCGAATGCCCGCACTGCCAGAAGCCGATGCCGCTGTGCATCTGCGACACCGTCACGCCCATTGAAAATCGGCTGTCGCTCCTGATCCTCCAGCATCCGCAGGAACAGGACAGGGCGCTCGGCACCGCGCGGCTGCTCGCTAAGCATTTCGTAGATGCCACGCTGCGCGTTGGCCTGTCCTGGCCGAGCCTGTCCAAGGCGCTGGGCCGGCCGGTCGAGAATGCCGCGCGGTGGGCCGTGCTCTATCTCGGCTCGGCTCGCGCCGCCGATCTCGAGGCCGAGGGCGAGATCGTCGCGCTCAACCGCAAGGGTGAGATCGCGGACAACCAGCGCGCGATCCTCGGCAAGCTCGAAGGCGTCGTGCTGCTCGACGGCACCTGGAGCCAGGCCAAGGCGCTGTGGTGGCGCAATCCCTGGATGCTGAAATGCCAGCGCGTGATCCTGAACCCGGCGCACCCCTCGCGCTACGGCCGCCTGCGCAAGGAGCCACGCCGCGACGGTCTTTCGACCATCGAGGCCGCGGCGACGATCCTCGCGGCCGTCGAGCGGCGTCCCGATATCGCCGACACCCTGCACGCCAGTTTTGAACGACTGTTGACACGCTACCGCGAGGTCCAGGCCGAGATGCCGGAACTGGCGCCCAAACCTGCCCCGAAGGGCCGCCGCGACTTCCGGCGTCGCAAACGAGCCTGACCCAAGCCTACATCGTGCTGCGCGTTCTCGCCTGCATCTACCAACCGACCGATGGGGTAAAGGGACAGCTGGCCCATCGGGGTTGCCTAAACCTTTCATCCCCTATATTGCTCCGGCCTTACGGGGCCACGTGGCGGAGTGGTTACGCAACGGTCTGCAAAACCGTGTACACCAGTTCAATTCTGGTCGTGGCCTCCATTACAAGCTACGGAAACTGCTTGTAGACTTCATTCGGTCTCAGTTCCGCTGATCCGGCCGGCCAGCGGATTGCAAATTCTAGGTAGCGGCGCACAGCAAGACCGGTCCCACCGAGTTCGCGACAGTACGGCGGCCCGCTGATGTCTCTGGGCCGAGATTGCTGTTCGAAACGGCTCTGCGACGAGAGGCGTGTCGGTCAGTCGCGGTGACCCCCGGGCTAGTCTAGGACGCGCCGAAGCGCCCCCGAAGAGAATGGATTCTCCACCTAATCCTAGTGCAGCACGCGGGCGGCTTCGGCGAGCCGGACTTTCTCTCTGAGATCTTCAAGTTCCTCGATTGCGTCTAACAACGCGAGCAGCTTGTCGCGGGCAGCATGTGTCAAATTGGACTTCGGACGCTTTGAAATACGAGCTCGCTGTCCCATCAGTGCACGCCTCCATGCTTGGGCAGGTCCAATAGGCAAGGAGCGTGCCTGTCCCGCAAAACCACGCCTATCAATCGAGCGCTGGAAAGATCGTGGGTGGCATCGTCCGATCTATCCCGAAATCCGAGCTGGAGGGAGCTCGACTCATTCGTGGGGCGCGCGATGCTTAACAGCATCGTTCAAAAATCCCGCAAGGGCGGGACGCTTCCGTTTACGATGAAGGTAGTCAGCAGGCTGCGTACCAGCCGTCCGGAAAGGGGAGGAGAGGCCAGGCGCCCTCATTATCATTGGCGGCCCTGGGCGTTGCGACGCACGACCACGAACGGGGCACGAATTCCTCCTTCGGCGCGGGCGTGCAATCTTCGTGAATCATGGCGCCCCCGACGGCATCCAGCAGCAAGTTGAATTCGGCTTCGCTCATCGCACCCTCCGGAAAGCAGACGGCCCAATATCGCAAAGCCGGCTTGTTTCCCGATTGACCCGGTCGTTCGCATTTTAACGATCCGGCGCTCGGGTCCCGATTGGTTAGCGAGTCCTGAAAATCCCCTTGGAACTTAGGTTCCTGAGCCTTGCCCGCAGTGTGAAAGAAGTCACATCGTCCCCGCTTTATTTCTCGCAAACGTTGTCGCGACCCCGGCCAACGCCGCCGGGCGGGCAGAGCAGAACGGGAGAGCGGTCATGAAGGTGAGGTTCTTGCGGTTTGCAATTGTGAAGAGCCGGGCGCGCCGCGCCTCGACGGTCGGGCTTTTCCTGACGATGTTTGCCTCCGCCGCCCATGCGCAGGGAACGCCGGAGCAGCGCCGGGCCTGCACGCCCGACGTCTACCGTCTCTGCGCCGGCGAAATCCCCAACGTCCGTGCCATCACCGCGTGCCTGCGACGTCACCGGGCCAGCCTGAGCGAAGCGTGCCGCGGCGTGTTCGACCAGGCCGGCGGGTAGTCGTCTCTGTGGATTTGTGCGCAGCAAGTGGCGTGCGCGCCACGCAAATCTGTTGAATCCGCGCTTGTGAATATGCTGCGGACAGGCTGTTGAGTGATCGAAAAGCCAACGTCGGTCCGCACGCGTCGATCCCAATGACGGAACGTCTCGGACTACGTTTTGCTCCATCGGAGCTTCGCCTCTACAGAAATTCTGACTTAGCGCATTGTCCGGCCACCTCATCCCAGTCAGAGGGGACGAGAAACCTAAGTTCGCCGCCTGCCATTATTGCGAACGCATTGCGAAGGACGACGAATTCGTCCTTTGCAAGCGCAACTGGCTTTGTTATACGCAGCCGCGCGCGAACGACTGGTTCGCCTTTTCCTCGGTAGCTCAGCGGTAGAGCATCCGACTGTTAATCGGATGGTCGCTGGTTCGAATCCAGCCCGGGGAGCCAAATTTTATCGCCAGTTCAACGAGTTGCGATAGCGCCTTCACGTGCCGCGCGATTTCGTTGCGGCAATATCTGAACTGCTTCCACGATCCCGACGCGCAATCAAACTCAACCAGACGTGTGCAATAGCGCCTTGGCGCCATGAGGACGGCGCCAAATCGACTCAATTCAAATCGAGCTTGCCCCGTGCCGGATCCTTACGGAGCTGATTCCCATGCCAGACATTCAGATCGACCGTTCTCATAGGGGACCCTCGATCCTGCCGGCCGACATTCCCGAACTCAGCGACGACGAATGCATCGCTTGTCTTGCGCGTGCGGTCGAGGCACCCGATTCGGCACGGCTGGACGAGGTCGCCGCTCTGATCGGCCGCCTCGCGGTGGCGATCGAATGATGCGTCCCGCACCCTGATCCTGATGCGGTGAGCTGCGCAAGCCCATGGGGCTCCTCGCGGCCAACGGCCATGTTGCGTTTTCGGCGGGCATGTTTCAAAGATGCCGCCAATTCATCTCCGCGGCATCGTCCGCATTCCAGGGTCCGCAAATGTCCGGTTTCTCGACTGCGCGCCAAAAAATGGTCGATGGCCAGGTGCGCACCAATGACGTTACCGACCGTCGTATTCTCGATGCCATGCTTACGGTTCCGCGCGAGGCCTTCGTGCCGGCCAGCAGGCAGGCGTTGGCTTATCTCGACCTCGACCTCGATGTGAGCGAGGGCGGCGCCAAGCGGTTCCTGATCAAGCCGCAACTGACCGGCAAGCTGCTCCAGGCCGCCGAAATCGGCCAAGGAGACAATGTGCTGATCGTCGGCTGCGCGACGGGCTATCTGGCCGCGCTTGCCGCCAAGCTCGCGCGCCAGGTCACGGCGACGGAATGTGATCCGGGTCTGGCGGCGAAGGCCAAGGACGCCTTCGCTGCCCTTGGGCTCGCCAACGTTACCTGCAAAGTCGGCTCCTGCAGCGAGGGTGATCCGTCCACCGCTCCTTATGACGTGATCGTCCTCAATGGCGCTGCCGAGATAACCCTGGAGGGGCTGCTCGGGCAGCTGAAGGAAGGCGGGCGCCTCGTGGGAGTGTCGGCCGAATCCAGGCCGCCGCGGGCCATGATCGTGACAAAGACTCATGGTGAATTCGGCCATCGGGCGTTGTTCGACGCCGCCGCCCCGGTCCTTCCCGGGATGGAACGGGCCGCCGCCTTCGTTTTCTGAGGCCCGGAGCCGAAAAATCCCGTTCTGAATCAGAAGTGTGGCCGGGATGCTGCACGTGAAGAGTTTCCACCGAGAACTACCCTGAGGTGGTTCCGCCGCGACAATCCCCGTCCTATGTTGCGGCGGGGCAACGACTCCACTCGATAGACGGTACCCAGCTCGCGGGCACGAGCCGGGCGTTAGAATGAACGGAATTTCAGGGATGCATGGGGTGAAGCTCTTCACCGGAGCTGCGGTTTCGGTCCTGCTGCTGTCGCTAGCCGGGCCGACGCCTGCCTTGGCGGACACGATCGAGTCCGCGCTGGTGCGCGCCTATCAGAACAATCCGCAGCTCAACGCACAGCGTGCCCAGGTGCGCTCGACCGACGAGAACGTGCCTCAGGCATTGTCGGGATATCGCCCCAGAGTCGCGCTGACGGCGAGCGCCGGTTATCAATATCAGGACACGCTGACCGCGCCGGGCAGCGCCCCAATCAATGGCACCACCGTTCCCCGCAGCGCGGGCCTGACGGTTTCGCAGACGCTCTACAACGGCAACCAGACCGCCAACAGGACGCGCGCGGCAGAGAGCCAGGTGTCCGGTGCTCGCGAAGCGCTGCGCAGCCTCGATCAAAGCGTGCTGCTTCAGGCTGCAACGACCTACATGGACTATCTGCGCGATGCCGCCACGCTGGAAGTCCAACGCAGCAACGTGCGCGTGCTCGAGCAGACGCTGAAGCAGACCCGTGACCGCTTCAATGTCGGCGAAGTGACGCGTACCGACGTCGCCCAATCGGAAGCGCAACTCGCTGCCGGCAGGACGCAGGCGCTTACCGCCGAAGCCAATCTCACCACGACGCGCGCGAATTTCCGTCGCATCATCGGCAACGAGCCGACAAACCTCGCGCCGGGCTCGCCGGTCGACCGGTTCCTGCCTGCGACGCTCGCTTCGGCCGTCGAGCTCAGCTTGGTCGAGCATCCCAACGTCACGGCCGCAATGTTCGGCATCGACGTCAACTATCTGCAGGTCAAGGTCGCCGAAGGCGCGCTGCTGCCCACGGTCACGTTGCAGGCCAGCGCAACGCAGGCCAATGAACAGTCGCTGATTCAATACAGGTCGTTTAGCGCAGCCGCGGTCGCACAGGCCTCGTGGCAGCTCTATGATGGCGGCAATCAATATGCGCTGATCCGTCAATCCAAGGAAAACCTGGCGCAGCAGCGTCTCAATCTCGAAACCACGCGCGATCAGATTCGTGCGACCGTGGTTCAGTGGTGGGGGTCGTTGCAGGCCGGTAAGGCGCAGGTGCAGTCCGCGCAGGCGCAAGTTGCGGCATCCGAGATCGCGCTGAATGGCGTGCGCGAAGAAGCCAAGGCGGGTCAGCGCACCACGCTCGACGTCCTCAACGCGCAGCAGGCCTTGGTCAACGCGCGCGTCGCGCTGGTCACCGCGCAGCATGACCGCGTGGTTGCATCCTATAACGTTCTCGCGGCTGTTGGCCGCCTGTCGCCGCAGGTGCTCGGCCTCGCGACCACGGTCTACGATCCCTCCGTGCATTACCAGCAGGTCCGCGACAGCTGGGCCGGTGTACGCACGCCTGACGGACGCTGATGTCCGTAGTGATCCGGTCGGTCTCGCGAAGTGCCGAGGCCGACTGGCGCTTTGCTTGCAATCATCAAAATCCCTGACATAGCCTTGCCAAGAAGATGCGGGTCGATTCGCCCGTATCGATGCCGTGTGCGTAAAGCTTGAGTGCCGGGGGCAGGGGCGCACCGCCGCACGTTGAGCCGTGATCTGGGGACAAGTCGGGCTGCTGCGACGAAAATCGTCGGGCCGCCGGTCCGGAACCGGCCAATCCTGCCGTGCTTGGTGTAAAACAACGCATGCGAGGGCGTTGATGATGTGGAGTCGGAGATGACGCAGCCTGCAAAGGTTACAGAACCCTCGATGGAGGAGATTCTGGCCTCGATCCGGCGCATCATCGCCGACGATGAGGCCAAGCCGCCGCCGACAGAAGCCGCAAAACCCGAGAAGGCTGCGGCGCCCGCCGCGCCAAAGCCGCAGGCGATGAACGACATTCCGCCATCCAAGGTCGCTCCGCCCAAACCCGCCGCCGAGAAGCCCGCACCGCCGCAGGCTGCAAAGCCGGCGCCGCCGCCGTCCGCAGCTGCGGCGGACGCATCCAATAGCCAAGACGATATCGACGCGCTGCTGGCCGGGCTCGACGCAGCAACGCCTGCGCCGGAGGTCCGCGCTCCCGAGCCGGAGCCGGAGCCCGACGTGCTCGAGTTGACCGACGAGATGGCGATGGACCCGACACCGCCTCCGCCGCCACCCACCTTCCACAAGGTCGAGCCGCGCGACGATCTCGAATTCACGGAATCGCCGCAGCCGCGCCCCCCGTCGCCGCCGTCCTACACGCCGGTGGACTACGATGCGCCGCCGGTGCCGCCGCAACAGCCGATCCTGGCGCAATCGACGGTCTCCGCGGTCGAATCTGCCTTCAACTCGCTGGCCCACACGGTTCTGAGCAGCAATGCGCGGACGCTGGAGGATCTGGTCAAGGAGATGTTGCGTCCGATGCTGAAGTCCTGGCTCGATGACAATCTGCCGGGCCTGGTTGAACGCATCGTGAAGGCCGAAATCGAGCGAGTCTCGCGCGGCGGCCGCTGAGAAGGGCCGTGCGGCCAAGATAAAGCCCTGCTCCGGCGTCATATTCGGCCTGCGGCCCGGGCCGAAAACGCCTGTCGTCGAGCTTCCCGTTGACTTGAACCGCGCGCGCGGCTTTCTAACAGCCCCATGATCGAGAAAAATTACCAGCCCGCCGATATCGAAACCCGCATGTCCGTGGTGTGGGAGGACAGCCTTGCCTTCAAGGCCGGCCGCCCCGACCGCCGCGACGCGGTGCCGTTCACCATTGTGATCCCGCCGCCGAACGTGACGGGCTCGCTGCACATGGGCCACGCCCTCAACAACACGCTTCAGGACATCCTGTGCCGGTTCGAGCGCATGCGCGGCCGCGACGTGCTGTGGCAGCCCGGCACCGACCATGCCGGCATCGCGACCCAGATGGTGGTCGAGCGCCAGCTGATGGAGCGTCAAGAGCCCGGCCGCCGCGAGATGGGCCGCGAGAAGTTTCTGGAGCGGGTCTGGCAGTGGAAGGCCGAGAGCGGCGACACCATCATCAATCAGCTCAAGCGGCTCGGCGCGTCCTGCGACTGGTCGCGCGAGCGCTTCACCATGGACGAGGGCCTGTCGAAGGCCGTCGTCAAGGTGTTTGTCGAGCTGCACCGCCAGGGGCTGATCTACAAGGACAAGCGGCTGGTGAACTGGGACACCAAGCTCTTGACCGCAATCTCCGATCTCGAAGTGCAGCAGGTCGAGGTCAAGGGCAGCCTCTGGTATCTGCGCTATCCGATCGAGGGGAAGACGTTCAGCCCTGAGGATCCCTCGAGCTTCATCGTCGTCGCCACCACGCGCCCCGAGACCATGCTCGGCGACACCGGCGTGGCGGTACATCCCGAGGACGAGCGTTATCAGAAGCTTATCGGCAAGAACGTCATCCTGCCGTTGGTCGGCCGCAAGATCCAGATCGTCGCCGACGACTATTCGGATCCGGACAAGGGCTCGGGCGCGGTGAAGGTGACGCCGGCGCACGACTTCAACGATTTCGAGCTCGGTAATCGCCACGGCCTGCGCCGGATCAGCGTCCTCGACAGGGAGGGTTCTCTCGATCTCCTCGACAACGAGGATTATCTGCGTGACCTGCCGGAAGGCGCCGGGCAGTTCGCCGAGGAATTCCACAAGGTCGACCGCTTTGTCGCACGCAAGCGCATCGTCGAGCGATTGGAATCGTTCGGCTTCGTCGAGCGGATCGAGCCGCACACCCACATGGTGCCGCATGGCGATCGTTCGAACAGCGTGATCGAGCCGTATCTGACCGATCAATGGTATGTCGATGCCAAGACGCTGGCGAAGCCCGCGATCGCGGCGGTGCGTTCGGGCGAAACGACGTTCGTGCCGAAAAACTGGGAAAAGACCTATTTCGAGTGGATGGAGAACATCCAGCCCTGGTGCATCTCGCGCCAGCTCTGGTGGGGCCACCAGATCCCGGCCTGGTACGGTCCGGATGGGAAGGTGTTCGTCGCCGAGACCGAGGAGGAGGCCGTCAGCCACGCGCTCGGCTACTACGTCGAGCAGGAGGTCATCACGGCCGAGCAGGGGCGTGAGATGGCGCTCGATCGCAACAAGCGCGAAGGCTTCATCACGCGCGACGAGGACGTGCTCGACACTTGGTTTTCGTCGGCGCTGTGGCCGTTCTCGACGCTCGGCTGGCCCGACGACACGCCCGAGGTGCAGCGCTATTATCCGACCAATGCGCTGGTGACCGGCTTCGACATCATCTTCTTCTGGGTCGCCCGCATGATGATGATGGGCCTGCACTTCATGAAGGAGGTGCCGTTCTCGACCGTCTACATCCACGCCCTCGTCCGCGACGAGAAGGGCGCCAAGATGTCGAAGTCGAAGGGCAACGTCATCGATCCCCTCCATCTGATCGACGAATATGGCGCGGACGCGCTCCGCTTCACGCTGGCCGCGATGGCGGCGCAGGGCCGCGACATCAAGCTCGCCACCAGCCGCGTCGAGGGCTACCGCAATTTCGCGACCAAGCTCTGGAATGCTTGTCGCTTCGCGGAGATGAATCACTGTGCCGTTCCCGACGGCTTCGAGCCGGCGAAGGCGAAGCAGACGCTGAACCGCTGGATCGCGCACGAGAGCGCGCACACCACGCGAGAAGTGACCGAGGCCATCGGAGCCTATCGCTTCAACGATGCCGCCGGCAGCATCTACCGCTTCGTCTGGAACGTCTATTGCGACTGGTATGTCGAGCTCGCCAAGCCCGTGCTGCTCGGTCCCGACAGTCCCGCCAAGGACGAAACCCGCGCTATGGTGGCCTGGGCGCGCGACGAGATCCTCAAGCTGCTGCACCCCTTCATGCCCTTCATCACCGAAGAGCTGTGGGAGGTGACGGCGAAGCGCGATAGCCTGCTCGCATTGGCGCCGTGGCCGCTCAAGCCGGTTGAGCCGACGCCGGAGCAGCTTGCGATGCTCGCCGCGACGACGGGACCGACCGATCCGCTCGTCTCGCCGGCCTGGGTGCTGCCGATCTTCGACCATGCCGACTTCAGCGATCCCGCGGCCGAGGCCGAGATCGGCTGGGTGATCGATCTCGTCACCCAGATCCGTTCGGTGCGTGCCGAGATGAATATCCCGCCGGCGACGCTGACGGCGCTGGTGCTCGTGGGCGTTTCGGCAGAGACGAAAGAGCGCGCGCCGCGCTGGACCGAAGTCATCAAGCGCATGGCGCGGCTCTCCGACATCTCTTTCGCCGACCGCGCACCTGACGGCGCCGTTCAACTGCTTGTGCGCGGCGAGGTGGCCGCGCTGCCGCTGAAGGGCGTAATCGACGTCGCCGCCGAGCGCACGCGTCTCGACAAGGAGATCGGCAAGGCCGACGCCGACATCAAGCGCGCCGAGTCCAAGCTGGCCAACGAGAAGTTCGTCGCCAACGCGGCCGAGGAGGTCGTCGAGGAGGAGCGCGAAAAGCGCGAGGCGGCGCTGGCCCGCAAGGCCAAGCTGCTGGAGGCGCTGGAGCGGCTCAAGCAGGCGTCTTAATCTGGTCCTCATTCCGGGGCGGCTCGAAGAGCCGAACCCGGAATCTCGAGATTCCGGGTCTGGTCCTTCGGACCATCCCGGAATGATCGTTACTTCGGAAACGGCTTGCTCAAAAATTTCGAGCCCTTGATGCCATAGCGCCAGGGCAGCTCGACCGCCTTGGTGATGCCGATCCGAATCCCGGCAGCGACCTCGACATCCTCCGTCCGCGCGTGCAGGGCGATCGGCGGCCGATCCAGCGGCAGCGCGTTGTGCGCGATCGTGATGCCGAGCGCTTCGGTCAGCTTGCCCGGGCCCGAGCACAGCGCGTGCAAATCCTGGAGATGGCGGCGGCGTCGCATCGCGGCTAAGCCATGGGTCGGCTCCAGCGCGCGGATCAGCACGGCGCTGGCCGAACCTTCCTCCTCGCAGACGAAGTTCACGCACCAATGGATGCCGTAGGAACGGTAGACATAGGCGTAGCCGGGCGGCCCAAACATCACCTGGTTCCGAGGCGTCGGCCCGCGATAGGAATGCGCGGCCGGGTCGGTATGATGATAGGCCTCGACCTCGACGATGATTCCACCGACGCCGTCGACCAGCATGGTGGCGCCGATCAGGTCGGGCGCGACCTCGTGGACGCTGCGGTCGAAAAAGGTCCGCTTCAGCGGCTTGCCAAGCCGCAACGGAGAGGCATTCGATCTTGGAGCCATTCGAGGTGAGAATCGCCTGAGAACAGAGCAGGATATTGCCCATATCTGCCATGTTCGCTGAAGCGGGGCGAGCCGGGTTGCGATGCTCAGCCAGACCGACTAGGTAGGACCTGAACAGACCGGACACCCCATGGTCGTTATTGTCGATACCATCACGAACCCGCTGCGCCCGCGCCACCCTGAAAAGGTGAACCGGCCCGATTCCGCTTCGCCGCCGAAGCCGGACTGGATTCGCGTGCGCGCGCCCAATACCCGCGGCTATACCGACACCCGCAACATCGTGCGGGCCAACGGCCTGCACACGGTGTGCGAGGAAGCGGGCTGCCCGAATATCGGCGAGTGTTGGGACAAGAAGCACGCGACCTTCATGATCATGGGTGACACCTGCACCCGTGCCTGCGCCTTCTGCAACGTCAAGACCGGCCTGCCCAACGCGCTCGATGCGTCCGAACCGCAGCACGTCGCCGAGGCCGTGGCCAAGCTGGGGCTGGCGCACGTCGTCATCACTTCGGTCGACCGCGACGACCTCGCCGACGGCGGCGCCGAGCATTTTGCCCAGACCATTCGTGCGATCCGCGCCGCGTGTCCTTCGACCACGATCGAGATCCTGACGCCGGACTTCCTGCGCAAGGAGGGGGCACTCGAGGTCGTCGTTGCGGCGAAGCCCGACGTGTTCAACCACAATCTCGAGACCGTGCCGTCGCGCTATCTCACGGTGCGGCCCGGCGCGCGCTATTTCCACTCGATCCGGCTGCTGCAGCGGGTTAGGGAGCTCGATCCCACCATCTTCACCAAGTCCGGCATCATGGTCGGCCTTGGCGAGGAGCGCCACGAGGTGCTCCAGGTAATGGACGATCTGCGCTCTGCCGAGGTCGATTTCCTGACCATCGGCCAGTATCTCCAACCCACCCGTAAGCATCACGCCGTGATGCGCTTCGTGCCGCCCGACGAGTTCGCCTCCTACGAGAAGGTCGCCTACACCAAGGGCTTCCTGATGGTGTCGGCGAGCCCGCTGACCCGCTCGTCCCATCATGCCGGCGAGGATTTTGCGAGATTGAAGGCCGCGCGGGCAGCTAACGCCCGCTGAACCGCTATGCCCAAATTTTCGAGCAAGCGCCGTGTCAGTCACAGCGCATCCGAGATGTTTGATCTGGTCGCCGACGTCGAGCGATACCCGGAATTCGTGCCGCTGTGCAGCGCGCTGAGAGTGCGTCAGCGCATGGCGAAACCTGACGGCACCGAGGTGCTGGTCGCCGACATGACAGTGTCGTTCAAGCTGGTCAAGGAATCCTTCACCAGCCGGGTGACACTCGACCGCGCCAATCTGAAAATCCTGGTCGAATATCTGCAAGGTCCTTTCAGAAATCTTGAAAACCGCTGGACGTTCGAGCCCAAGGGTGAGGGCGTCTGCGATGTCGGTTTCTTTCTCGCCTATGAATTCAAGAGCCGCATGCTCGCGATGCTGATGGGCTCGATGTTCGACGCCGCATTCGCGCGCTTCTCCACTGCGTTCGAAAAACGCGCGGACGCGATTTATGGCCGGCCGAAGCTGGCGCCGACGTAGGCCGCACTCTTTCCACCGGCATTGCGAGGAGCTCTTGCGACGAAGCAATCCAGAATCCCTCTGAGGAACATTCTGGATTGCTTCGCTTCCGCCTTCGCTCTCCGAGCTTCGGCGGACAAGCCGCTGGGAAATGACTGAGGATGAGCATCCAGGTAGCTTTTCCAATTGGCATCTCAATCGCAGACACACCTGCGCGTCCTCGCGGCTTTCTCTCGCCCGAGCTTTGCTTCGTCGAGACACCCTCTTGAAGTCAGAGGGCGCAGGGAAGACCGGATGCCGGCTGGGCACCCGCGGTCCACTGTGCGGGAGTTACGCTACGAAGAGCTGCACAGCGGCATACAGGTGAAGCCAAACAACCGGCCTTCCCTGCGCAGTGGTTTGACGGCTTATGCCGAGCTCTCCCCGGGGAGCGATGCACTATTGCCCCCGTCGCCTTGCGGATCGCTGATGCGCGCGCCCGGTTGGACGAAAACGCATCACCGCAAGACTTGACGCACAGGCCCCGGGCGTCAGGACGACACGGTTTTGCCGTACGCTGATCGCATCGGTCGTTTGCGCGCGGCGATCGCTCACGGTTCCCGCCCTGCGATGCCCTTCGCGCCGGTGCTGCCAGCGTCCACCACGGCCCATCCCGCGTTCGTGACGATCGCGATCCGCCCCTCTGACAGGGATGAGGTGGCCGGACAATGTGCAAAATCAGAAATTCTGTAAAAGCGAATATTTTGACGCGAGCGGATTGACCGCGCAATTGTGTGTCTTGCCCGACGGGCAACACAAAGGGTTGTGGCCCAGATGGAGAGCAGCGCAATCCGGGCTACCAGGTTGGCGTTCCCATCGACATCCGCCGGGATCATTTCGCGCCGCCGCGAGTTCTCAACCGATTCGTCCGGGTTGGAGCTTCCATGACCATCAATTTCGATACGTTGAAAGCATCGCTCGTCCTGTATGGCTTGAACGCGATTTACGCGATCCTGCTGTTCGCGGTCGGCTGGTATCTGTCCGGCGCAATGCAGCGTTTCGTCACGCGCGTCTTGAGTGTCACGCACCGGGTCGATCCGCTGGTGACCTTGTTCGTCGCCAGTGTGGCTCGCTATGCCGTGCTCGCGGTGGTCGGCATCGCCGTGCTGCAGCTCTTCGGCATCCAGACCGCGAGCCTCGTTGCCGTGCTGGGCGCGACTTCACTCGCCATCGGCCTTGCGCTTCAAGGCACGCTCTCCAACCTCGCCGCCGGCGTGATGCTGCTGCTGTTTCGTCCCTTTCACATCGGCGACGACGTCGAGGTCGCCGGCAAGGCGGGGAAGGTGAAGTCGTTGTCGCTGTTCATGACCGAGCTGGTCGCGCTCGACAATACGCAGATCCTGTTGCCGAACGGGCAGGTGTGGGGCGCGGCCATCATCAACCACAGCGCCTATCCAGGTACGGGGGAAGTCAAGGTGGCGTTTCCGGTCAGGGCAGGTGCGGCCAATGCGTTGGCCGACCAGATCCTGAAGGAGCTGCGTGACGATCCCCGCATCGACGACAGGACCGCGCCGTCGGTCAATGTGTCAAAGGTGATCGCTGCCGATCCCGCAGCACCCGTCGTGGAATTGACGGTGAGCGCGAAGGTCAATCCATCAGATGCCGATGCGGTTAGGCAGCGCGTGCTCGATCGTGCAAGCGCGCTGCTGTCGACGGACTGAGAGCGCCTCAGCCCCGCGGCGAGCGCGGCGGCCTGCGCTTCACCGCGTGTCGGCGTGGCGAGCGGGTGACGCGGGGACGCAGACGGCTTGCGGCTGCGGGGCGCGGCTTGACCTGGACTTGCGGGCCGCGGGCGAGGTCCATCAGCATGCGCAGCGCCTCGACCACGGAGCGCGCGCGCACGGCGCTGCGGCCGATCGCGCCGAAGCGGTGCTCGCGATGGATGATGCGGCCGTCGCGCGCCGCCGCCGCGAAGTGCACGAGGCCGACCGGCTTGCCAGGCGTTGCGCCGCCGGGGCCGGCAATTCCGGTGATGGCGACCGCGAGATCGACATCGGCGCGCTCCAGGGCACCGATCGCCATGGCGGTTGCGGTCTCCTTGCTGACCGCGCCGAAATTGGCGAGCGTGCTCGCCTCGACCCCGAGCATCGCGCGCTTGGCGTCGTTGGAATAGGTGACGAAGCCCCGGTCGATCACGTCGGAAGAACCGGGGATGTCGGTCAGCGCGCCGGCGACGAGGCCGCCGGTGCAGGACTCGGCCGTCGCGATCGTCAGCTTGCGCATCCGGCACAAATCGAGCAGCGAGCGAGAGAGGGCGCGTGCGTCGCTGCCGCCCATGGTCCTACAGGCTCCAGGGCAGGCGGATGGTGGCGCTCGCGGTGGCCGCGATGCCTTCCTCGCGGCCGGTGAAGCCGAGCCGCTCGCTGGTCGTCGCCTTCACCGCGACGCGGGAGATGTCGACGCCGGAGATCTCGGCGATGCGCGCGCGCATGATGTCGCGCAAGGGACCGATCTTCGGCCGTTCGCAGATCAGCGTCACCTCGAGATTGGCGACGCGGCCGCCGCGCGCCGCGACGCGCTCGATGGCATATTTCAGGAACTGGTCGGAGGAAGCACCCTTCCACTTCGCGTCGCTCGGCGGGAAGTGCGAGCCGATGTCACCGTCGGCGAGCGCACCGAGAATGGCGTCGACCAGCGCATGCAGGCCGACATCTCCGTCGGAATGGGCGAGAAAACCCTTGGTGTGAGGGACGCGCACGCCGCAGATCATGACGTGGTCGCCGTCGCCGAAGGCGTGCACGTCATAGCCCGTGCCGGTCCTGATATCGCCGAGCTGGGCGGCGAGACGTGCTTCCTCGCGCACGAAATCCTCGGGAGTGGTGAGCTTCATATTGGCAACATCGCCTTCAAAGGTTGCAACCGTCAATCCTGCCCATTCGGCAATGGCGGCATCGTCGGTGAAATCCGAGCGTCCTTCCTTTGCCGCGCGACGATGCGCCTCGAGGATGACGTCGAAAAGAAAGGATTGCGGCGTCTGCGCGATTCGCAGCCGCGCGCGGTCCGGCGTGCCCTCGACATGGCCGTTCTCGCCGGTGAGCTTGATCGTGTCGGTGACGGCAATGGCGGGGATCGCTGCGCCGGTGCGGCTCGCCGCCTCGATCGCACGGGAGATCACGCCTTCCGAGACGAAGGGGCGGGCGGCGTCATGGATCAGGACGATATCGGGCTTGTGCCGTGCGAGCGCTTCGAGGCCGGCGAGCACCGAGGCTTGGCGGGTGGCGCCGCCGTTGGCCGGCGGCTCGTGCTTGAGGCCTGCGACCGCTGCCGTGAAGATGGCGGTATCGTCGGGATTCACCACCGGCTGCACCGCAAACACCTCGGGGTGGCGGCTGAAGGCTTCCATGGCGCGATGGATCACGGGCACACCGCCGATCTCGCGATATTGCTTCGGCCCGCCAGCGCCGGCGCGCAAGCCGCGTCCGGCTGCGACAAGGACGGCCGCGGTGCGTTGTGATTTCGCCATGGGACTCAAATACTCAGTTGATGATGACGAGTCGGGGAGTGGGGTGATTTGGTGGCATGCCTCTAGCACGGCAGGCCCGCAAAAAAAGGGGTTTCCGGCGCATTGTGGGCAACAGCATTTTGCTGCACTGCACTTGAAAGATTTGCAGAACTGTCTAAACTGTAGGCATGACGCTTGACTGCACAAGAACTGTGCGCAAGATAGATCATGGCAGGCGCGATGAGGCCCTGTCCAGTCAACGAGACCCCTGTGACCGGCTCGGCAATATCCGGCTCTAAGCCGTTGAAAATAGGCGATATTGATGTCGCCACCCCGGTCTTCCTGGCACCGATGTCGGGGGTGACTGACTCGCCCGTTCGGCGGTTGGCCGCGGAGCTTGGGGCGGGTCTCGTCGTGTCGGAAATGACAGCCAGCGATGAACTCGCCAACGGCCACCGGATGTCGCGGTTGCGTTGCGAAGCGACGGGAATCGGTCCGCATGTGGTCCAGCTCGCCGGCTGCGAGGCGCATTGGATGGCCGAAGGCGCCCGGATCGCTGAGGCCGAAGGCGCCGACATCATCGATATCAATATGGGCTGTCCGGCCCGCCACGTCACCGGCGGCCAGTCCGGCTCGGCCCTGATGCGCGACCTCGACCATGCCGTCAGCCTGATCGAGGCGACGATCGCCGCGGTCAAGGTGCCCGTGACACTGAAGATGCGGCTCGGCTGGGACGACCGCAGCCGCAACGCGCCGGAGCTGGCGCGGCGCGCGGAAGCATCAGGCATCAAGCTCGTCGCCGTGCATGGCCGCACCCGCTGCCAGTTCTACAAGGGCGAGGCCGATTGGGATGCGATCCGCGCCGTGCGCGAGGCCATCTCCATTCCGCTCGTCGTCAATGGCGACATCACGTCCTATGAGAAGGCGCTCGCGGCGTTGGAGGCCTCCGGCGCCGATGCCGTGATGATCGGCCGCGGCGCGCAGGGCCAGCCCTGGCTGCCCGGCCAGATCGGCCGCCGCCTGAAGGGCGGGGCAGAGGAAGCAACGCCGGCGCTCGAGACGCAGCTGCATTATGTCCGCACGCTCTATGAAGGTGTTTGCGCACTATACGGCTTGCGCATTGGCCTCAGGCATGCGCGCAAGCATCTGGGCTGGGCGCTCGACGTCGCGGCGGAGGTCAGCGGCGCGCCGGCCGAGACGCTGAAATCGTGGCGCCAGAAGATACTCACCTCGGAGGAACCGCGCCGCGTTCACCAATCGCTGCAAGACGCCTTCGACGACTTCGCATGGAGGGCCGCTGCATGAGCTCAGCCGCCGAACATCGCCGGCCGTCCGACAGCGATGCGATCTTGGATGCGCTGCCCAATCCCGTGCTGATGATCGGCCCGGACGGCAAGATCGTCGCCGCCAACATCGCGACCGAAGCCTTCTTCGAAATCTCGACGCAGTTCTTGAAGCGGCAATCGCTCAAGGAGCTGGTGCCGTTCGGCAGCCCGCTGCTGGCACTGATCGACCAGGTGCGCTCGTCGAACTCGCCGGTCAACGAATACAAGGTTGATCTGGGCACACCGCGCATGGGCGGCGACCGCCAGGTCGACCTGCATGTGGCTCCGCTCACCGAGCGGCCCGGCCATATCGTGGTGATGCTCCAGGAGCGCAGCATCGCCGACAAGATGGACCGTCAGCTCACCCATCGCAGCGCCGCGCGCTCGGTGATCGCGCTCGCCGCGATGCTGGCGCACGAGATCAAGAATCCGCTGTCGGGAATCCGCGGCGCGGCTCAATTGCTGGAGCAGCAGGCCTCGTCCGAGGACCGCATGCTGACGCGCCTGATCTGCGACGAGGCCGACCGCATTGTGACGCTGGTCGACCGCATGGAGGTGTTCGGCGACGAGCGCCCCGTGGTGCGCGGTCCCGTCAACATTCACTCTGTGCTCGATCACGTGAAGCGGCTGGCGCAGTCCGGCTTTGCCCGCAACATCCGCTTCATCGAGGATTACGATCCTTCGCTGCCGCCGGTGCTGGCGAACCAGGACCAGCTGGTCCAGGTGTTCCTCAATCTCGTCAAGAACGCCGCCGAAGCCCTGATCGACGCGCCCGACGCCGAGATCCAGCTCACCACCGCGTTCCGCCCCGGCGTGCGCCTGTCAGTCCCCGGTCAAAAATCCCGGGTATCCCTGCCGCTTGAATTCTGCGTGAGAGACAACGGACCAGGCGTGCCAGACGACCTTCTGCCCAACCTGTTCGATCCCTTCGTGACCACCAAGCAGACCGGCTCGGGGCTGGGCCTCGCGCTGGTCGCAAAGATCGTCGGCGATCACGGGGGCATCATCGAATGCGAATCTCAGCCGCGCAAGACCACCTTCCGCGTGCTGATGCCGATGTATTCCACATCGGCGAAACATGCCGATCAAAGCAGCCGCGCCGACTCTGCCGGGAAGCCGTCGCCTGCATCACAGGGGGCAAGATGAGGATTAACGATGCCCGCAGGTAGCATTCTCGTAGCTGATGACGATACCGCCATCCGCACCGTTCTCAATCAGGCACTGTCCCGCGCCGGCTACGAAGTGCGGCTCACCGGCAATGCCGCAACCTTATGGCGTTGGGTCAGCCAGGGAGAGGGCGATCTCGTCATCACCGACGTGGTGATGCCCGACGAGAACGCTTTCGACCTCTTGCCGCGGATCAAGAAGATGCGGCCCAATCTGCCCGTCATCGTCATGAGCGCACAGAACACGTTCATGACGGCGATCCGCGCCTCCGAGCGCGGCGCCTATGAATATCTGCCGAAGCCCTTCGACCTGAAGGAGCTGATCGCCATCGTCGGCCGCGCGCTCGCCGAACCGAAGGAGCGGGTCTCGACGCCGGACGACGACGCCGAAATGGAGGCGATCCCGCTGGTCGGCCGCTCGCCGGCGATGCAGGAGATCTATCGCGTGTTGGCGCGCCTGATGCAGACCGACCTCACCGTAATGATCACGGGCGAGTCCGGCACTGGCAAGGAATTGGTGGCACGCGCGCTGCACGATTACGGCAAGCGGCGCAACGGCCCCTTCGTCGCCGTCAACATGGCGGCGATCCCGCGCGACCTCATCGAATCCGAGCTGTTCGGCCATGAGCGCGGCGCCTTCACCGGCGCCAACACCCGCGCCTCGGGCCGGTTCGAGCAGGCCGAGGGCGGCACGCTGTTCCTCGACGAAATCGGCGACATGCCGATGGAGGCGCAGACCCGCCTGTTGCGCGTGCTCCAGCAGGGCGAATACACCACCGTCGGCGGCCGCACCCCGATCAAGACCGACGTGCGGATCGTCGCGGCTTCCAACAAGGATCTGCGCGTCCTGATCCAGCAGGGCCTGTTCCGCGAAGACCTGTTCTTCCGTCTCAACGTCGTGCCGCTGCGGTTGCCGCCGCTTCGCGAGCGTATCGAGGACCTGCCTGATCTGGTGCGGCACTTCTTCACGCTGGCCGAGAAGGACGGATTGCCGCCGAAGAAACTCGATGCGCTGGCGCTGGAGCGGATGAAGCAGCACCGCTGGCCGGGCAATGTGCGCGAGCTCGAAAACCTCGCCCGGCGCTTGGCCGCGCTTTATCCGCAGGACGTGATCACGGCCTCCGTCATCGACGGCGAGCTCGCGCCGCCTTCGGTCAGCCCGGGTGCGGCGGTCCAGCAGGGCGTCGACAATCTGGGCGGCGCGGTGGAGGCCTATCTATCCTCGCACTTCCAGGGCTTCCCGAACGGCGTGCCGCCGCCGGGTCTCTATCACCGCATCCTGAAGGAGATCGAGGTGCCGCTGCTCACGGCCGCGCTCGCTGCCACCCGCGGCAATCAGATCCGCGCCGCAGACCTGCTCGGCCTCAACCGCAATACGCTACGCAAGAAGATCCGGGATCTGGACATCCAGGTCTACCGCAGCGGGGCATAGTCGTGCCGGACGGACGGTGGCTCAGCTCCCCCTACCAAGGCAGAGCTGAGCCTGTCCGGATCGCGCTGGCCGTTGTGGCTGACGCGGTGGGCAGAAGTCCGCATCGGACTGAAATGTTCCGCTCGCACGTACAAATTGGTCATTCGGCCGCAAGGCGCTGCATCATCTACCTGACAAGTCGGCTGGATGCCGGCATCACGCTGGCGACATTCACCAGCGGCTGCTGAAGGCCGAGCCCGTTAACCAGGAGGTCGGCGGCCACGATCAGTAGAAGCACGGCCGAGACCATCGTCGCGAGAAAAAATCTATCCATCCCCGTCAAGCCGGGACGGCGGGAATCCGTTCCCGTCCAACCGGAATCTGCTTGTGGATGTGCCGTCCGTCGCGGCGGAGACGCCGCGGAATTGTCGCAATTCGGCAACAATGTGGTACGAATACATCAGTATCCGCGCGCCCGCGGACCCGTTTTCAGCAGCCCATTGCCGGAATGACCAGCGCAGATACCTCGGCCGCATCCTTTGACACGGCCCCAGCCGAAGAGCCCAAGCGCTGGTCGCTGCGGCGCTGGCTGGCACCCTTCGCCGTGGCCCTGGCGCTGCTGTCGGCCCTCCTGACCTTCCTGGTTCTGACCGGCCTCACCAAGATCGAGCCGACGCCGGAGGTGGTCCGCTCGTTCTATCTGATCAATGCGGCCACGATCCTGCTCCTGGTCGGGATCATCGTCCGGGAACTCTGGCAACTGATCCTGGCGCGACGGCGGGGCAGGGCGGCAGCGCGCCTCCATGTCCAGATCGTCAGCCTGTTCTCGATCGTGGCGGTGCTGCCGGCGGTGCTGGTCGCCGTGGTCGCCAACGTCACCATCGAGCGCGGCCTCGACCGGCTATTCTCGGGGCCGACCAAGGAGGTGATCCAGAATTCGCTGACGATCGCGCGGGCCTACATGCAGGACCATGCGCAGCTGATCCGCGGCGACATTCTCGGCATGGCAAACGACATCGCGCACGCCCGGCCGCTCTACGACCAGGACCGCCGCTCGTTCCGCGAGATGCTGACCGCCAGCGCCGGCTCCCGCAATTTGCCGGGCGCAATGATCATCGACAAGAACACCAACATTTTGGAATCCGCCGACACCGGCATGCGGCTCGCCTATTCGCCGCCGGCGCCCGACTTTCTCAGCAACGTCAACGAGTCCGAGCCCGAGATCGCGGTGCTGCCGGACGCGAGCTTCGTCGCCGCGGTGATCCGCCTGCGCGCCTTCAGCGACACGTTCCTCTACGTCGCCCGGCCACTCGATCCGAACGTCGTCAACCAGCTCAAGCAGACCGAGGTCAGCGTCGCCGAATACGCTCAGATCGAGTCGCGACGGCTCGGTATCCAGGTCGCGTTTGCGCTGATGTTTGCGGTGATCGCGCTGACCATCCTGATGGCCTCGGTGCTGATCGGCCTCAACTTCGCCAACTCGCTGGTCTCGCCAATCCGACGGCTGATGAATGCAGCCCACACGGTCTCGACCGGCGATCTGCATGTCCAGGTGCCCGTGCACCAGTCGGAAGGCGATCTTGCCCAGCTCGGTGAGACCTTCAACAAGATGACGCAGGAATTGCGCAGCCAGCGCGACGAGCTCGTCAACGCCAGCGACCTCATCGACAGCCGCCGCCGCTTCATCGAGGCCGTGCTGTCATCGGCAAGCGCCGGCATCATCGGCGTCGACACCTCCGGCAGCGTCGGCATCCTCAACCGTTCCGCCGAGAAGCTGATCGGGCACTCCGAAGCGGAGACGCTCGGCCACCCGCTCTCCGACGTGCTGCCCGAGCTCGACGAAATGATGAAGACGGCACGGGAAGGGACCCAGCGCCTGGTGCAGGGCCAGATCACGATCACCCGCGACGGCACCGAGCGCAATCTCTCGGTCCGCGTCAGCGCCGAGAAGACCAGCCAGCCGCGCGACAGCTACATCATCACGCTCGACGACATCACCGAGCTCGTGTCGGCGCAGCGCACCTCGGCCTGGGGCGACGTGGCGCGCCGCATCGCCCACGAGATCAAGAACCCGCTGACGCCGATCCAGCTCTCGGCCGAGCGCATCCGCCGCAAGTTCGGCAAGACCATCACAGAGGACAAGGACAAGCAGGTCTTCGACCAGTGCACCGACACCATCGTGCGCCAGGTCGACGACATCAGGCGCATGGTCGACGAGTTCTCCCGCTTCGCGCGGATGCCGAAGCCGGTGATGGAAGGCGAGGACGTCGCCGACACCGTGCGGCAGGCGGTATTCCTGATGAAGGTCGCCCATCCCGAGATCGACATCGAGGCTGAGTTCAAGGAGGATCCGCTGCGCGCCCAGTTCGACCGGCGACTGATCTCCCAGGCGGTCACCAACATCGTCAAGAACGCAACCGAGGCGATCGAGCAGGTCCCGCCGGAGGAGCTCGGCAAGGAAAACGGAAAGGGCCGCATCGACGTCGTGGTGTCGCGCGAGGGCGAGGACGTGCTGATCGACGTCATCGACAACGGCATCGGCCTGCCCAAGGTCGCGCGCTCGCGGTTGCTCGAGCCCTACGTCACGACGCGCGCCAAGGGCACCGGCCTGGGGCTGGCGATCGTCGGCCGCGTGCTGGAAGACCACGGCGGACGCATCGAGCTGAAGGACGCTTCCGACTTCCGCGAAGGCCAGCGCGGCGCCTGGATGCGGTTGCGCTTTGCGATCTCCGGGCAACCTGCGAAGTCCGAGACGGCCGAGCCGGCGGCCGCGGCCAAGGAAGCAACCAAGTCGGACAACAAGCAAGCCGTTACGGAATCCATCAAGGACCCGGAAACGAAAGAGCCGGCCGCCGGAACCAAAAAGCCGACTGAAAAGACCAATGATTCAACGAAAATCGAAGCCTCAACAGGTAGCTGACAAGGCAGGCGCGACCCATGGCAAGTGAAATTCTGATTGTCGATGATGAGGCCGATATTCGGGACCTCGTTGCCGGCATACTCGAAGACGAGGGGTTCGTCACAAGGACTGCGCGCGACAGCGATACGGCCCTGGCCGAGATCGCCAACCGCAGACCGCATCTGGTGTTCCTCGACATCTGGCTCCAGGGCTCCAAGCTCGACGGCTTGCAGCTCCTGGAGCAGGTCAAGAAGGACAACGCCGATCTGCCGGTCGTGATGATCTCCGGCCACGGCAACATCGAGACCGCGGTCGCAGCGATCAAGCGCGGCGCCTATGACTTCATCGAGAAGCCGTTCAAGGCCGACCGGCTGATCCTGGTCGCGACCCGAGCGCTGGAGAACTCGCGCCTCAAGCGCGAGGTCAAGGAGCTGAAGCAGCTCGCGCCGAGCGCCAGCCAGCTCGTCGGCCGCTCGCCGAGCATGAACCAGCTGCGCCAGACCATCGAGCGCGCGGCCAAGGCCAACAGCCGTATCCTGATCGTCGGCCCCGCCGGCGCCGGCAAGGAGCTGACGGCGCGCACGTTGCACATGGCCTCGGGCCGCGCCGACGGACCCTTCGTCGTCATCAATGCAGCCGCCATCACGCCCGAGCGGATGGAGCATGAGCTGTTCGGCGTCGAGCAGTCCAACGGCGAACAGCCGCGCAAGGCCGGTGCGCTCGAGGAAGCCCATGGCGGCACGCTGTTCATTGACGAAATTGCCGACATGCCGCGCGAGACCCAGAACAAGATTCTGCGCGTGCTGGTCGAGCAGTCGTTCCAGCGCGTCGGCGGCACCGCCAAGGTGCAGGTCGACGTCCGCATCATCTCCTCCACCGCGCGCAATCTCGAAGAGGAGATCGCGGCCGGTCATTTCCGCGAGGACCTCTATCATCGGCTCTCGGTGGTGCCGATCCGGGTGCCCGCGCTGTCGGAGCGGCGCGAGGACATTCCGGAATTGATCGATTACTTCATGGAGCAGATCTCGGCCGGCAGCGGCCTGCCGAAGCGTCAGATCGGGCAGGATGCGATGGCGGTGCTGCAATCGCACGTCTGGCCGGGCAATGTGCGCCAGCTCCGCAACAATGTTGAGAGAGTCATGATTCTGGCTGCGGGCGGGCCCGAAGTCATCATCACGGCCGACATGTTACCGCAGGACGTCGGCTCCATGGTGCCGGCGATGCCGACCAGCAACAATGGCGAGCACATCATGGGGCTGCCGCTGCGCGAGGCGCGCGAAGTATTCGAGCGCGACTATTTGATTGCACAGATCAGCCGTTTCTCGGGAAATATTTCTCGCACGGCCGAGTTTGTTGGCATGGAACGTTCAGCGCTGCACCGGAAGCTGAAGGCGCTTGGTGTCGGCTAGCGCGGCCAGGTGGCGGTCAGAGATCAAAGATAAGCGAGGAAAATCATCGATTTCCGTAGTTTTTCGGGGCAATACGGCTGGGGCTGCCGCGTGAAGCGGCTTGCCTAATAAGCCCACCTGTCCTCTAATTGCACAGCTGTTCCTTCCGAGGGGGATCTCATGAGGCACGGCAACCGGAAGAGGCTCCGAATTTCAAAAGAGGGCCGCAACCGGCGCAATAAAAAGAAACTCAAAGCGAGATAAAAACAATGGCGGCAGACCGCGCACAAAACCTGCAGGACACCTTCCTTAATCACGTTCGCAAAACCAAGACGCCACTGACGATCTTTCTGGTCAACGGAGTGAAGCTCCAGGGCATCGTGACCTGGTTCGACAATTTCTGTCTGCTGCTTCGGCGCGACGGTCACTCGCAGCTTGTCTACAAGCATGCGATATCGACCATCATGCCGGGTGCGCCGATCCAGTTGTTCGAAGGCGGCGAGGATCAGCCGGCTTGAGAGTGATCTGATTGGAACCCCGAAATTTCGACGGGGATGCCGACCGTCCGCGGCCGGCAGGGGCTAAGCAGACGGGGCGGGTGCTTGTCATCGGCCCCTACTTGCGTGTGCGCGCGGGCAGTGCCGACGTGCAATCGGAAAACCATGGCTTGTCTAATCAAGTCCTGCGTAACGCCGAGGCCCGGCTCGATGAAGCCGCGGGCCTCGCGCGCGCGATCGATCTCGTCATTGCCGACGCCATTATCGCGCCGATCAGCCAGATCAGGCCGGCGACCTATATCGGCAAGGGCAAGGTCGAGGAGATCGCGGGGCTGATCAAAAGCCTCGATGTCGAGCTCGTGGTGATGGATTGCGCGCTGGCGCCGATCCAGCAGCGCAATCTCGAGAAGGAGCTGCACGCCAAGGTGCTCGACCGCACCGGGCTTATTCTGGAAATCTTCGGCCGCCGCGCCAAGACCAGGGAAGGCTCGCTCCAGGTCGAGCTCGCGCATCTCAACTATCAGCGCTCGCGCCTGGTGCGCTCATGGACCCATCTCGAACGCCAGCGCGGCGGTTTCGGATTCATGGGCGGTCCCGGCGAGACGCAGATCGAAGCCGACCGCCGCCTGATCCAGGAGCGCATCTCCAAGCTGGAGGGCGAACTGAAGAAGGTGCAGGCGACGCGCCGCCTGCACCGGGCCGGGCGCCAGCGCGTCCCGTATCGCGTCGTCGCGCTGGTCGGCTACACCAATGCCGGCAAATCGACGCTGTTCAATCGCCTGACGCGCGCCGACGTGCAGGCCGCCGACATGCTGTTCGCGACGCTCGACCCGACCCTGCGGGCGCTGAACCTGCCGCACGGCGGCAAGGCGATGCTGTCCGACACGGTCGGCTTCATTTCCAATCTGCCGACACAGCTCGTCGCCGCCTTCCGCGCCACGCTGGAGGAGGTGTTGGAGGCGGACGTCATCCTGCATGTCCGCGACATCTCGCATGAGGATGCCGAAGCGCAGCAGAGCGACGTCGACGCGGTGCTGCGCCAGCTCGGCATCAACCCTGATGATTCCGGCCGCATCATCGAAGTCTGGAACAAGATCGATCGTTACGATGCCGAACAGCGCGAAGAGCTTTTGAACATCGCCGCACGCAGGCCGGAGGACCATCCGGCGATGCTGGTCTCCGCCGTGTCGGGCGAAGGGGTGGAAGCACTGCTCGCCGCGATCGAGCAACGGCTCGCGGCCAAACGCACCACGCTGGATCTCTCCATCGACGCCGCCGACGGCGCCGGCATCTCCTGGCTGCATCGCAATTCCGAGGTGCTGTCCAAGAAGCTGCACGACGGCCGCTTCGACATGACCGTGCGGGTCGACGAGACCAAGCGGGATATCGTGGTGTCTAGGTTCGATGCGGTGCCGCATCTCTCAGCGTAGACGCTGTCGTCCCGGATCTGCGCGCGCTTGAGGCGCGCTTGTCCAGGACGACATTTTGGTTAACGGCGAACTTCTTTGCGTCCCTCCGACGCCGGCTTTTCGTCGACCTTCGCCTCGTTCCATAGCGCATCCATTTCCGCGAGCGAGGCCTGCTCCAGCGTGCGCCCCTGCGCCTCCAGCGCGCGTTCGATATAGGCGAAGCGCCGCTCGAATTTTGCATTCGTCGCCCGCAAGGCGCTTTCCGGATCGGCATCGACATGGCGGGCGAGGTTGACGAGGGCGAACATCAGGTCGCCCGTCTCCTCCGCTAATTCCTGCTTGTCGTTGCGGTCGAGCGCGGCCTCGATCTCGTCGGCTTCCTCGCGGATCTTTTGCAAGACCGCGCGCGGATCGTTCCAGTCGAAGCCGACGGTGGAGGCCGTGCGCTGAAGCTCCATGGCGCGCGTCAGTGCGGGCTGGCCGGCCTTCACGCCCGACAGCAGTGATTTGCGCGCCGGCGCGTCCTCCGGCGGCCGGCGCGCGGCGCGCTCGGCTTTCTCCTCGGCCTTGATGCGGTCCCAGACTTCCTTGACGTGAGAGGAGGCGAGATTTCCGTCCTTGTCGGCGAAGACATGAGGATGGCGGCGGATCATCTTGCGGGTGATGGCTTCGACGACGTCGCCAAACGCGAACGCGTTCTGCTCCTCAGCCATCTGGGCGTGGAACACGACCTGCAATAGGAGGTCGCCGAGCTCCTCGCGCAGATCGTCGAGGTCGCCCCGTGTGATGGCGTCGACCACCTCATAGGCTTCCTCGATCGTGTAGGGCGCGATGGTCGCGAAATCCTGCTCGAGGTCCCAGGGGCAGCCGGTCACCGGCGTGCGCAGCGCCGCCATGATCTCGATCAGGCGGGAGATGTCGCGGGAAGGGGTCATTGCGGGGCAGTCTCCTGGCTCCAAACCTTATGCCAAAAGCGGGCGCCCGTTCCCAGCGGAGCGCGGCGGAACAGGCCGATTTCCACCGATTGGCGGGCGGTCTGCGCAGTGCTAAAGCGCGGACCATGAGCGACGCATTTTCATCGCAGACCGCCTTGGTGCTGTTTTCCGGCGGCCAGGATTCCACCACCTGCCTCGCCTGGGCACTCAGCCGTTTCGCCCGCGTGGAGACGCTGGGGTTCGACTATGGCCAGCGCCATGCCATCGAGCTCGCCTGCCGCGACCGCCTGCTCGAGGGCATCAAGGGCCTGCGCGCGGATTGGGCCGCAAGGCTCGGCGACAGCCACACGCTGTCGATCCCGACGCTGGCGGCCGTGTCCGAGTCGGCGCTGACGCGGGACGTCGCGATCGCGATGGGCGCCGACGGCCTGCCCAACACCTTCGTGCCCGGGCGCAATCTGGTGTTCTTGACCTTCGCCGCGGCGCTGGCCTACCGGCGCGGTATCAGCCACATCGTCGGCGGCATGTGCGAGACCGATTATTCCGGCTATCCCGATTGCCGCGACGAGACCATCCGCGCCATGCAGGCCGCGCTCTCGCTCGGCATGGCGAGAGCCTTCGAGCTGCATACGCCGCTGATGTGGATCGACAAGGCCGCGACGTGGAAGCTGGCCCACGATCTCGGCGGCGACGGCCTCGTCGATCTCATTCGCGAGCAGTCGCACACCTGCTATCTCGGCGAACGCGGCGCGCAGCATGAGTGGGGCTACGGCTGCGGCGAGTGCCCGGCCTGCAGCCTGCGTGCGAAGGGGTGGCGGGAGTTTGCGGCGGGGCGGTAGGCGTCTCGCTCCGTTGTCATTGCTGTCGACGAGGAGCCCTTGCGACGAAGCAATCCAGACTGTCGCCGCGGAGGGATTCTGGATTGCTTCGCTACGCTCGCAATGACGAAGGCAGCGACAGCTACGCCTTAAAAAAATCCTCCGGCCGCAGCTCGATCGGCTTGCCATGCGGCGTGCGATCGGCGGCGTGGTCCCAGGCGTTGCGGTAGCGGTGAAGCGTCTCCGTCGAGGCGACGCCCTTGCGTGCGACGAGGCCTTCCAGCGTGGCGAGCCAGTGCAGGTAATAGGTCTCGCCCGTATCGGGATCGCCAGCGGCCTGTGCGCGCTTGATCTCGTCGGCCAGTACGGCGGCCCATTCCGGCCAGGTGAACACGCCGCGTTCGTGCAGGGTGAGCGCCATCGCAAACGCATGCGCCTCCCAGGGCGCGCGGAACACCGGGCCGTCGTCGTCACGGGGAATGCTCGGAATGGCCGCCGTCGCGGCGGCCGCAAGCGTGCGGCTCATCACGCCGGATCCAGATAGGGCTCGAACGCGTCGATCGAGACCTTCGAGTTCGGATCCCCGTCCGCCCCCCAGAGATCGCGGCCCTCGAACACGACCGTGTAGAGCCATTGCGGATTTTCGCCGCGCTCCATCGCCGCCGTGTCAGGAAACACGTGGCAGCCATGGTTGAGCTCGACGACGCCGACATGGCCGCGCACATAGCGCGGCAGCCGTGTATGCGTCGCCGGATGAATGTTCTTGGCGCGCACGCGATCGCCGATCGCAAATTTCGCCGGGGCCGGGGCAGGGCGGGCGAACTTGCCGCGCACCATCACGCGCTCGACATTGGCGAGATCGAACTTGCCGTGCTTGAGCGGCTTTGCGGGCTGCATCGCGTGGCCGGCAGCGACCTCCTCCCTGGTGAGATAGCCCTTCTCGATTAGCATCTCCTCGAGCCCGAGAAACCACTTCTTGTAGTAGGAGCTCGACAGATAGACGTCCGGCGGCAGCGTCTCGCGATAGTACCGCGAGGTGTCGATGTTGAAGGCACCGGCCGCGCCCATCGCCCGCACCATCGCGAGGACACGCGATTCCCAATCGGCGTGGAACATCGGCTCGTTCGGCTCGGGCTCGACCTTACCGAACCCGTCCATGCCGCCCATGTCGTGCACGCCGTTCACGACGGCGCTCCCGGCGTCTTGGGAAAGCCGGTGCCGATCATGGAGTCGCGGGTGACGAGCTCGGCGAGCTGCTCTTCGCTCCAGCCTTCCGTGCCTTCGGGGCGCATCGGCAGCACCAGGAAGCGCGTCTCGGCAGTAGAATCCCAGACACGGATTTCGATCTTCTTCGGCAACGTGACGCCGAAATCGGCGAGCACGCCGCGCGGGTCCTTCACCGCACGGGAGCGGTAGGGCGCGGCCTTGTACCAGACCGGCGGCAATCCCAGCATTTCCCAAGGATAGCAGGAGCATAGCGTGCACACGACCATGTTGTGACGCTGCGGCGTGTTCTCGACCACGACGAGATGGTCACCGACGCGGCTGACATGCCCGAGCGTGCCGATGGCTTTTGAGCCGTCCTCCAGCAGCGCCTGTTTGAACGCCGGATCGGTCCAGGCCTTGGCGACGACGCGCGCGCCATTATGCGGGCCGATCTTGGTCTCGTAGGCCTCGATGATGGCATCGAGCGCGGCCGGCTCCACGTAACCTTTTTCGGTCAGGATCGTCTCGAGCGCGCGCACGCGCAGCTCGGTTTCCGATAGTTCGGAATGATCGTGATCGTGGTGATGGTGGTCGTGATCATGGCTCATGGGACGAAAGATAGGCGCAAAGGTCCCCGCCTGTCGAGGATGCGTGCTGGCGCCACGGTAGGATGCAAAGTGAGGTCGATGCCAGGGCCGCAGGTCCGGATTCGCCGTGCTCGGATCAGACGACAGCCCGGCAGATGATTTTTCTTCGCCAAGGAGCGATCGGGAAAACTTTGTCCAACTGCCCGCCGATATCTGAGATTGCAAGAAGGGTCTGAAAGGGCGATGGTGCGTGCTGCGATGCAGCGCGCTTTCTGAGCCCTCATCGCAGTTCCATCTCCGTCGCGCGATGCGACCCGGCTTCCCGCGCGCTTTTGCGGGCAAGCGACCATTGTGCATGAAGGCCGCCGCCATGAACGCCCACCAATCGCTTGCGATCGGACAGCCGATCCAGACGTCTGAAGCGATTTCACCCGCCATGACCGAGTCGGACGCGATGGTCCGGTTCGCAGGCATCTCAAAAACCTATCCGGCCTATCGCGGCAAGCCCGGGGTCAAGGCGCTGCAAGACATCGACTTCGCGATTCCGCGCGGCTCCATCACCGGCGTGATCGGCCGCTCCGGCGCCGGCAAATCGAGCCTGGTCCGGCTGATCAATGGGCTGGAGAAGCCGACCACGGGCCGCGTCATCGTCGATAACAGAGACATCTCGGCGCTTGCAGGGCGCGAGCTGCGGCTGGCGCAGCGCTCGATCGGCATGATCTTCCAGCACTTCAACCTGCTGTCGTCGCGCACCGCGGCCGATAATGTCGCGCTGCCGCTCGAAATCGCTGGCTGGGGCAAGGCCGACACCAAGGCCCGTGTCGCCGAGCTGCTGGCGCTGGTTGGCATCGCCGACAAGCACGATCGCTATCCCTCGGAGCTCTCCGGCGGCCAGAAGCAGCGCGTCGGCATCGCGCGGGCGCTGGCGACGCGGCCGAGTGTGCTGCTGTCGGACGAGGCGACCTCCGCGCTCGATCCGCAGACCACGCGCGCGATCCTCGACCTGCTCGCGAGCATCAATCGCGAGCTGGGCGTGACGATCGTGCTGATCACGCACGAAATGTCGGTGGTGCGTCAGCTCGCCAAGGAAGTGGTGGTGCTCGACGCCGGCCATGTGGTTGAGAGCGGCCACGTCGCCGACATCTTCACCCATCCCAGGCACCCGATCACGCAATCCTTCCTGGCGGAGGTGATCGGCGACAGTCTGCCGGTATCGCTGGCGAGCCGCATTGTTCCGGAGCCGGTCGCAGGCGGGCAGGCCGTGATCCGAGTCCAGGTCCGCGGCGCCGGCGCCGGCGATACGCTGGTGGCGCGGCTTGCCCGTGAGCTCGATCTCGACGTTGCACTGCTCTCGGCGCGCATCGACGAGATCAGCGGTCAGCACGTCGGCTCACTCGTTCTTGGCATTCCCGTTGGCATTTTTGGCGGAGAGGACGCGGTGACGCGGACGTTCGCCTGGCTTTCTCGATATCAATTCCCGGCGGAGCGTCTCGGCCATGTCGCCTGAACTCATCAACCTGATCATCCAGGCCACAGGCGAAACCCTGTTCATGGTCGGTACCGCGGCGCTGCTCGGCACCGTCTTCGGGCTGCCGCTCGGCGTCTTTCTCGCAACCAGCCGGAAGGGGGAGCTGTTTGCAGCGCCTGCCATCAACGGCGTGCTCGGCGTCATCGTCAACGCGACGCGTTCCACGCCCTTCATTATCCTGGTCGTGGCCATCATCCCGTTCACGCGCCTCGTCGCCGGCACCTCGATCGGCTCGACCGCGGCGATCGTGCCGCTGACGATTGCCTCGACACCGTTCATCGCACGCCTCGTCGAAGCCGCCATCCGCGAGGTCGATGGTGGACTGATCGAGACGGCGTCCTCGTTCGGCGCCTCGCCAATCCAGATCGTGCTCAAGGTGCTGATCCCCGAGGCGCTGCCGGGCCTGCTGCTGGCGCTGACACTCGCAGTGGTCAGCCTGCTCGGCTATTCCGCCATGGTCGGTGCCGTCGGGGGCGGAGGTTTAGGTGATCTCGGCATTCGCTACGGCTATCAGCGCTTCATGCCGGAGATGATGCTCGCCGTCGTCGTCGTGCTGATTGCGCTGGTACAACTCGTTCAGAGCGCGGGCGACTATCTGGCGCGCCGCGTCAACCGGCGGCTGCGGCATCGCTGACGCCGTTTCGAGATATTCCCGACAGGCAGATTCTTGTCTGCCTGGAAACATTCCAAATTCCGAATCGCGACTGAGCGCATTCGCCGCACTTGCTGCGCACACGTCTGGAGAGATTCTAACGCTGTTCCTATCGCACTCCGAAACAGCCTGAGTTAGGCCGGGGCATCAAAAACGATACCGGCAAAGCCGGCAGTGCGTGGGGCCTTGAGCGACGTGACCGACTTCCGACTTCCTTCGCGTTCCGATACGCGTCTTCGACAGATTCAGGTGCTTTTCCTCGGAGCGGTCAGCACATTCTCTTTCGCCGTGCCCTTCAGTTCCGTGCAGGCGCAGACTCAGATTCCCGCTGTCACCGTCGACGCGCCGGCGCAGCGCGGCCGTCCGGCCGCCGTTGCCTCGTCCCGGCGGTCGTCGGCAACACGCACCGCACGTGCCAATCGTCGCGCTCCGGCGCAACAGGCTGCGCCAACCCAGTCCGCATCGGCATCGAACAGCGGTACCGGCGAACGCGCCAATGGCCCGGTGCGCGGTTTCGTTGCCACGCGGAGCGGCACCGCCACCAAGACGGATACGCCGCTGATCGAAACCCCACAATCAGTATCCGTCGTCACCACCGATCAGGTCAGGAATCAGGGTGCGGTCTCGATCGGCGAGGCGCTGCGCTACAGCGCGGGCATCAGCGGCGACGTCAATGGCGGATCGGACACGCGCTTCGGCGCCCTCCAGATCCGCGGCTTCGACACGACCATGTCAGGCCTCTACGTCGACGGCTTGCGGATTCCATCCAGCAACTACGTGCACTTCAACGGCCTCGATCCCTACGGGGCCGAGCGCATCGAGGTCCTCAAGGGGCCGTCCTCGGCGATGTATGGCGGCAGCGGCACGGGCGGCATCCTCAACTATGTGATCAAGCTGCCGACCGCGCAGCAGTTCGGCGAGGCCTCGATCTCGGGCGGCAGCTTCAATCGCTATCAGGGCCAGTTCGACATGGGCGGCCCTGCCAACAAGGAAGGCACCGTGCTGTGGCGCCTCACCGGTGTGGTCCGCGACGGCGAGACCCAAGTCGACTTCACCAAGGACAACCGCGTCTTCATCGCGCCCGCCGTCACCTTCAAGCCGAACGAGGACACGACGATCACGCTCCTCGCCAACTATCAGAGGGATCGGGCAGGGTGGGGCCTTCAGTTCCTGCCGGCTTCGGGCACGGTGTGGCCGAACAACGGCCGCACCATCCCCGTCTCGTTCTTCGCGGGAGTGCCGAGCTTCAACGCGTTCAACACCGAGATTGCGACCGCCGGCTACCAGCTCTCGCACAATTTCACCGACAACATCACGTTCCGCCAGAACCTGCGCTACGCCTATCAGCACAACGAGGAAAAGACCTTCTACGGCACGGGATACACTGACGAGGCGGCGGGGCAGCTGGGGCGTTTCGGCAGCTACAGCAACTCCTACATCAATTCCTTCGCGGTGGACAACCAGCTCCAGGGCAAGTTCACCACCGGCATCCTCAGCCATACCACGCTGGTCGGGATCGACTATCGCAACACCGCATTTCGCGACACAGCCTTTGCCGTCACGACGTCGTCGCCGGAGGTCAACGTCTTCAACCCGGTCTACAGCTACGATTGGACCCTCGGCGGCATGTACGACAACACCGGCGTCAAGCAGTCGCAGGTCGGCCTCTACGCGCAGGATCAGATCAAGCTCGGTCGGCTGTCGTTTCAGCTCGGCGGCCGCCAGGATTTCGTGACGACGCAGCTCGACAGCGGTATCACCAACACGTCGGTCTCGAAGGATGCTTCGGCCTTCACCGGCCGCGCCGCCGTCATGTACAATTTCGACAACGGCATCGCCCCTTATTTCAGCTATTCCGAGTCGTTTCTGCCGGTGCTCGCGACAGGACCGGCCGGGCAGATGCTCAATCCCGAGACGGGCGTCCAGTACGAAGTCGGAGTCAAGTACCAGCCGATCGGATGGAATGCGCTGTTCACCTTCGCCGCTTTCGACCTGACGCGCGACAACGTCGTCACCTACGCGCCTGGGATCGTCTTTGCCGAACAGACAGGTCAGGTGAAATCGCGCGGCATCGAACTCGAAGGCACGATGTCGCTCGCGGACGGCTGGAACCTGCGCGCGGCCTATGCCTATGTCGACGCCATGGTCACGCAGGATCCGGTGAATGTCGGCAAGGCCCCCGTCACCGTGCCGCTCAACCGCGCCTCGCTGTGGAGCGATTACACGCTTCAAAACGGGCCGCTCGCAGGCCTGCAGTTCGGCGGCGGCATCCGCTATGTCGGCGCGACCTGGGGTGACGATGCCAACACGTTCAAGGTGGGATCCTCGACCGTGCTCGACGCGCTGCTCGCCTACACCCGTGACAATTGGCGGCTGTCGCTCAACGTGACCAACCTTGCCGACACGCGCTATGTCGCTGCGTGTTACAGCCTGTCGGGCTGCATGTATGCCGAGGGGCGCAAAGCGATCGGCAAGTTGACCTACCGCTGGTGAGTTCGCACCGAGGTCCGGGAATGGGGAGCCGGACCTGATGGATGAGAGTGGGAGACGATGAGAGCGATATTCGGCAGGTTGCATCGCTGGGCGGGACTGCTCACCGCCGGCTTCCTGTTCTTCTCCGGCATCACCGGGGCGATCATCTCCTGGGATCACGAGATCGACGATGTCCTGAACAGTCACCTGTTCGACGTCAGCAGCAAGGGTCCGGCGATTCCCTCGATCGAGCTCGCCAAGATGATCGAGCAGCGCGATCCCCGCGCGCGCGTCGTCTATCTCTTCATGACGCCGGAGGAGGGCCACTCGCTGTGGTTCTTCGTCATGCCGCGGATCGATCCCGCAACCGGCAAGCGTTACCCGCTCGACTACAATCAGGTCTTCCTCGATCCCAACACCGGCGCCGAGCTCGGCCGGCGCTATTGGGGCGCGGTATGGCCGGTGACGCGGGAGAATTTCGTCTCCTTCCTTTACAAGCTGCACTACACCATGCACATCCCGGAATTCTGGGGCAGCGACCGCTGGGGCATGCGCGTGCTCGGCGTGATCGCCATCATCTGGACCATCGATTGCTTCGTCGGCTTCTATCTGACGCTGCCCTCGCGCAGGCGCGCCAAGGCGGCGCGGGCGCCGGAAGTCACGCGCCAGCTCGAGCGCGGTTTCTGGGCGCGCTGGGCGCCAGCCTGGACCATCAAGACTTCGGGCAGCGCCTACCGGATCAATTTCGACATCCACCGTGCCTTCAGCCTGTGGACCTGGGGCGTGCTGTTCGTCATCGCCTTCACGGCATTCTCGCTGAACCTCTATTTCGAGGTGTTCTCGCCGCTGATGAAGATGGTGTCGAACTACACCCCGACGCCCTATGAGCAGCGGCGTTATCGCGATCTCGACGATCCCATCGAGCCCAAGGTCACCTTTGCCGAGATTGCGGCGCGCGCGGCGGCCGACGGCAAGGGGCGAGGGTGGACCACCCCGGTCGGCGCGATCAGCTACGGCCCGGCCCATGGCGTCTATGCCGCCGCTTTTTTCCATCCTGGCGATGATCACGGCGCCGGCGGCGTCGGCCCGGCGCAGCTTTATTACGACAGCGAGGATGGCCGCCCCATTGGCGCACGGCTGCCCTGGGTCGGCACCGCCGCCGACATCTTCGTGCAGGCGCAATTCCCGCTGCATTCGGGCCGCATCGTCGGGCTGTTCGGCCGCATCCTGATCTCGATCATGGGCCTCGTCGTGGCGGCACTCTCGGTCACCGGCGTCGTGATCTGGTGGCGCAAGCGCCGTGCCCGCGTCCGCGCGCGCGAGACCGCGGCGATGCGCCTCGGCCAGCAGCAGCTCACGCCAGCAGAGTAGGGCGTGGCATCGCCCAGCTATGCGGCCGCGCCGAGCGGCATTATCTCGACCTGCGCGAAATGCTTCGCCAAGGAAGCGCCGAGCCAGAGCTGGTTCGCGGCGGGCGTCAAGAAGGGCGCAGAGCCAGCTCGATCAACCGCCGCTACGCTAAGGCGCTGCCGCCAAGATTCCACCCGCGGCCACCTTCGCCGAAAATTTCGTAGCCCGTCGACGTCACCGCAACTGTATCCTCGAGCTTGATGAAGCCGCGCCTCGGATGCTTCATTGTGGTCTCGATCGAGACCACCATGCCGGCTTCGAGCGGTTGACGGGCGTCGGTGTCGTCGTAGGGAATCGGACCTCTGGCGGTCAGGCGAGGGGCTTCGTGGCTGACGAGCCCCATGCCGTGGGCGAGGAAATCGGTGCAGTCGCGCTGGGTGATCTGGGCGAGCTGGCGTTCGGCCGCGACGTAGATGTCGCCGCCCAAGGCGCCCGGCCGGACGGCCGCGAAGGCGGCGCGCTGGACCGCCTCGATTTCGGCCAGACAATCCTTCAGCTCCGCATCCGGCGCGCCCAACACGGCCATGCGGGCGACGTCGCCGATATAGCCGTGATAATTGCCGCCGGAGTCCAGCGACAGCACCTCGCCTTGCTCCCAGTGCTGCGCCGATGGCGCCCGGTTGTGGCTGCTGCCGCAGGCCAGCAGGCAATACTCGAAGGTCAGGCCGCGGTTGGCTTCGGCGAGGCGCAACGCCTCCGACAATTGCCGCTTGGTCGTGCCCCGACCGTGCCCGGCGATCACCGCCAGCATGGATGCGACGACGAGCTCGGACGCCGTCTTCAGCTTCGCCAATTCCTCCGCCGACTTGACTGCCCGCAGCCGCTCCAGCACCAGCACCGCATCCTTGAGCTCGGCACCGGGCAGGGTGTCGGCCAGCGCCTTCCCGGCGTCCATCGGCATGAACGGCATCTCGATACCGATCCGGTTCAATGGCACGCCGGCCTGCCGAATCAGGCCCGCAGCCTGCGCAATGGCGTCCACCGAACCATTGGATTCGGTCCGGACCTGCGGCACCCAGGGCGGCGCGACCGCGCGCTGATGGGTCTCCAGCCGGTGGCCGACATAGACCGCTTTCTCAGGTGCGCCCTTGGGATAGACCAGGACCGGCAAATAGCGGCTGACGCCGAGCGCGTCCATGTAGCCGAAGAAGATCGCGCGCTCGGCGCCCAGCAGATACTGCACATTGTGCTTGGAGGTCGCGATCAGGACGTCGAGGCCGGCGGCCTCCATGAGACGGTCGAGCTTGGCGGCATCGAACGGAATGGCGCCCGAGGTGGCGGCGCCGGCAACGGCAACGGTCTCCTGCATGACGAACCTCCCATGGTCGCGGCGGTTTGATCTGCCTGCGAATTCCTGATCATGACCATCCGACTTAATAGCCGGGTGGTCAGTTGGCTCCTGATGTTAGGGCCGGAAGTAGGGTCCGAATAGCTCGGAGGTCAGGCGCCCCAACCCGCGCACGCCCATATCCACGATTCGCATAAGGTATATTATGGAATATCTTTATGTACAATTAGATCAGCCATTTAGATGAAATTCCTGCCACTACACCTTCGATCCGGGCCCATTTTCGGGTTTGCGCCGGCCGCCGCACCGGCTCTTTGGCGGCTACTGTGCATGGGGTTGTTTTCGCATTTTTTGTGCGGCCATCTCTCCGAAAGCCGATATTGCCGCGACGTTGTCCGGCTGCAATAAGCGAGCCTTCGCGAGATCGCAGATGACCTTCTGACCCGGCGTCCGTATAGGTTTGCATCTCACAACAACAACAAACTCCGAGGAAGCAGACCCATGAGCTTTTCCCGACGCACGCTTCTCAAGGCCTCCGCCGCGACCGCGGTCCTGGGCGGCCTCAGTGCGCCCCATGTGGCCCGCGCCCAGAGCGCCGAGTTCACCTACAAATACGCCAACAACCTGCCGGACAGCCATCCGCTGAACGTGCGCGCCAAGGAGATGGCCGCGGCGATCAAGGCCGAGACCAACGGCAAGTTCGACCTCCAGATCTTTCCAAACAACCAGCTCGGGTCGGACACCGACATGCTGAGCCAGATCCGCTCCGGCGGCGTCGAGTTCTTCACGCTGTCAGGGCTGATCCTCTCGACCCTGGTGCCGGCGGCGTCCATCAACGGCATCGGCTTCGCGTTCCCGGACTACGACACGGTCTGGAAGGCCATGGACGGCGATCTCGGCGCCTTCGTCCGCGGCGAGATCAAGAAGGCGGGGCTCGAGGTCATGGACAAGATCTGGGACAACGGCTTCCGCCAGACCACATCGTCGACCAAGCCGATCACCGGTCCGGACGATCTCAAGGGATTCAAGATCCGCGTGCCGGTGTCGCCGCTATGGACTTCGATGTTCAAGGCATTCGATGCAGCGCCCGCCTCGATCAATTTCGCCGAGGTCTATTCGGCGCTCCAGACCAAGATCGTCGAGGGCCAGGAGAACCCGCTGGCGATCATCTCGACCGCAAAGCTGTACGAGGTGCAGAAGTACTGCTCGCTGACCAACCACATGTGGGACGGCTTCTGGTTCCTGGCCAACCGCCGTGCCTGGGAAAAGCTGCCGCAGGACGTACGCACCGTCGTCGCCAAGAACATCAACGCCGCTGCCGTCAAGGAGCGTGAGGATACCGCCAAGCTCAACGCCAATCTCCAGCAGGAGCTGGCGGGCAAGGGCCTGACCTTCAACCAGCCGGCCGTGGCCCCGTTCCGCGACAAGCTGCGGTCCGCCGGCTTCTATGCCGAATGGAAGGGCAAATACGGCGATCAAGCCTGGGACCTCCTGGAAAAGGCGGTGGGCAAGCTGTCGTAACGCGTTAGGCCTCGTCATGCCTCATGTCGAAGTCGAGGTGACCGAAGTGGCGGGCGAGGCGACTGTTCAGTCCCCTCGCCGACCTTCGTTGCTGGCTTCGCTGGAGCGCGCACTTGGCCTTCTTGTGGAGATCCCGGCGGCGATCCTGGTCGTCGCCGAGATCGCGATCCTGTTTGCCGGCGTGGTTGCGCGCTACGGACTGCATCGGCCGCTGATCTGGTCAGACGAGCTCGCCTCGATCCTGTTCCTGTGGCTCGCCATGCTGGGCGCGGCAGTCGCATTCCGCCGCTCCGAGCACATGCGCATGACCGCGGTCGTCGCCAGTGCCCGGCCCGCGTTGCGGGCCTATCTCGATCTGATCGCGACATCGGCCGCGCTGGCGTTCCTGGTGCTGATCGTCTGGCCGTCCTGCGACTATGCTTATGAAGAGAGCTACATCACCACACCGGCGCTCCAGATCTCGAATATGTGGCGTGCTGCGGCGCTGCCGGCCGGCATCGGCTTGATGGCGGCGTTCGCCTTGCTGCGGCTGCTGCGCGCCGCCGATTACCGGATGGTTGCAGCCGCCGTATTGTCGGTTGCGGTCCTGATCGGCGCATTCTGGCTGGCGGAGCCATCGCTGCGCCCCCTCGGCAATCTCAACCTGGTCATCTTCTTCGTCGGCGTTGCCGGCTTCTGCGTCTTTGCCGGCGTTCCCATTGCGTTCGGCTTCGGGCTCGCGATCTTCGGCTATCTGGCGCTGACCACGCGCACGCCGGTGATGGTGCTGGTCGGCCGGATGGATGAGGGCATGAGCCACCTCATCCTGCTCTCGGTGCCGCTGTTCGTGTTCCTGGGGCTGCTGATCGAGATGACCGGCATGGCGCGGGCCATGGTGGCGTTCCTGGCGAGCCTGCTCGGGCATGTCCGCGGCGGCCTGCATTATGTGCTGGTCGGCGCGATGTACCTGGTCTCCGGCATCTCCGGCGCCAAGGCCGCCGATATGGCGGCGGTCGCGCCGGTGCTGTTCCCGGAGATGAAGCAGCGCGGCGCCAGGCCCGGCGACCTCGTCGCGCTCCTTGCGGCGACGGGGGCCCAGACCGAGACCATTCCGCCCAGCCTCGTGCTGATCACCATCGGCTCGGTCACGGGCGTGTCGATCGCCGCCCTCTTCACCGGCGGTCTATTGCCCGGCGTGGTGCTGGCGATCACGCTCTGCATGCTGGTGTGGTGGCGCTACCGCCACGAGGACATGAGCCACGTCCGCCGCGCCAAGGCATCCGAGGTCGGCAGGACTTTCATCATCGCCCTGCCCGCACTCGCGCTGCCCTTCGTGATCCGCTACGCCGTGGTCGAGGGCATCGCGACCGCCACCGAGGTCTCCACCATCGGCATCGTCTACGGCGCCCTTGTCGGCGTTCTGGTGTACCGCCGCTTCGACTGGCGGCGGTTGTTTCCCATGCTGGTCGAGACCGCAGCGCTGTCGGGCGCAATCCTGCTGATCATCGGCACCGCAACCGGCATGGCGTGGGGCCTGACCCAATCCGGCTTCTCGCGCTCGCTGGCGGCGGCCATGACGGGATTGCCCGGCGGGGCGGCGACCTTCATCGCCGTCTCGATTCTGGCCTTCACCATTCTCGGCAGCGTGCTGGAGGGCATTCCGGCAATCGTGCTGTTCGGGCCGCTGCTGTTCCCGATCGCCCGCGCCGTCGGCGTGCACGAGGTGCACTATGCGATGGTGATCATTCTCGCCATGGGTATCGGGCTATTCGCCCCACCCTTCGGCGTCGGCTATTATGCCGCCTGCGCCATTGGACGCGTCGACCCGGCCGAAGGCATCAGGCCGATCTGGGGCTATCTGCTGGCGCTGCTCGTGGGATTGATCATCGTCGCGATCTTCCCCTGGATCTCGATCGGATTCCTTTAAGGCGCTTTCAGGAGGTGTCGATGAGTGAGCGGCAGAACCAGTACAATATCGGCCTCGACAAGACCCCCGCCAATTATGTGCCCCTCAGCCCGTTGAGCTTCCTCGCGCGAAGCGCCGCCGTCTATCCCGATCACGTCAGCAGCGTCTATGAGGGCCGCAGCTTCACCTGGGCGCAGACGCACGAGCGCTGCCGACGCTTTGCCTCTTACCTGACAGGCAAGGGCATCGGCGTCGGTGACACCGTTGCTGCGATGCTGCCGAACGTTCCGGCGATGAACGAGGCGCACTTTGCCGTCCCCATGACGGGCGCCGTGCTCAACGCGCTCAACATCCGCCTCGATGCGCCTTCCATCGCGTTTCAGCTTGACCATGGCGGGGCCAAGATCATCCTGGTTGACCCGGAATTCTCCGGTGTCATCAGTGACGCACTCGCACACATGACCGGGCCAAGGCCATTCGTGATCGACGTCGACGATGCCGCCTTCAAGGGCGGCAAGCGCATCGGCGAGATCGAGTACGAGGACGCCGTCGCGCAAGGCGACCCGAACTTCGAGGCCGTCCTGCCGACCGACGAATGGGATGCGATCGCGCTGAGCTACACCTCGGGCACCACGGGAAATCCCAAGGGCGTGGTCACCCATCATCGCGGCGCGTATCTGAATGCCGTCAGCAACATCCTCGCCGGCAATCTCGGTCAGCACCCGGTGTATCTCTGGACGCTGCCGATGTTCCATTGCAACGGTTGGTGCTTCCCCTGGACCATCGCAGCCTCAGCCGGCATCAATGTCTGCCTGCGCAAGGTCGAGCCGACCAAAATCTTCGAGCTGATCAGGCAGCACGGCGTCACCCACATGTGCGGCGCGCCGATCGTCTACAACACGCTGATCAATGCGCCCGACGCGCCAAAGGGCGAGGTCGCGCGCCGCGTCGTCGGCCTGATCGCAGGTGCGGCGCCGCCCGTCGCCGTGCTCGAAGGCGCCGAAAGCATCGGCATCAAGCTGACGCATGTCTACGGGCTGACCGAGGTCTACGGCCCCGCCTCCGTCTGCGCCGAGCAGCCCGGCTGGGACGAGCTTCCGCCCGCCGAACGCGCGCGCATGAAGCGCCGGCAAGGCGTGCCCTACCCGCTTCAGGAAGCCGTCACCGTCATCAATCCGCAGACGATGCAAGAGGTGCCGCGCGACGGCGAGACCATCGGCGAGGTCATGTTCCGCGGCAACATCGTGATGAAGGGCTACCTCAAGAACGAGAAGGCGACCAAGGAAGCCTTCGAGGGCGGCTGGTTTCACACCGGCGACCTCGGCGTGCTCGACGAGCACGGCTACGTCATCATCAAGGACCGGTCCAAGGATATTATCATCTCCGGCGGCGAGAACATCTCATCCGTCGAGGTCGAGGACATCCTCTACAAGCACCCGGCCGTGCTGTTCGCCGCCGTGGTCGCCAAGCCCGATCCGAAATGGGGCGAGGTGCCCTGCGCCTTCGTCGAGCTGAAGGACGGCGCCAGCGCGAGCGAGGCTGACATCATCGCCTTCTGCCGCAGCCACATGTCTGGGTTCAAGACGCCGAAAGCTGTCGTATTCGGGCCGATTCCAAAGACTTCGACCGGCAAGATCCAGAAATTCCTGCTGCGCAACGAGGTCGGCTCGGCCAAGGCGATCTCGGCCTGAGGTCACCTCGCGCAGCCTGCGAGTAAATCCTGCTCCCACGCCTGTTTGGTGGGGCAGGATTTTGCTTTGTCCTCACATCTTCTTGTAGGCGTCGATCAGCGCCTGGCCATCGGGTCCGGCCTTCTTGAGCCAGTCGGCGGTGAGCTGCTCGCCGATCTTCTGGAAGCCGGCCTTGAGGGCGGGGCTCGGCGGCTCCACCGTCATGCCTTTGGCCTTGAGCTGTTCGATGTACCAGGTGCTCTTGTCTTGCCAGGCCTTCCAGCCGCGGGTTTCCGCCGTCGCAGCCGCCTTGAGGATCGCCTCCTGCGTCGGCTTGTCGAGCGCCTCGAACGCGGCCTTGTTCACGAAGGTGTAGTCCTTCGGAATCCAGGCCTGCACGTCGTAGAAGTATTTGAGCGACTCCCAGGCCTTCGCATCGTAACCCGTGCCGCCCGACGACATGAAGGAGTTCACCACGCCGGTCGCAAGTGCCTGCGGCAGTTCGGCAGCCTGGATCGTGACCGATTGTGCGCCGACCAACTCGCCGATGCGCGCGGTGCCGACATTATAGGCGCGCCACTTCAGGCCCTTCATGTCTTCGATCGTCGCGAGCGGCTTGTTGACGTAGACGCCCTGCGGCGCCCACGGCACGGCGAACAGCAGCTTGAGGCCCTGCGCATCGAGCTTCTTGGCGATCGCGGACTTGGAGGCCTGATACAGCTTCATCGCGTCGGGGAAGCTGGTCGCGAGGAACGGCACGACGTCGACACCGAAGAGCGGGTCCTCGTTCTCGTGGATCGACAGCAGCACCTCACCCATCTGCGCCTGCCCGGTCACCACCGCGCGCTTGATGTCGGGCGCCTTGAACAGCGAGGCCCCCGGATGAACGGTGATCTGGAGCTTGCCGGACGTGGCGGCCTCGACGTCCTTGGCGAAGGCGATCAGATTTTCGGAGTGCGGATTGTCGGCAGGATAGGCGGCCGGCAAATTCCATTTGGTCTGGGCCAAAGCAGGTGCCGCGGCCATCACGACGCCGGCGATCAGGCACGCGCGGACTAAACGAGACATCATCGGGCTTCTCCTTAAGGTCAATCTGAAAGACGGGTATGCTCAGTCTGGGAAAGCAAGCTTCGGCAAGAACATCACGATCTGCGGATACTCCGTGATGATGAACACGGCGGCCAGCAGCAGGACGAAGAATGGGAAGGCCGCCCGTGCAACGGTGAACGTATCGCGGCCACTCATGTTCTGGAGCACGAACAGATTGAAGCCCACCGGTGGCGTGATTTGCGCCATCTCGACGTGGATGATGAGATAGACGCCGAACCAGACCAGATCGAGGCCCGCCTGCCTGACCATGGGCAGTACGATGACGGCGGTCAGGACGATCATCGAAATGCCGTCGATCAGGCATCCCAGGATGATGTACATGATGCTGAGATAGAGGGCGAGCATGCCGGGTGTGAGCTGCTGCCCCTGGACCCAGGTGGCGAGCGCCGCCGGAATACCCGTATAGGCCATCGCAGCCGTCGTATAGGCCGCGCCTGCCAGGATTAGCATGATCATGCAGGTCAGGCGCGTCGCGCTCATGATGCTCTCGAGGAAGTTCTTGCGCGTGAGCGTGCCGCTCCACCACGCCAGCAGCAGCGCGCCTGAGACACCCCACGCAGCGCATTCCGTCGCCGTCGCGAAGCCGAGCACGAGCGACAGGAAGACCGTCAGGATCAGCAGCAGGCAGGGCGCCAGCTTGGCCGACTCGCGGAGCTTCTGCCGGAACGGCATCGGCGGATCGCGCGGCGGAATTTTCTTTGGGTTGAGCAGCGACCAGATGATGATGTAGCCGGAATAGAGCACAATCACGAGCACGCCCGGCAGGAAGCCGCCGAGGAACACCTGGAGCACGGAGACATTCGCCGTGACGGCATAGACCACCATCGGGATTGAGGGCGGAATCAAGAGCCCGAGCGTGCCGGAGCCCGCGAGCGATCCGAGGCTCAGGCCCTTGTCGTAGCCACGCTTGTCGAGTTCCGGCAGTGCGATCTTGCCGATGGTCGCACAGGTCGCGGCCGACGAGCCCGACACCGCCGCGAAGATGCCGCAGCCGATCACATTCACATGCGTCAGCCGTCCCGGCAGCCACTGCACCCAGGGTGACAGGCCGCGGAACATCTCTTCCGATAATTTTGTCCGGAAAAGTATCTCTCCCATCCAGATGAACAGCGGCAGTGCAGCCAGCGTCCAGGACGCGCTCGCGCTCCAGGTCGTGGTGGCGAGCACCGTACCGAGCGGCAAACTCGTCGTTAGCGCCATCGCCACGAAGCCGACGAGCCCGAGCGAGACCGCGATCCAGACGCCGCTGCCGAGCAGCAGGATCATGACGCCGAGCAGGATGAACGACAGCTCGATCATGCCGAGATTGGCCATGCTCAACCTCCGCCGCCCTGCGAGATGCGCTCGATGAATTCGTCGGGCGTCTCGTCCGGCGAGCCCTTCTCGTAGCTCGGCCGGTTGCCGCCGACGACATTGACCATTTCATCGATCAGCGCGATCGACAGGATCGCAAGGCCGCCAGCAAAGCCGAGCTGCGGAATCCAGAGCGGAAGCGCGACGACGCCCTGCGCCACGTCGTTAAAGCGCCAGGAATCGTAGGTCATCCGCACGGCATGCCAGGTGAAATAGAGGATGAACGCCGCGGCAATGCCGAGCGCAACGATCTCAGCCACCTGCTTGGTCCGCCCGTGCAGACGCTCCAGCAGCAGGCCGACACGGATCATCTCTCCGCGCTTGAAGGTGTGCGCGAGTCCTAGGAAAGCCATCGCGGCCATGCACCAGGACGCGAAATCGTCGCCGGCGGGAATGTTGATCGCAAACTGACGCCCGACCGACATGACCATCATGATTGCAAAGATCGCAACCAGGAAGACGCCCGCGGCGTAGCCCGCGCCGAGATAAAGGAGGTCCAGAGCGCGTCGCACCAGTCCTCGAGCCGCTACATCGTCCGCTGCCAACGCAATCCCCATCTTCACATGAGGCGATTCAACCGACCCCGGCGATTGCACGTCAAGTGCTGGTCCTGCTTGAATATCGCCCTGTCCGACGCCTGTCTTTCAGACGTTAGATCAACATGATGAGGCGGCCACAAGCAAGGTGTATGCCGGCTGCCAGGAGAATTTCCACCGCGGGTTTAGTGCGTCTCCAGTCGCAGCCCGTCATAGGCCGGCACCACGCCCGCGGGCAGCGACTGCCTGATGACCTCGTAATCGACGTCGGCGGTCATGTTGGTGATGACCGCGCGCTTCGGCTTGAAACGTTCGATCCACGACAGCGCATCGTTGATGCTGAAATGGCTGACATGACTGGTGTAGCGCAGGCCGTCGACGATCCAGAGGTCCAGATTTTCCAATGCGCCCCAGCTCTCGCGCGGGATGTCGTTGAGGTCGGGTGTGTAGGCGGCATCCCCGATGCGGTAGCCGAGCGCGGGAATATTGCCGTGCTGCACCAGGAAGGCGGTCATCGTCACCGCGCCGCCCTTCCCCAAAATCGTCTGACTTTCGCCCGCCTCGATCGAATGCCGCGTCAGGATCGGCGGATAGTCGCTGCCCTCCGGCGAGATGAAGCAGTAGGAGAACCGCGACAGGATGTCCTTCGCGGTCGACTGGTTGAAGTAGGTCGGGATGCGCCGTCGCATGTGCATGACGACCGAACGCAGATCGTCCATGCCATGGGTCTGGTCGGCATGCTCGTGGGTCAAGAACACGGCATCGATGTGGTCGACGTTGGTGGAAAGCAATTGCTCGCGCAGGTCCGGCGAGGTGTCGATCAAGATGCGTGTGGTGCCGTGCTCGGACTTTCGTTCGACCAGCAGCGAGCAGCGGCGACGGCGGTTCTTGGGATTGTTGGGATCGCAGGCGCCCCAGCCGAGCGCCGGGCGCGGCACGCCGGCGGAGGAGCCGCAGCCCAGGATCGTCAGCGTCAGTGTCATGCGGCTCCCAGTCTCAAGCTTTCACCTTCGAGAACAGACGGAAGAAGTTTTCGGTGGTCTGGCGCGAGATTTCCTCGGTCGACACGCCGCGTGTCTCGGCGAGCACCTTTGCGACTTCGACCACATAGGCCGGTTCGTTGCGTTTGCCCCGGAATTTTCCGGGCGCAAGATAAGGCGAGTCCGTCTCGACCAGAATACGATCGCGCGGCAGTTCGGCCGCAAGCGCGCGCAGGGATTCCGACTTCTTGAAGGTCAGGATACCCGTGAAGCCGATATACAGCCCGAGCGAGACCGCCTTCAGCGCCAGCTCGCGCCCGCCGGTGTAACAATGCAGCACCGCGCGAAACGATCCGCGTGCGGCCTCATCCTCCAGGATGCTGGCACAGTCCTCGTCCGCCTCGCGGGTGTGGATCACCAGCGGCAGGCCGGTGGCGCGGGCGGCGGCAATGTGGGCGCGAAAGCCCCTCGCCTGCGCCTCCGGTGAGCCGTTGTCATAGAAATAATCGAGCCCGGCTTCACCGAGCGCGACGACCTTGGGATGCTGCGTCAGCGCGATCAGCTCGTCCGGCGCGATGCCGTCCTCCTCATCCGCATTGTGCGGGTGAGTGCCGACCGAGCAATAGACATCGTCGTAGCGCTCGGCAATGGCGACGAGATCGTTCAGCTTCCGCACCCGCGTCGAGATCGTGACCATGCGTTTGACGCCGGCTGCACGCGCACGCGACACGATCCCGTCGAGATCTTCCGCAAAGTCCGGAAAATCCAGGTGGCAATGACTGTCGACCAGCATCGCGCGACCGCCTCAGGCCGCCGGCTCGACGTAGCGCGGGAACGCCGGTTTCGGCGCCGGCAGCGTCGAGCCCGGCGCGATGCGCGAGGTGCCACCCAGGGTGGCGAAGCTGCGCTCGGCTTCCGGGATGCCGAGGCTGTCGAGCAGCAATCCCGAGGCGGTCGGCATCGCCGGCTGCGTCAGAATCGCGATCTGGCGCACGACTTCCGCGGTGACGTAAAGCACGGTCTTCTGCCTGGCGGGATCGGTCTTGGCGAGCGCCCACGGCGCCTCGCCCGCGAAATAGCGGTTGGCCTCCGCCACCACGGCCCACACGGCGTTGAGCCATTGGTGGATCTGCTGCGTGGCCATGGCTTCACGCGACGTGGCGATCATGCCGTCGGCCATCGCCAAGATTGCGTTGTCGTTGTCGCTGAACTCGCCGGGCTCCGGCAGCACGCCGCCGAGCTGCCTGGCGATCATCGACAGCGAGCGCTGCGCAAGGTTGCCGAGATCGTTGGCGAGATCGGCGTTAATGCGCGCGACGATGGCCTCGTGATTGTAGTTGCCGTCCTGGCCGAACGGCACCTCGCGCAGGAAGAAATAGCGCATCTGGTCGACGCCATACTGGTCGGCGAGGTTGAAGGGATCGACGACGTTGCCAACCGACTTCGACATCTTCTCGCCCCTGTTGAACAGGAAGCCGTGGGCATAGATCCGCTTCGGCAGCGGAATGCCCGCCGACATCAGGAACGCCGGCCAATACACCGCATGGAAACGGATGATGTCCTTGCCGATGATGTGCACGTCGGCGGGCCAGTAGCGCCAGTTCTCGTCGCTCTCGTCGGGGAAGCCGACGCCGGTGATGTAATTGGTCAGCGCATCGACCCAGACATACATCACGTGCTCTTCATCGCCGGGCACCTTGACGCCCCAGTCGAAGGTCGTGCGCGAGATCGAGAGATCGCGCAGGCCACCTCTGACGAAGCTTACCACCTCGTTCTTGCGGGAGTCGGGCCCGATGAAATCGGGATGATCCGCATAAAGCTTGAGCAGCTTGTCCTGGTACGCCGATAGGCGAAAGAAATAGCTCTTCTCCTCGACCCATTCGACCGGCGTGCCCTGCGGTCCGAGCCGCAACCCGTCATCGTTCAGGCGCGTCTCGTCCTCGGCGTAATACGCCTCGTCACGGACCGAGTACCACCCCGAATAGGTATCGGCATAGATGTCGCCGTTCGCTTCCATGCGCCGCCAAATCTCCTGGCTGGAGCGATGATGCTGCTCCTCGGTGGTGCGGATGAAGCGGTCGAACGACACGTTCAGGCGCTCATCCATCTCCTTGAAGCGGCCGGCATTGCGGGTCGCGAGCGCGGACACGGACATGTTTTCACCGGCCGCCGTCTGCACCATTTTTTGACCGTGCTCGTCGGTGCCGGTCAGGAAGAACACGTCCTTGCCATCGAGCCGCGCAAAGCGCGCCAGCACGTCGGTCGCGATCGCCTCATAGGCGTGGCCTATATGCGGGCTTCCGTTGGGATAGGCAATGGCGGTCGTGATGTAGAAGACGTTATCGCGCGCGGGGGTGGCAACGGGCGCGGCCGTTTGCGGCGCTGCGACGGGCTTTGGCGCACGCGGCGCCTTCAGCTTGGCGGCTCTTTGAGGAGCGGCGACAGGAGCTGGCGCGGCGATCACGGCAGGCGCAGTCACCCTCGCCTTCTTGACCACGTTCTTCGCCGGAGCCTTGGCCGGCGTTTGGGCGGCGGTTTTCTTCGAGGCCTTTTTGGCGACGACCTGCTTCTTCGCCGCCCGGCCGGCCTTCTTTGCCGTCTTCCCTGCGCTCTTCTTCACGCCTTTTTTGGCGACAACCTTCTTGGTCTTCTTGACCGTCTTGGCACCTTTGCGCGCACGCGCCTTCACAGCCTTCTTCGTGGCTTTCTTGACCGCTTTCTTCGCAGCCTTCTTCTTGCCCTTGGCGGTTTTTTTAGCTCGCGTTGCCACCACGAATTCCTTTACCGGCTTCTCGAAAATTGGAAACGAACCTGCGCCTAGCGCGTTGCGTCCGCCAGCCAGCCGAACACCGAGAAAACCAAGGGCTTGCGCTCCAGATTGTAGGTTTCGGTGTCGCGCGCGGCGCGGACGATCTTTTCCCATACCTCAGCTAGACGCGCAAGGCGCGGCAGATTCTGGTTCGTATTGGCTTCGTCCGCATGCAGGCGTTCGGCGATCCAGCGATCGATGCCGTCGATGAAGGCGGCAAGCGCGACGCGGTCGCCGGTCCCGAGCGAATCGCCGAGCGTGTGCAGTTCGCGCGGATCGACCTGCGGCAGACGCGCGAGCAGTGCCGCGGTGCGCTGCTGGAGCTTGAGCGCGTCACCGCCGAGCAGCGTCAGTGCCCGCGCCACGCTGCCCTCGGAAGCCTCCGCCGCCTCGTGCAGCGCCGGATCATTCGGATCGAGGTCGCCGGCCGAAGCCGCCGCACTGATCACGTCATCGGTGGCGAGCGGGCGCAGGCGCAGCTTGCGGCAACGCGACTGGATGGTGGCGAGCACGCGTGCCGGCGCGTGGCTCACCAACAGGAATAGCGATTGCTGCGGCGGTTCTTCGAGGATCTTCAAAAGCGCGTTGGCCGCGTTTGGATTGAGCTCGTCGACCGTGTCGACGATGCAGACGCGCCAGCCGTCGGCGGCAGCCGTCGAGCCGAAGAAGCCGATCGTCTCGCGCGTCTCGTCGACGGTGATCACGGTGCGCATCACGCCGCGATCATTCGCGGTGCGCTCCAGCGTCAACAGCCCGCCATGCGAACTCGCCGCAACCTGCCGCGCCACGGCATCGTCGGGATCGATCGCAAGGTCTTCGGCGCGCTGCACGGACGGCGCCAGCGGCTGGCCGTGGGCGAGCACGAAGCGCGCCATGCGGTAGGCCAGCGTTGCCTTGCCGATGCCTTGCGGTCCGCCGATCAGCCAGGCATGCGGGATGCGCCCGCTGCGATAGGCTGCGAGCAGCGCGGTCTCGGCCTCGCGATGCCCAAACAGCTTCGATGCCTCGCGCGGATGCGGAATGGCGGTTTCGCGCTCGGTCCGACGCGGGCTCATGCGGAAATCACCGCGGGCGTGGCAAGGAGACGTTCGCGCAGCGCCGTCCAGACGCGCCCGGCAACCGTGTCAGGATCGGAATTGGCGTCGATCAGCGCACAACGCGCGGGATCTTCCGCGGCGATCTTGCGATAGGCGTCGCGCAGGCCTTGGTGGAACTTGAGATCCTCGCCCTCGAACCTGTCGGGTGCGGCGCTGCCGCGGCGCGTGGCTGCCCGCTGCAAGCCGATCTCGACCGGCAGGTCGAGAATGATGGTGAGATCCGGCTTGAGATCGCCGATCGTGACCCGCTGCATCGCGTTGATCAGGCCATCCGGCACGCGGCCGAGGCTGCCCTGATAGGCCCGCGTCGAGTCGGCGAAGCGGTCGCACAGCACCCAGACGCCCTGGCTGAGCGCGGGCTGGATTACGGTGCGGACGTGGTCGTCGCGGGCAGCGGCGAACAGCAACGTCTCGGCTTCGGGGCCGAGCAGCTTGCCCATGCCTGACAGCACCAGATGTCGCATGATCTCGGCGCCAGGCGAGCCGCCCGGCTCGCGCGTGACGAGGATGCGCATCCTTGCCGCCGTGAGGCGGTCGGCGAGCTTCTTGATCTGGGTCGACTTGCCCGTCCCTTCGCCGCCCTCAAAGGTGATGAAGCGCCCGCGTCCCGACGGCCAGCGTACCGCGCTTTCACTCATGATCAGAGCTTCTCGGCGCCTGCGCGGAACATACCGATCACGAGCTCGCTGGCGCCGTCGATTGCGCGGCGCATGGTCGAGCCGGTGCCGATCGCTTCGGCGGCATAGACCGGCGTCTCAACCGCGATGGTGCCGCTGCGCCAGACCTTGACCACCCCGACCTGCTGGCCGGCCTCGACCGGCGCGCGCACCGGGCCGCGATAGACGATGCGGGCGATCAGCTTGTCGCTGCCGTTCTTGTGGACCATCACTTTCACGGGCGTCTTGGCCACGAGCTTGACCGAGCGGCTCTCGCCGCCGAACACCTTGGCGTAGCCGACGGGCTGTTCGGCTGCGATCAGGGTGCGGGTCTCGAAATTGCGAAAGCCCCATTCCAGCATCTTCTTGGCTTCCGTGGCACGGTCCTCGGGATCATCGAGCCCGTTGACGACAACGATCAGTCGCGTGCCGTTTTGCACGGCCGAGCCCACCATGCCGTAGCCGCCTTCCTTGGTGTAGCCGGTCTTGAGCCCGTCAGCGCCTTCCATCGAATTGAGTAGCGGATTGCGGTTGGGCTGGCGGATCTTGTTCCAGGTAAACTCCTTCTCGCCGAACAATTTGTAGAACTCGGGGAAATCAAGGATGATGTGGCGGGCAAGGATGCCGAGCTCGCGCACCGTCATCTTGTTGCCGGGATCGGGCAAGCCGTTGGAATTGGCGAAGGTCGATCTGGTGAGGCCGAGCTCGCGTGCGCGCTTGGTCATGAAGTCGGTCGCGAAAATCCGCTCGTTGCCCGCGATGGCTTCGGCGAGCGCGATGCAGGCATCGTTGCCGCTCTGGATGATCGCGCCATGCAGGAGATCACTGACCGAGACCTTACTGTTGATCGCGGCGAACATGGTCGAGCCCCCGGAGGGCGCGCCGCCCCGGCGCCAGGCGTTCTCGCTGATCCGATATTCGTCGGTCAGCTTGATGTCGCCCTTCTTGATGGCGTTGAAGACGACCTCTGCGGTCATCAGCTTCATCATGCTGGAGGGCGCGCGCAGCTCGTCGGCGTTCTTCTCGAACAGCACGCTGCCCGAGGAGGCCTCGATCAGGATCGCAGTCGGGGCGTCGCCGTCGAAGCCGGTGTCTTCCGCCTTCTTGGCGCCCTGCACGCTCTGGTTGGCGGCGTAGAGCGCCCCGCCCCATCCGATGCCCGCGACCAGAATCGCCGCGATCAGCCCGCGCGCCAGCGCACCGGCGGTGAACCGGGGGCGACGAAGCAAAGAAGGACGAAATGTCATGGCCAAGCCCTGAGAGCGGCGTTCTACCAGTTGGAACAGATGCGAACAACACGGAGGTGGACGCCTGTCCCTGAGATTGCACGATTCTCCTCGCGCCCCTATCGTGGCATCTTATATTTGCCGACCAAACCCCTGAAGCAAGGCGGAAACTTGAATGTCCTCAACCCGTATGATCAAGGCCAACGGGATCGAGCTCTTCATCCGCGAGCAGGGCCAGGGTCCGCTGGTGGTGCTGTGCCATGGCTGGCCGGAACTGTCCTATTCCTGGCGCCACCAGATCCCGGCACTCGCGGCCGCCGGGTTTCATGTGGTCGCTCCTGACATGCGTGGCTACGGCCAGAGCGCGGCGCCCCCTGATGCGGCCGCCTACTCCATCTTCGACACGGTCGGCGATGTCGTCGGCCTGGTGCAGGCGCTGGGCGAGAGCAAGGCAATGGTGGTCGGCCACGATTGGGGCGCTCCGGTCGCCTGGCACGCCGCGCTGTTCCGCCCCGACATCTTCACGGCGGTCGCGGGCCTGAGCGTGCCGCCGCCGTTCCGCGGCCGCGGCAAGCCGCTCGATCTGCTGCGCCAGGGCGGCATCACCAATTTCTATTGGCAATATTTCCAGACGCCGGGCGTCGCCGAGGCCGAGCTCGAGCGCGACGTCGCCCGCACCATGCGCATCGTGCTCGGCGGCCGCGGCCTCGCCGATCCCTCGGCGGCCATGTTCGTGCAGGAGGGCAAGGGCTTTCTCGGCCATGCGGGCGCCGAGGAGCCACTGCCCCGCTGGCTGAGCGAGGCTGACCTAGCCTATTTCACCGAAAGCTTTCGCAAATGCGGCTTCCGCGGCGGGCTGAACTGGTACCGCAACATCGACCGCAATTGGGAGCTGACGGCGCCCTGGCAGGATGCACAGATCCAGCAGCCGTCACTGTTCATCGCCGGCTCGAAGGACGCCGTCATCACCGGCCTGATCGGGGCGAAGCGCGTCAACGAGCTCGAGCGCGTGCTGCCCAATCTGAAACACAAGCTGATCCTCGAGGGCGCCGGCCATTGGGTGCAGCAGGAGCGGCCCGAGGAGGTGAACGCAGCGCTGGTGAAATTCCTGACGGCGAGCACAACTCAGTAGAGGCCGCGGCCACTCAGGATGCTGCGGGCCTCGGCCGCGCCATCCGAGGCGTAGGCGCCGGACAGCGCGCTCTCGGTCGCATAGCGGCCGTCGTCGTCATAGGACACGGCACGGGCGTTCTGGTGGCCCCGGCCCCGGCTGCGGCTCGAGGCCGACATTTCCGAGGTCGCGTTGAGCGAGGCCATATCGGCCGAGCTGTTGCCGAGATTGTAGGGCCGCCCCTCCGGCATCGGAACCTCGCCGCGAATGGCACCGCGGCTCGACGAGGGCAATTCCGGCACGAAAGGCTTGGCCGAAGCGACCCGGACCATTGAGGGGGTCGGCGCCGGAACGCCGGTACGCAAGGTGGCTATCAGCTGGCGATCGTCGGAGCCTTCCAGCGGCGCCCGGCCGACATATTCGACCCGGACCTTGGCGACGCCATTGCCTTTGAATTCAAGGAGTTCGGCGGCCTTGTTCGAGACGTCGATGAGCCGGTTGCCGTGATAGGGCCCGCGGTCGTTGACGCGGACGATCAGCGACTTGCCGTTGGAAATATTGGTCACCCGCGCATAGGACGGCATCGGCAGGGTCGGATGCGCCGCCGTGAGCGAGGTCATGTCGAACACTTCGCCGTTGGCGGTCAGGCGGCCGTGAAAATCATCGCCATACCAGGACGCCATGCCCTCGGCACGATAGTTGACGTCCTCCTCCGGCACGTAGGTCCGGCCGGCCACGATATAGGGCTTACCGACGCGGTAGGTGCCGCCGCCCTTCGGGACCGGGTCACCCCAGGCCACCACCCTTGGGCTTGAGGACACGCCATATTTCGGATCGACGCGGCTGGCGAACTTGGTCGAAGAGGCGCAATTGGCGAGCGCAAGGCAGGTCGCGACCGCCGCAACACCGCGCGCGGCCCGCAAAACCGAATCTGACCGTCGGATCCCCATTTGCCCCAAATACCATTCCGCCGGCGGCATGCCCAACCCGCATTGGCTACGGGAGCGCCGTCCGGTCCTTTGATCCGAGGCAGCCCACCACCGCATCGGAAGCAGTAACGATAACGCAACCCGAACACGGCGGAAATGGGGAGCCCACAGCGATCACGCCGGCATGGTAAACGGGACGTTCGCTTCCCCCGTGATCTACGGAACGCAGGGCCCTGCTCTGTGCCAAGGCTGGACATTCTGTTGCGCCAAATCCTCACTCCATCCCCATTGTCACGCCGCTCAGGGAAATTCTTTTGACTGTGCAAGGCCGCACGCGTTCTCTCGGATGCAGGGCGGGATTTGGAATTTAGCGATGATCGAGACGGTTTCGGCACTGATGGGTCTGGTAAGCGCGGCGATCTTCCTTGCCCATGCGTTTGAAGGTTACCGCACGAGGGCCTGAAGGCACTCGCGCGGGACGGCAAGCATTCACTTCTTTCAAGGCGGCACGTTCGGACAATTTTAATCGATCCGATCGAGCATCGAGGACGAGAGCGGCAGGTGTCCCATGCGCAACCATGACCTCGTATCCGATGGCTTCCTGGCATTGACCGCAGGCGGCCTGGTCCTGCTCTGCTCGAGCCTCGTGGCACTGGCCTTCGGTTAATCTCGGGCGCGATCTTCGCGCTTTCCCGACGACGACCACACTTCGCTGCAAACAGTGTTTGCCCGGGATTGTCCCGCTCCCGTTTAGTTGATTGAATTTCCGCATTCGGCGCCTCGACTTAATTTCAAGAGGCCATCACCAACCAGGGTGAGTCACATGCTTGCCGAGAAGTTTTTTCTTGTTCTTGAATCCCTGATCCGCGGCGATCGCACCTATCCGGACGGAAGCCCCAGGGTCATTAGCACCTCCCCGCACGTACCGGTGAAGCTGCCGAGCCGGAAATAGCCCGCTCGCTTTTCCCACTCACCCGCCGCTCAGCGCAGGCCGAGCAGCGAGCGCCGGTAGCGGCCGTCCCGAGCCTCGTTCAGGCAGACGAAGCTGCCGTCAAAGCCCTGGCGATATCGCTTCTGGCCCCTGGTGTAGTAGACGCCCTTCCTGAAATCGAGCCAGACCACCTGATCCTGCGGACAATGGCGCTGCGCCTGCGCCTCATAGCGGAACGGGGTTAGTGGCGTTGCCGACACGTCCGCGCCGCCGGAGCCGGCCATGATCGCGGCTGCGAGCGCGATCCCACCCGCCCATGTCCCGCTGCGAAACACTCCCCGCCTCCCGATCTTGATTCCGTGCTGGCCGAGCGCGCGACGGCCGCCCGGCACGGTAGCACGAAACGGCGCGATCCCTGGCAAACGACCGGCTTGCGCCGCGTCTTCCGCCGGCCATCTTGCCGGGTTACATGGCAGCAAGATCATCTCCATGCGAGGATGCTGCCTGAATGTCGGTTGAGCCTGGATTCCAGTCCGAACGCCGCACCGAACCCCGACCGCCATTGCCGCGTCTGGGCCTGCTGCCGATGATCATCTTCGGCTCGCGCTGGCTGCAGCTGCCGCTGTATCTCGGATTGATCGTGGCGCAGTGCGTCTACATCGCGCTGTTCCTCAAGGAGCTCTGGCATCTGTCCTGGCACTCGCTCGACCTCACCGAGCAACAGATCATGATGAGCGTGCTGGCCCTGATCGACGTCGTGATGATCTCCAATCTCTTGGTGATGGTGATCGTCGGCGGCTACGAGACCTTTGTCTCGCGGCTCGATCTCCAGGGTCATCCCGACGAGCCGGAATGGCTCGGCCATGTCAATGCCAGCGTTCTCAAGATCAAGCTCGCCATGGCCATCATCGGCATCTCCTCGATCGCGCTGCTGCGCACCTTCATCGAGGCCGGCAATCTCGGCTCGAACCGCGCCGGCTTTACCGAGACTGGCGTGATGTGGCAGGTGCTGATCCACCTCACCTTCGTCTTCTCGGCGATCGGCATCGCCTATGTCGACAGGCTCAGCGATGCCGGGGCGCGCAAGCACGCCGAATGAGGCATAATGGCCAGCCTCTCATGTGCCAGCTTGCTGCTGCATGACCTGGCGCAGGTATTCCAGAAGCTTCTGCGCGACCTGCTCGCGCGCCACGCCCTTGGCGGCGAGATCGGCGGACACCTTGCTCACGATGTCGTCGATGGTCTGCCTCTCCAGATTGTCCGTGACCAGCGCCGTTGCGTAGCTTGCCGCGTCGTCGTTGCTGAGGCCGAGCTGGCTTGCGGCCCAAAGCCCGAGCAGCCTGTTGGACCGGGCCGTCGCCTTGAACATCAGCTCCTCGTCGTGGACGAACTTTGCTTCAAAGCCCTGCTCGCGCTTGTCGAACGTGGTCATGGTCAGCTCCATTCTCGTTTCGCTGATGTGACATACTGGCTGGGAGCGAACGTCTCCGTGGTTCACTTCACCCTAAGCTTCCTCCCGGAAGGCAAACGCCGTCAAGCCCGCCGATGGGCGTGGGACCGGGCGCGCGCAAGCTGGTCTTGAGCAAGGGGAACGCCAACCGGCGTGAGACGCCGGCGGCATCGGTTTGAAAGATCGGTATGGGAGATTGTTGGCGCCGACCGCGTTTGGTCAGCCCTTCGCCGCGGCCGCCTCCCGCGCGAGGCGTTCGGCCTTCAGCCGTTCCTTGTTGGCGTAAAACGCCTTCTGCGCCGCCTCATGATCGCGCATGGCCTTTTCGGCCTCGAGCCGGCGCGCTGCATCACGTGCCTGGCGCTGCTCGGGAGTCAGAGGCTTGCGTCGGAAGGAAAGGTCTTCAGTCATGGCAACACAACGTGGCGGCGAGGAAAAAGTTCCGCATGCTTGAGCTGAAGCATAGACGCTGACCAACGAAGTTTGCGAAAACAACCCCATGCACAGTAGCTAAGTCTTGTTGGCACAACGCCTTTTGCATTCGCGCAAAAGCCGGTTGACCCGTCGGGCAAAACAGTGGCATTCTGCCATCTTCGGAAAATCGGCAAGAAGGCTGATCGGGATCCCTTCCCGAACGCTAATGATCCGGAAAAAATGCGCAGCGGTTTTCCGAAAAGATCATGTCAAGACAACAACCTAAAGCGCGATGACGATTCGTCCTAACACTACTTTGGCAGAATTGGTTTGTGCTGCAGTTTTTCACGGATACGTCTTCTGCAGTAGGGGCATCGCTGCGATCGCTGCCGTAGGATGAGATCGACG
>NZ_JADPKU010000024.1:0-553 GCF_023074095.1 Bradyrhizobium sp. 137
AGGCGCAAAGCGATCTGAATCGGAGAAAACGCTTCGGCCGCGCGTCCCGCCGTAACAAGTACGATCCCCTTGGATGCATACGCGACGGGCGAATTAGGATCTATTTCCAAAGCTGCGTCGTATTCAGGTAAAGCTTCCTCAAGGATTCCCGTAGTTCAGAATGTTTCCCTTGGCTACGTGCGCATTTGCGATCGCTGGGCGTTTTGCAAGAGCTTGATCTATTAGCTTGATCGCCCTCTTCTTGTCCTCGACTACCGATGATGACCATCCGTAGATCACGCCATCCGCTATGCACAACGTCTTGCCGATCATTGCATCTATGTTGTCCGGATCGAGGCGCAGTGCGCTGTCGAACAAGTCGTTTGCCTCTGCATTCGTCAACTTGGTCCGTGGGCCATAGCGCTTCGCCCAGCCGCGCATGCTGAAATCCACAGCGTCTGGATTGGTTGGTCTGTCCATTTGGCTGCGCCGGCTTTCGGCTTGGATGAGTTCGACGTTGAGAGAGCGGGCGAGCCGAGCCGTGACCTGCTCCTGTAGGGCCGTAAGATTTGAC
>NZ_JADPKU010000065.1:0-552 GCF_023074095.1 Bradyrhizobium sp. 137
GCCGATGCCCCATCATGATCTTCAGTCCTGCCAATTAGACAGACTGAATCACTGATATCTCTGCGTCGCAACAGCTGCCTTTTTCAACAGAATCGACCCCGAGCCGAACACCGCAGCAGCGGCCGCTATGTCGGCACTCTGCCGGAGACCGAACCTCATAAGGTGGCTGCGTTAACTGCTGCTTTAGGACCCAGAGCCATCCTGCGCCACACGGCTCATTTCGGCCCAGCATCGCAGTTCGTGCAACCATCGAACGTGATAAGCTGTCTCCATCCTCCTCAAGGTGCGATGAGGATCGAATGAAGCGGGGGAGTTCATAGCGGCTACTGCGGCGCTGCTCGCTTCGCAAAAGCATGCGGGGGCTCAGCTGGCTGGCCGTGCTGTTTGTGCCGCTCTTGAGGGATGAGCGGACATCTGGAGCACCCAAACTAAGCGCGTAATTTATGAGTACACGCCCTAGCACTACTTTGGCAGATTGTCGGATTCCTCTGAATTTTTAGGATTCCCGAATCGATTTTTCAATGATTCATGGGTGGTCGGCTCTTGGAGGGC
>NZ_JADPKU010000123.1:0-1530 GCF_023074095.1 Bradyrhizobium sp. 137
CTTTCAATTACCCACAAATTCTCCTCCGACCATGACACCTAGCGCTATGTCGGTGAGGCGTGACAGCCCGCGCCACATGACGGTATTGCCGGGTGGCGGATCGCTGGCGCGGGCGAGATAACCGCCGAGCCGGGCGACTTTGATCAAATAGTGCGAGAGCGTTTTCCGTCTTGCTTTTGGTCTGTCGTTAACGAGGCGATCGAGCACGCCGATTTCAGTCGCGGTCAACGCGAGGGTTGGCGGCGCGTCTGGAGCCGAACGGTTGAGCATCGTCATCCAAAAGACCCGCCAACTCAGGATGCAAAAGAGCGAGATCAGATTGGTCAGACGCTGGGCGGTCCTGAGCTTTGACTCCTCAGCTTTGCAGCCTGATTTGAGGATCTTGTGGAACACCTCGATCTTCCATCTCAAAGCATACCATTCGAGCTTCTCAATGGCGTCGGTGCGGGAGCTAACAGGTAGATTTGTGATCAGCTTCCACTCGATTTTCTTTCTATTCTTCGGCGTCACGCGTTCTTCGGCATGGATCACCGTCAGGGTCAGCGCTGGATAGCGCTTCTGCTTTCCGATCGGCGGCAGGACGCGAAGCTTGCGATATCTGATCTCGAGAACGGCTTCATCGGGATCGCCGTTGTTGTTTCTGACGTTGAGGCGATGCCGTCCTTTGACGGCAACCTCGTCCATTTCGTCGGCGATCGTGTGATTTCCATCTCCGGCCAAACGGTTAACGCAAGTCCTAATCACGAAATGCGTTCCAGCTTCCCGGGCCGCGCAGAACAGCTCATAGATGTCGCTCTCGCGATCACCGATATGGATGCACCGTCCCGGATCGCACAGCAGCTCTGTGGATTGACGGACATTGTCCAGCCACCGAATGCTCTCCTTCTTCTCGATGGGAATGCGCGTCGGATTGATCTTCTTCTTAAGCGCGGCAGTCCCCTTGAATTTCTTCCGGGTCCAGAATTTGACCGCCGTCAGTCCAAGCGGCAGCCCTTCGGTTGTCACCGCCAGGCTCGAGTGCATCAGGATGCCGCAAACCGTGTGCGACCTCAGGCGGCCCGCCTTGTCGCGCCCGCTGTTTATGCTCTTGGTGATCCCGATCGCGTCTGAGTTCTCTCTTTGATAACTGAACTCGGTCGTATCGTGGAGCACTAGAATAGGTCCGTCGGTGGCAATCGTGCGCTCACGCGTCGATTGAAAGTGGCCGGCCAGAATGTCGGCCTCACTGACCCGGTCGTTGGAGAAAAAACGATACGCAGCCTTGGTATTGGCCCAGTCCTGGCACACCAGTGGAATGCTTTCTCCCATGGCGCTCCCGATCTGCGCTAGCAGTTTGCGGAGCCGCTTATTCAGGCGCTCGTCGGCAAGGTTGCAGCCAGCGAGCTCGCGATCAAACCATGCGTCGGCTTCTTCGTCCATTGGCACCGCCCCCTGCGAATCGGTGCCAGACAAGGAATCACGGTCGATTCCCGCGATGCAATAGTTGGTGCGCTCCCTCAGCCCTCTCGGCTAAATGTGGGTAATTGAAAG
>NZ_JADPKU010000022.1:0-1515 GCF_023074095.1 Bradyrhizobium sp. 137
GGGTCGATTCTGTTGAAAAAGGCAGCTGTTGCGACGCAGAGATATCAGTGATTCAGTCTGTCTAATTGGCAGGACTGAAGATCATGATGGGGCATCGGCAAGTCGAACAGACCGCGTTGTTCTATGAGTTCTCGCTCGAAAGACATATCCCGACTGATCACTTGCTGCGGTTGATTGACAGGTTTGTCGATCTTGAACAGGTCCGGCGGGACCTGGCGCCTTTCTACAGCAGCATCGGTCGGCCTTCGATCGATCCCGAGCTGATGATCCGGATGCTCTTGATCGGTTACTGCTTCGGCATTCGATCGGAGCGGCGCCTGTGCGATGAGGTTCACCTCAATCTGGCCTACCGGTGGTTCTGCCGGCTCGGTCTGGATGGGACGGTGCCGGATCACTCGACGTTTTCCAAGAACAGGCACGGCCGCTTCCGGCAGAGCGACCTCTTCCGTCGCGTGTTCGAGAGCGTGCTGCGCCGCTGCATCGAGGAACGACTGGTCGGCGGTGAGGGATTTGCAGTCGATGCGAGCCTAATCAAGGCCGATGCCAATCGGCAGAAGGGGATCGAAGGCGATAAGGGACTTCCGCCGGAGGCTGCCAGCCGAGCAATCGATGAGTATCTGGCTGTCCTTGATGATGCCGCTTTCGGAGCCGCGACCGAGGTTACTCCGAAGTTCGTATCGCCTTCCGATCCGGCGGCGCGCTGGACCGGCGCGCACGGCGGCCAAGCGTTTTTCGCCTATTCGACGAACTATCTGGTCGACATCGAGAACGCGATCATCGTCGATGTTGAGGCAACGACGGCAATCCGGCAGGCGGAGGTATTGGCCGCCAAGCGCATGATTGAGCGCTCGCTGGAGCGGTTTGATCTCTATCCGAGCCGGCTCCTCGGTGACAGCGGCTATGGCTCGGCCGAGATGCTCGCCTGGCTGGTCTATGAGCACGGGATCGAGCCGCACGTTACAGTGTTCGACAAATCGGCCCGCACAGACGGGATCTTCTCGCGCGACGACTTCACCTATGACCATGCTGGGGACATCTATCGTTGCCCTGGTGGCAAAACTCTTACCACGACCGGAACGTTGGTGAATGATGGTGCCACCATGCTTTACCTCGCCAGCAAGCGCGATTGTGATCGATGCGCATTGAAGCCCCGATGCTGCCCCAAGCAGGCTTCACGGAGGGTGCCCCGCTCGATCTACGAGGGCGCCCGCGACATGGCGCGCCAGATCGCGAGATCGTGGGAGGGAGGCACCTCGCGCCGGCTCCGCAAGAAAATCGAGATGTTGTTCGCGCACCTCAAGCGCATTCTCAAGCTCGACCGTTTGCGTTTACGAGGTCCAAACGGCGCGCGCGACGAGTTCATCCTCGCAGCCACCGCCCAAAACCTTCGAAAGATGGCCAAGCTGATCCCGATGCCCACCCCGACGCTCGCATAGAGTCAGTAAGAGCAGTTCCGGCCACGTCGCGACGGAGCTATTACAACGAAATACTGCCGGCCTTTTTCAACGGAATCGG
>NZ_JADPKU010000082.1:0-170035 GCF_023074095.1 Bradyrhizobium sp. 137
TCACCCTGACACCACCATCTCCTTGCGCCTCAAGCTCAAGCGCGCCGGGTGGAACGATGCCTTTCTTTTTGAGCTCCTCGGCCACATGCGATAGCCCTGCCCTTGAGGGGGTGGGTCGGTTCGCATGAAATGCGAACCGGGGCGGGGCGACAGACCATCCTGTGAGCAGGTGCTGGCAAGGTTCGTATCCCGGCGAGAGTCTTCGTGCGGCTCACCCCACCCCGCCCGCGCTTCGCGCGAGCGACCCTCCCCCACCAGGGGAGGGTGACAGCCGAGTGCTCGCCCTACCGCTTCTTCCTATTCGCAAACGCGTTGAACGCAGCAATCGCCTCTTCCGACTTGAGCCGCTCGCCGAACAAATGGGCTTCCTGGTCGATGCGGCGGGTCAACTCCTCCGGCGGGGCGCGCAGCAGTCTGCGCGAGGTCGCGACCGCCTCGGCCGGCAGCCGGGAGATCTCGCGCGCCACCTTGCGCGCCTCGACCTCGGTGTGTCCGGGCGAGACCACGGTGTTGACGAAGCCTGCGGCATGCGCCTCCGCGGCGGAAAAAGTCCGTCCCATCACCAGCATCGCGAAGGCGCGCTGGTAGCCCATCGTGTTCGGCACCAGCAGGCTGGCCGCGCCGACCGGGACGAGCCCGAGATCGATGTAGGGCGCGGAGAAGGTCGCAGCGTTCGAGGCGAGCACATAGTCGCAGTGGAACAACATCACGGTGCCCATGCCGATCGAGACGCCGTCCACGGCCGCGATGATCGGCTTGGCATTGAGGGCGAGCGAATAGAGAAACTTGGCCCCGTTCGACAGCATTTCGGGGTGCGAGGCGTCGGCCTTCAGGAAATCCTCGATGTCGTCGCCGGCAGTGAACACGCCGGAGCCACCGGTGATGATCATGCAGCGGATATCAGGGTTGTTCTGCGCGGTGTCGATCGCGCGGCTCATCTCCTGATACATGTCCTGCGTGATCGCGTTCTTCTTGCTCGGACGACGCAGGGTGATCACGCGCGTTCCACGCTCTTCGGTGACGACGATATTGCCATTCGGCATGAGAGCCCCCTGCGGTCGCCGCGGCGCTTGCCTTTGGCGTGTCTCACGAAAGGTCAGCCTACATCATCTTGCAGGCGTGCCAATGCGCTGCTCAAGCTTTTCGATCCCGATCTTGTGTCGTCAGCACAGGCCGCCGGCCGCATCGTCACGCGCTGTCGCGCGTTGCAACATTGGGCTACAATGGTTCACTTGAAAAACTGCTGGTTGTGGGACATGATCGCGCCTGGTGCCGTTTCCTTTGACTGATTGCTCGATCGATGATTGTCGCAGCGGCTGTCGCTGACCGGCAGCATCGGCTTCCGTTCCGCGATGCTGACCGCCACGCTCGCGATAATGGGGCTGGTGTTGCGGGTGGTCGTGACGTTCATCGGTCGGCCCGCCGGGACCTCGCTGGCATCGGCGGGACATCCGTCCGGTGACGATGCGGCCGTACCGAGCCACTCGCGAACTAAGGGAAGGTCCTCGTCAAAAACGCGGTGCCGTCCCGACGAAGGCCGGGACACATTGGTTGTGGGGTAGGCAGCCGCCGCCTTATCCCAGCAGCACCGCATCCGCCGCCGCAACCGATTCCGCGCTCTCCGTCACCGTGCGCTCGAGCGAAGGCGCCTGCACGGTGATGTTCTCGGCGAAGAAGCGGGCGAGCGAGACGTAACGTGCGGCGTCCGTGATGCCGTCGGCCTTGGCGGCGAGCGCTTCGGAGGCCAGCATGCAGCCGCCGAGCGTGGCGCCGAACTGCTGCAAATAGGGCGTAGCTCCCGCGAGCGCCTCGTTCGGTGCGGACGCAACCCGCTCCAAAAGCCATTTGCTGGTGCGCGTCAGCGCCTCCAGCGCCTCGCGCAGCTTGGTGGCCGTGGTGCCGAAGGCGGGATCGTTGGAAGCCTCGACCTGGCTGACGGTGGCCGAGAGCTCGTCGAGCAGCGCCCATACCGACGCGCCGCCATTGGCCGCGAGCTTGCGCGTGACGAGGTCGATCGCCTGGATGCCGTTGGTGCCTTCGTAGATCGCGGTGATGCGGGCATCGCGATAATGCTGCGCCGCGCCGGTCTCCTCGATGAAGCCCATGCCGCCATGGACCTGCACGCCGAGATAGGCGACCTCGTTGCCGATGTCGGTGGAATAACCCTTGGCGATCGGCGTCAGCAGCGCCGCGCGTGCGGCCGCATCGGCCCGCACCTTCGCGTCCTTGGCGCGGATGGAAACGTCGATCGCGACGGCGGTCGCATAGCAGATGGTTCGCGCCGCGGCGGTCTGCACCCGCATCCGCATCAGCATGCGCTTGACGTCGGGATGGACGAAGATCGCATCCGCGCCGTCGCCCTTGCTGCCGACGGCGCGGCCTTGCTTGCGCTCCTGGGCGTAGGACAGCGCCTGCTGGTAGGCGCGATCGGCGACCCCGACGCCCTCCAGGCCGACGCCGAGGCGGGCCTGGTTCATCATCGTGAACATGCAGCGCATGCCCTGGTTCTCTTCGCCGATCAGGAACCCGATCGCCCCGCCGTGATCGCCCATGGTCATGGTGCAGGTCGGCGAAGCATGGATGCCGAGCTTGTGCTCGACGCCGCTCGCATAGATGTCGTTGCGCTGCCCCAGCGAACCGTCTTCGTTGACCATGAACTTCGGCACGAGAAACAGCGAGATCCCCTTGGTGCCGGCGGGCGCGTCAGGCAGGCGCGCCAACACGAAATGCACGATGTTGTCGGTCATGTCGTGCTCGCCATAGGTGATGAAGATCTTCGTCCCCTTGATGCGATAGGTGCCGTCGGCCTGCCGCTCGGCGCGGGTGCGCAGCGCGCCGACGTCAGAGCCGGCCTGCGGCTCGGTGAGCTGCATCGTGCCGGTCCATTCGCCGGAGACGAGCTTCTCGAGATAGATCTTTTTCAGCTCGTCGCTGCCATGCGCCTCCAGCGCCTCGATCGCGGAGGCCGTCAGCAGCGGGCAGAGGCCGAAGGCGACGTTGGCGGCGCTCCAGATCTCGGTGCAGGCGGCGTTGATCGCGATCGGCAGGCCCTGGCCGCCGAAATCTTCGGGGCCGGACACTGCGTTCCAGCCGCCCTCGGTCCAACGCTTGTAGGCGTCAGGCCACCCCGGCGCGGTCGTGACCTTGCCGCCCTCGAGCTTGATGCCGTGCTCGTCGCCGATCTTGTTGAGCGGCGCCAGCACGTCGGATGCGAACTTCCCCGCTTCCTCCAGCACGGCCGCGGCAATGTCGGCGTCGAAATCGCCATAATGGCCGGCCTCCACGGCGGCCTTGAGGCCCGCGCCATGGTTGAGCGACAGCAGCATGTCAGAGATCGGCGCGCGGTAGGTCATGGCTCACTCCCGTGGACAAATATTGGTGCCGTATTCCCATGAAACGGGGGCGGTCTCAATGGCGGGAACGGATGGCGCTGGCCGGCGGGGGGCCCCGGCGGTTGTCGGGCCTCATAATAGAGTAGAGCGAGACGCGGATCCTTCGGCCGGTCTTCCCAGGCCGCGGTATTTTGCCCCTCCAGGCGGTTGAAATGCCGCCCCGCTCCCTATAGACCGGCTGCGACCCCGAGGGAATCTGCGGTAGCCAGTTCTTCCGCCCGCCCCCGGTCGCCAGTTGGGGCGTAGCCAAGCGGTAAGGCAGCGGATTTTGATTCCGCCATTCGGAGGTTCGATCCCTCCCGCCCCAGCCAGAAGCTCCGCTTGATTCGATCCTGCCCCGCTGCGCTGAATCAACCAGCGGCGAACCGGTGTTCGGCAAGTCCCTGCGCGATGCCGTGAATGGCGAGCAGATGGCCGGCTTCGGACTCTCGGTCCAATTGCATGGGATCGAGGAATTTTCTTGCGGTGGTGACGAACATGGTCGTCAGGTCACGGCCGCCGAAGCAGACGCATGTCGGATTGGTCACGGGGAGGGGAATGATCGTGTCGATCCGGCCGTCCGGCCGATAGCGCACGATCCGGCCGCCGGAGAAGAACGCGGTCCAGACCCCGCCATCGACGTCGACGCAGGCGCCGTCCGGTCGCTCTTTCGAGGCGGTATAGTCTGCGAACAGTCTTCTGTTGCCGATCACGCCATCATCGAGGTCGAAGTCGAACTGCCAGGTGCAGTATCGCCGCGTATCGGTGAAGTAGAGCGTGCGATTGTCGGGCGAAAACGCAATTCCGTTGCTGACGATGACCTCCGCGAACATCGGCGTGGCTGTACTGCCGTCGACGCGATAAAGCGAGCCGTTCGGCCGGTGCAGATCATTGTCCATCGTCCCGATCCACAGGCGGCCCCGCGCATCGACCCGTCCGTCGTTGAGCCGATTGTCGCGCCCCGTCTCGATTTCGCAGAAGCGGCTCGATTCCCGGCTTGCAGCATCGTAGCGAAACAGCCCCAGATCCTGCGCGAGGATGTGTGAGCCGTCCGACACCAGCGCCTGGCTTCCGAGAAACCGGCCATCGTGGCGAGTTGTCCGGTGAGCGCCAGTCGACGGATCGAACGATTGATGAAGCCGGCGGTCGATATCGATCCACCACAGCTTGTTTAAGCGGCTGCACCACAAGGGCGTCTCGCCCAGCACGTCGCCTGCCGGCACTGCGGTTTGAACCTTGTCGGCAGCGATGATCCTCGCCGTCACCGCGCACTCCTTCAGCGCAGCGAGCTGTTGGCGAGCGCATCGGCAACGCAGTTGTTGACATGCGCGCAGAGCACCTTCTGCGCCGTCTCGGCGTCGCGCCTCAGCGCGCATTCGAGCAGTGCCCTGTGCTGCTCGGCCGGCTCGGCGCCACGATAGCGGAAAGCCACCATCTGGTAGCGGAAGTATTTGTCGAAGACGAGGCTATGCGTTTCCATCAGCAGGCGCGACCCGCAATTCGAGATCAGCGCCTGGTGAAACTCGCCATCATAGCGCTTCCATTGCTCCGGCTCGCCGATCCCCGAGTCCATCAGCCGCTCCGTCGAGGCGAGCTTGTGATGGGCCGAGACGACGCGCCCCTCCCATTCGACGTCGGCGCTGGCGAAAGAGACCGCCATGGCGTGCGACTCCAGCAGCAGCCGCAAGCCGGCGAGCTCGCGCAGATTATCGGCGGACACCCCGGCAACTTCGAAGCCGCGCTTGCCTTCTGCGGCCACGAAGCCTTCCGCCGCCAGCCGGCTCAGGATCTCGCGCAGCGTGCTGACGCTCACGCCATAGCTCTCGCGCAACGCTTCGAGCCTGAGCCGATGGGCTGGCTTGAGCCGTCCGAAAACGATGTCAGCTCGGATTCTGCGATAGCAGTCCTCGCCGATCGCCGATTCCTCTTTGTCAATCAAGGGCATCGTCTGGTCTCCCGTCGTAGTATATGATAATCTAAAATTCATATGATGAAAACGATTTCCTCCTTTGACTCCGATAATACCCTATGTTTATGCTCGCCAAAAGGCGCGGCCTCAGACCGCGGCGTGATCGAGGGAGGTGGGCATGCAGAGGAAAATGCTGGGCTGGGCCGTCATCGCGGTGGGGGCAGTTCTCGCCGTGCTACCTGCGGCTGCGCAGGTGCAGGAGCGGACGATCCGCTGGGGGCACCTCAACAACACCGACCACCCCGTCAGCCTCAGCGTGCAGAAATTTGCCGAGGTCCTGGCCGCCAAGAGCGGGGGCAAGCTGAAGATCCGCGAATTTGCCGCGTCCCAACTCGGAAACGAATTGCAGCAGCAATCGGCGGTCCGGGGCGGCACCCAGGAAATCTTCTCGGCGTCGACCACCTCGCTCGCCAGCGTCGTCAAGGATCTTGGCCTGTTCGATTTCCCCTTCAGCGTCGCCAACTTCGACCAGGCGACCGCGCTTGCCGATGGACCGTTCGGCAAGACGATGATGGACCTCCTGCCAGGGAAGGACCTGATCGCGCTCGGCTATTGGGGCCTGGGCTTCCGCAACGTCACCAACAGCAGAGGGCCGGTGGCGAAGCTCGAAGATCTCGCCGGCCTGAAGCTGCGTGTGATTCCGAACCCGGTCTATTTGGAGACCTTCAAGGCCTTCAAGGCCAACCCGGTGCCGATGGCGTTCGGCGAGCTCTACACCGCCCTCGAGAATAAGACGGTCGACGGCCAGGAAAATCCCTACAGCGTCATCCTGTCCAACAAATTCTACGAGGTGCAGAAATACGTCTCGGCGACCAACCACACCTTCACCCAGAACATCATCATCGTGAGCAAGAAGTTCTGGGACAAGCTGTCGCCCGAGGAGCAGAAGATGTTCCGCGACACCTACGCGGAGACGGTCCAGTATCAGCGCGAGCAGACCAAACTCGCCGCCGATCGGGCGCTCGGCGAGCTGAAGGCCAAGGGCATGCAGTTCAACGAGATCGCGCCGGCGGAATATGCGCGGATGCAGGAGGCGGTGAAGCCCGTCATCGAGAAGTTCTCCAGCGAATACGATCCCGACAAGGTGAAGCTCTTCAACGCCGAGCTCGCGCGCATTCGCAGCACCATCAAGTGACGGGACGGTAGATAAGGCGAATGGCAAAGATCCTCAACGCTTATTGCGACGTGTTGAAGGCGGCGGTCGCCGTTTGCCTTGCTGCGATGGTGGTGCTCGTGTTCAGCAACGTGGTGCTGCGCTACATCTTCAATTCGGGTATCGCGGTATCCGAGGAGCTGTCGCGCTGGCTCCTGGTCTGGCTGACCTTTCTCGGGGCCATCGTTGCACTGCGCCAGCACGCACATCTCGGCGTCGATACGCTCGTGCGTGCGCTGCCGCCGCGAGGCAGGATGCTCTGCTTCGTGGTCAGCTACCTCCTGATGCTCTATGCCGATTGGCTGCTGACGCTCGGAAGCTGGAAGCAAGCCGTTCTGACCTTCGGCGACACCGCGCCGGCGTCGGGTATCTCGGTCGGGCTTTTCTTCTACTCATCCGGGCTCGTCTTCGGCGTCTCGGCGGCCGCCATCCTCGCTTACGACCTCTTCCAGGTCGTCATCGGCGCGGCGAGCGGCGAGGACCTTATTGCTGTGAAGGAAAGCGACGGGCACAGCTGAGCTCCGCAAGCCCTGTTCTCGGCCGGATTGCACCATGACGATTGTCGTCTTCACAGTCTCGCTCCTCGGCGCCATGGCGCTGGGCATGCCGATCGCGTTTGCCCTGATCGTCTGCGGCATCGCCTTGATGCACTTCCTCGACATATTCGACTCCCAGATCGTCGCGCAGAACATCATCAACGGCGCTGACAGTTTCCCGCTGATGGCGGTACCGTTCTTCATGCTTGCCGGCGAAATCATGAACAAGGGCGGGCTTGCCAGGCGAATCGTGGACATCGCGTTCGCGGTCGTCGGCCACGTGCGGGGCGGGCTCGGCTATGTCGCGATCCTGGCATCCTGCGCGCTCGCCTCGCTGTCCGGATCGGCGGCGGCGGATGCTGCGGCGCTGGCCGCCCTGCTGGTCCCAATGATGGTCGCGGCAGGCCACAAGAAGATGTACGCGGCCGGGCTGGTCGCGGCGGGAGGGATCATCGCACCTGTCATCCCACCGAGCATCGGCTTCGTCTTGTTCGGTGTCGCCGGCGGCGTCTCGATCTCGAAGCTGTTTCTCGCCGGCATCGTGCCCGGGCTGCTGCTCGGCCTCGGCCTTTGTGTTGCGTGGTGGTGGGTCGCCCGTGACGAGAACATCGAAAGCCCGCCCCGCAAGTCCTTGCGTGAGATAGCGAAAGCGGTGACCGACGGATTTTGGGCGCTGATGCTGCCGGTCATCATCGTCGTCGGTTTGCGTTTCGGCATCTTCACGCCGACCGAAGCGGCAGTCGTGGTGGCCGTCTATGCGTTGTTCGTCGCCACCTGCATCTACCGGGAGCTGAAGCTCTCGCAACTCTACGAGGTGATGGTCTCGGCGGCGCTCAGCACAAGCATCGTGATGTTTCTGGTCGCCGCAGCGCTGGTCTCGTCCTGGCTCATCACGGTAGCCGAGATCGCGACCCAGGTCGTCGATCTCGTGCGCCCGTTCATGGGCAGCCCGACGCTCTTGATGCTCGCGATCATGATCCTCGTCGTCATCGTCGGCACCGCGCTCGATATGGCGCCGACTATCCTGATCCTGACGCCTCCTCATGCCCATCGTCAAGCAGGCCGGGATCGATCCAGTCTATTTTGGCGTGCTGTTCATCATCAACAATGCGATCGGCCTGATAACGCCGCCAGTGGGCGTCGTGCTGAACGTCGTCTGCGGCGTCTCGCGGATCAGCATGGAGGACGTCATCAAGGGCGTCTGGCCCTTCCTGATCGCGCAACTCGCCGTGTTGCTTCTGATGGTGCTTTTCCCCCAATTGGTCACGGAGCCGGCAAAATGGTTCGGTGGCTAGTCACGTCCTGTCGAAAGGAGCGGCCCCATGGCCACGCGGATCATGATCCTGAACGGCCCCAATCTCAATTTCCTCGGCATCAGGGAGCCACACATCTATGGCTCAACGACCCTTGGCGAAATAGAGGCAAGCTGCCTGGAACTCGCCAAGCTTCTTGACGTCTCGCTGTCGTTTCATCAATCGAATATCGAAGGTGAGCTCGTCGGCCTGATCCAATCGGCTCGTGGCAACGCGGATGCGATCATCATGAACCCGGCGGCGTTCTCGTTCACTTCGATTGCTTTGATCGATGCCTTGAAGATCTTCGATGGCCCCACGATCGAAGTGCACATCTCCAACATTCACGCCCGCGATGAGCTGCACCGGCATTCGATCACGTCCAGCGCCTCGACGGCCGTGATCTGCGGGCTTGGTCCTTACGGCTATATCGCCGCCATTCTGGCGGCCGTTCAGCGGCTCGGACGATTGCCCGATGGCGTTCCGGCTGCATTGCACGGCTTGAAGCCGAGGAGCAAGGCGTAGAGCAGGGAGGAGCGGATGCGCGGTGCGGGATTTCTGGCAATCTGGAGCGATATCGCGTCTGAGGACCTGACAGACTATCGGCATTGGCTCACCCGCGAGCACACGATGGAACGTGTGACGACGCGGGGCTTTCTCGCCTGCCGTGTCTTCCGCGCGTTGCGCGCCGATATGAACCGCTTCTTCATCTTGTACGAGCTCGAACGCCTGACGTCCTGGACGGCCCGGCCTATCTGGCGCGCCTCAATTCACCGACGCTCTGGTCGCAGCGCATCATGCCCCGGCTGGGCAATTTCGTTCGCGGCGGGGGCAATGTGACAGTTCGCGCCGGGCGCGGCGAGGGCGCCACCGCGATAGTGCTGCGGATCGACCGGCCTCTGGACGATCCGGCAGGGTTTGCCAATGCCATTGCCGGTTGCGACGGCGTGGTCGCCGTTCAGATCGGTGCGACGGATCAGGATCGCACGTCAGTTCCGACGGTCGAAAAAGGCATGCGGACGAGCGAAGGCCTGTTTGCCGGCCTGCTGATGGTCGAGGCTCTCGACGAGACGGCGCTCCAAGCCGCTTGGCACAAGGCCGCCGAACTGGCGCCTGATGTCGGTGGCCGCCTTGGGGATCCGGAAATTTACCAAGGCATTTTCGCCCTCGATGCGCGTATCGCGGATTTCAACTGATGCGGTCGAGCGGGCGTTCGCAACCCGACGGGCCTGACACCAGGATGGATAGCGATGACGCGCGCGTAGTGTCTCCTTCAGGAGAGTTGGCGATAGGCGCGCGCAGCGGCGTGATTGTGTCCTTGCGCGCAACGGTACGCCGCTGCGCAGGCTCTACGCCGTGGGCAATGATGCGGCAGGCTTAGCCTATCCCTCATACTGATCCGGCCCCATCGCCCAGGCCGCCTCGTCATGCCCGTACGCATAGTTCCGGTTGGTCAGCGCCGGGTTGCGATTGACCATCGGCCGCATGAACATCGGGTGGGTCGCGCTGCGCACCTCGTGCTCGACAGTGAAGAGGTGCTTGCCGCTATCGAGGTCGACGATGTCGCAAAACCGGTACTGGTATTGATTGTCCTCGCGGGAAATCAGGTCGCGCGCCAGGAGCTTGCGATAGGGGCCGGAGAAGTCGGTGATGTAGATCTGCACATGGTGGCCGTCATAGTCCGGCTGCGGCCGATCGGTCTCGCGGAACAACAGGTGCTGGTCGCGGCCCGTCTTCACCGCGGCCACCTTGCCGCCGCCGTTTCGCAAGTCGGCGGGCATGCCCATGACTTCAGGATAGAACGCGCAGATGCCGGTTGCCGATCCCGCCGGCACGTTGAACTCGACATAGGGAATCCCGAGCGCGATGCGCCCGAAGCGCGCGGCGTCGGGCTCGTAGCAGCGCAAGCGGTTGCCCCATGGACAAACCGCCTCGACATGGTCGTTGCGCTCGGCGAAGGTGAACGCGGTGCCATCGAGCTTTTTGGCGACCGAAGCCAGCCGCGCGAGCAGTGCCTCGCGGCCGGCGATGACCAGCCCGACATGGCCGCGCAGCACCTGCGGCCTGCCGCTCGGCAAATGAAACTGGCTCCGTCCGGCGTTGATCCACATATTGGTGTCGGACACCATCAGATAGGGATCGCGGGTCAGCCCGAGTCCTGCCACGTAGAACAGGGTGGCGAGGCGCTGATCGGGGACCTGGATGTTGACGTGCTCGAAATGGATCGCGTTGCCGAGATCTTCCTTGGAGCGATCGAATGGCTGCGGCATGGATGGGGGCACTGGCTGGGGCACGGAGTTCATATTAAAGCAAACTTCTCCGCCGGTCGAAATTGTTCGCGCAGGGGCATCATGTCCACCGCCAGCCTTGCTGGGATCGCCAGTCCCTGCAAGTCGCACCGCGCGAGCAGGGGCCGGCGTGTGAGGGGAAAATTTTCGCGCAGCCCCCTTGAACAAAGATCGACTTGTTCCTAGGTCGTTTGCCGCCCGGGGGCCGGTTCCGGACCCGGATTTTGGACATCGCTGAACCTAGCAAGGAGGATGTGCATGCATTTCCGCCCGTTGCACGACCGTGTGCTCGTGCGCCGAATCGATGCCGAGGAGAAGACCGCCGGCGGCATCATCATTCCCGACACCGCCAAGGAGAAGCCGCAGCAGGGCGAGATCATCGCCGCTGGGCCGGGGGCGCGTAACGAGCAAGGCCAGCTCGTGCCGCTCGACGTCAAGGTCGGTGACCGGGTGCTGTTCGGCAAGTGGTCGGGCACCGAGGTCAAGATCGACGGCGAGGAGCTCTTGATCATGAAGGAAAGCGATCTTCTCGGCGTGGTCGAGCAGGCCGGCACGCTGAAGAAGGCGGCGTAACACTGACAGTCATCGAACGGAAAGGAGTTTGCAAAAATGGCTGCCAAGGACGTGAAGTTCGCGACCGAGGCCCGCGAGCGCATGCTGCGGGGCGTCGACACACTGGCGAATGCGGTGAAGGTCACGCTCGGTCCAAAGGGACGCAACGTCGTCATCGAAAAATCGTTCGGCGCGCCGCGCATCACCAAGGATGGCGTCACCGTCGCCAAAGAGATCGAACTGGAGGACAAGTTCGAGAATATGGGCGCACAGATGGTGCGCGAGGTCGCGTCAAAGACCAATGATCTTGCCGGAGACGGCACCACGACGGCGACCGTGCTGGCGCAGGCCATCGTCAAGGAGGGTGCCAAGGCAGTCGCCGCCGGGATGAACCCGATGGATCTCAAGCGCGGCATCGACCTTGCCGTGGACGCCATCGTGACCGACCTCAAATCGCACGCCAAGAAGGTTACCTCGAACGACGAGATTGCCCAGGTCGGCACCATTTCCGCCAATGGCGATACCGAGATCGGGCGCTTCCTGGCCGAGGCCATGCAGAAGGTCGGCAATGAGGGCGTGATCACGGTCGAAGAAGCCAAGAGCCTCCACACCGAGCTCGAGGTGGTCGAGGGCATGCAGTTCGATCGCGGCTACGTCTCCCCCTACTTTGTCACCAATCCGGAGAAGATGCGGGTCGAGCTCGAAGACCCCTATGTGCTGATCCACGAGAAGAAGCTGTCGGGCCTGCAGACGATGCTGCCGCTGCTCGAACAGGTCGTGCAATCGGGCAAGCCGCTGCTGATCATCGCAGAGGAGGTCGAGGGCGAGGCGCTGGCGACATTGGTCGTCAACCGTCTGCGTGGCGGCCTGAAGGTTGCCGCCGTCAAGGCGCCGGGCTTCGGCGACCGCCGCAAGGCAATGCTGGAGGACATCGCGATCCTCACCGGCGGCACCGTGATCTCCGAAGATCTCGGCATCAAGCTCGAGAACGTCTCGGTGAAGATGCTGGGCCGCGCCAAGAAGGTCGTCATTGACAAGGAGAACACCACGATCGTCGACGGGGCCGGCGCCAAGAAGGACATCGAGGCGAGAAGCCAGCAGATCAGAACCCAGATCGAGGAAACCACCTCGGATTACGACCGCGAGAAGCTCCAGGAGCGGCTGGCCAAGCTCGCCGGTGGCGTCGCGGTGATCCGGGTCGGCGGCGCGACCGAGGTCGAGGTGAAGGAACGCAAGGACCGCGTCGACGACGCGCTGCATGCGACCCGGGCTGCGGTCGAGGAGGGCATCCTGCCTGGCGGCGGCGTGGCACTGCTGCGCTCCCTCAAGGCGCTCGAGGGCGTCAAGACCGCCAATGCCGACCAGAAGGCCGGCGTGGACATCGTGCGCCGCGCAATCCAGGTGCCGGCTCGACAGATCGTGCAGAATGCAGGCGAGGACGGCTCCGTCGTCGTCGGCAAGCTCCTCGAGAACCAGACCTACACTTGGGGCTTCAACGCGGCGAGCGGCGAGTACCAGGACATGGTGCAGGCCGGCGTGATCGATCCTGCCAAGGTGGTGCGCACGGCCTTGCAGGACGCGGCCTCGGTTGCTTCGCTGCTCATCACGACCGAAGCGCTGGTGGCCGACAAGCCGAAGAAGACGGAAGCGGCAAGCGCTCCCGCGATGGACTTCTGAGACGAGCGAGCCCGGCCCAGCGGCCGGGCTCGTTCTCCATGAGCTGTCACGATCAATTGCATCTGTTTTCGAACGATAGGAGGATGAGATGATCAAGGATCGTACGTTCTCCGCTCGCGCGGAGAACGCCCGAATAATGTTGCGGCACCTCGCCGCGTTGGCCGTTGGTGCCGGCCTTTCCCTCGTGCCCTTTGCGGCCTACGGCGCCGAAAGTCCCGGTTCTATCAGGAACGCGGCAGACAGTTTCGAACAGCTCGCGTTGCCGCCGATCCCATACCTGGACACGATGCCCTGGCAGAATTGGGAGCGGGCCAGTGCAACCATGAAGGTGGATACGTTGCTGTCGCCGGTCCTGGGGCCATCAGGTATCCGGCTCGATCTCGCGCCGTCGGATCGGGTCCGACCACAGCCTGCCATGAGCTGACAGCGGAGCGGCCGGCCGGCCGCTCCGGACGTAACGAGGCCGCGAACCGAAAGGAGGATGATCAGAGATGAGAGGCGTTATCGCTGCCATTGCCTTGTTGGGGATGGTCAATGCGCTTCAGGCCAAAGAGGCGGACTCTCCGCGCGCAGAGGCGCGGATTTCGGCCGAGCCCGCCCGGCAGCTCGCTACCAGTTCCGTTGCAACGTCTCGCAGCAATGCTGAAAAAGTGCGCCAGAATGGGCGCAGAAGCGCTGACTTTTCGGCCGAACGTATCGTCCCCGACATCTGCAGAGGATGCTGATCGGCCTTGGCCGATCAGCATCCGTTTCGCGCTCATCTAATGTATTGTCGCGAGGTTCGGATCGGCCAGGCCCGCGCAGACCTTCGCCTTGATCCGTTGCAACGCGCGCTGCTCGATTTGGCGGATTCGCTCGCGCGAGATGCCGAACTTGCCGGCGAGCGAGTCCAATGTCTTGTGCGGCTCGTCCAAATATCGTGCTTCGATGATGCTGCGCTCCCGTGGCGACAGCGCAGCAATGGCGTCCGTGAGGGCAGCTTTCTTTCGTTCACGATCGGCGGCTTCCAGCAGCAGACTTTCAGGATCGGGGGAGGGATCCACGAGACGATCCTGCCATTCATCGCCTTCTGTCTCGACGCTGAGCGGCACGTTGAGCGAGATGTCGCCGCGCAGCCTGCCATTCATCTCGACCACGTCATCCTCCTTCACCTCGAGACTATCGGCGATATATCTGAGCTGATCGGCGCGCAGATCGCCATCCTCGGCCACGCCAAGCCTGCGCTTCAGCTTGCGGAGATTGAAGAAAAGCTTCTTCTGCGCCGCGGTGGTGCCCAGCTTGACCAGCGACCATGATCTCAGGATGAATTCCTGCACTGATGCCCTGATCCACTAGGAGGCATAAGTCGCAAGCCGGAAGCCTTTCTCCGGATCGAACCGCTTGACGGCGAGCATCAGTCCGACGTTAGCCTCCGAGATGAGGTCGGCGATTGCCAGGCCGTAGCGGCGATGCTGGAGCGCAATCTTGGCCGCCAGCCGCAGGTGGCTCGTCACCAGCCGATAGGCCGCGTCACGATCGCCGCAATCGCGCAAGCGCCGGGCATATTCGGCTTCTTCCGACGGCTCGAGCAGCGGAAATCGATGGATCTCCTTCAGGTAGCGGGATAGCCCGCCTTCGGAATGGATCGCGGGAAGTGATGAGGCAACTAACATCGCGCACCCCCCTCACGAACATCGTTCGCGCCGATCGGGGGCGCGCTGCTGATCAATGTGGGAGTGGCGAAGAAGCGCCGAAAGCGGCACAGCTGGGAGCGCGGCGATTTTGGCGGGCCGCGCGGTCGTAGCGCAGGCAGGTTTCATGTCCAAATCCTCAATCGAGCAAGATGGTCAGAATCACCACCAGCCTCACTCGCTGAGCCCGAACTTGGCACCCAGACGCTCTCAGGCCGGTGGACGCATTTAGAATTTGAAAATCGGCGGAAGGTTCCGACTTGAATGTTGGATGCTGAAATTGGCAAGGAGAGGCCCGCCCCTTTCTCCGATGCAGACAGCCTCTTGAAACCTGAAGCCTTCGTTCCAATTTGGTCCACGCGCGCGGTGGAGTTCTTCGAATGCCATTCGCGTGCCCGGCAGGTTGGTCGGCCCCCTTCGCCTGGTGCGCATGTCTGGTTAGTGGGATGGATGATTATCGTGATCTTGTCAGCGCGGCTCTTGCGCTGTTCTGCGCCGGCGTGATCTTGGTGGCCGGCCACCTCTTGATCGAATGGCACGCCAGGCATGCCGAGCCCGGCATAGAGGTCGAGGCGCCGAAGAGCGGAGGCTCGCCTTCGCCGCTCCTCTCAAACGGCTCGCCGCCAAATAGGAAGATGATCGAACTCTCAACGGAGGTCAGGCGGAAGCGGCCTACTTAAAGCTGTCTTGCGTCATGAAGCTCAAATCGCACGCAGCCCCTCCTTGGGCATTTCGTGGATCAGCGCATCGATATCGCTCTGCTCCAGTGTCTCCCGTTCCAAAAGCTTCTTCGCGGCGCGGTCCAGGATCGGCCGCCGCGTGTTCAGGATGCCTGGGTGCGCTGGAAGACCTGATCGACAATGGCTTTCACCTCGCGGTCGACTGCGGCCGCAGTTTCTTCCGCATAGTCGCGCTCGCGAACCGGATAGGGACGGTCGGCGCCGGCAAGGAAGTTGCCGGGATCGCGTTCATAGGCGACGCTGCCCAGTCTCTCGGACATGCCGTAACGCGTCACCATGCTGCGGGCGATGTCGGTTACGCGCCGCAGATCGTCGGCCGCACCGGTGGACAGGTGTCCGAACACGATCAGCTCCGCGGCGCGGCCGCCGAGCAGCACCGCCATCTTGTTCTCCAGCTCCTCCTTGGTCATCAGGAAGCGGTCTTCGATCGGTCGCTGAATGGTGTAGCCGAGCGCGCCCACACCGCGCGGGATGATCGAGACCTTGTGCACGGGATCCGTGCCCGGCAGGGAGAGCGCGACGAGGGCGTGCCCCATCTCGTGGTAGGCGACGATCTCGCGCTCCTTGGCGTTGAGCAGGCGATTGCGCTTTTCGAGGCCCGCGACCATGCGCTCGACCGCATTGTTGAAGTCGCTCATGCTCACCGCGTCAGCCGCGCGGCGCGTCGCCAGCAGCGCGGCTTCATTGACGAGATTGGCGAGGTCCGCACCCGTGAAACCCGGGGTGAGCGCGGCAACGGCGTCCGCATCGACGCCTGCCGCCAGGCGCACTTTCTTCATGTGCACCTTGAGGATCTCTATGCGGCCCTTTTTGTCGGGCCGGTCGACCAGCACCTGCCGGTCGAAGCGTCCGGCGCGGAGCAAGGCGGGATCGAGGATTTCGGGCCGGTTGGTGGCGGCGAGGATGACGAGCCCGGAGCGCGAATCGAAGCCGTCGAGCTCGACGAGCAGCTGGTTGAGCGTTTGCTCCTTCTCATCGTGGCCGCCGGCGAAAGGGCCGATGCCACGGGCCCGGCCAAGCGCATCGAGCTCGTCGATGAAGATGATGGCCGGCGCCTTTTCATGCGCCTGCTGGAACAGGTCCCGCACGCGTGCGGCGCCGACGCCGACGAACATCTCGACGAACTCCGAACCCGAGATCGAGAAGAACGGCACTCTGGCCTCGCCGGCGACGGCCTTGGCCAGCAGGGTCTTGCCTGTGCCCGGCGGGCCGACCAGAAGCACGCCTTTCGGCATGCGGCCGCCGAGGCGGCCATAATCGGTCGGGTTCTTCAGGAAATCGACGACCTCGCGAAGCTCGTCCTTGGCTTCGTCGACCCCGGCGACGTCGGCAAAGGTGACGCCGGTATTGGACTCGACATAGACCTTGGCCTTGCTCTTGCCGATGGCCATCAATCCGCCGCCGATCCCGCCGCCTTCCGCCATGCGGCGGCCGATGTACCACCACAGGCCGAAGAACAGGAGCACGGGCATGACCCACGACAAAAGGTCGCGCAGGAACGTGCTCTCGATCTGCCCGGTGAAACGGACGTTGTATTTCTCCAGCTCCTGCGCAACGTCCTGGTCGACACGCGTGGTGACGAATTGCTTCTGGCCGCCCGGCAGCGGCTCCTTCAGCGTGCCCTGCAGGGTGCGGTCGGAGATGCCCACGCTATCGACTTTCCCCTGACGCAAGAGCTGCTGGTATTCGCTAAAGGGGATCACGGCTATCTGGTGGGCCGCGGAGATCAGGTGCTGGATCAAGAAGACCGCGAAGATTGCGGCGACAGCATACCCAAGATTGAAGCGGACATTCTTGTTCATGCGAAAGCCAGGTCCGATATCGTTGCGCAGCCGGGTAGCCTCGAGGCGCGTTTTTTAGCGCGCTCGTTTGGGCCCGGTACGCATCCGGACCTGCATCGTACCGACAGAACTTTTCCCGCCGCCATCTGTTCCTGGCAGACCAACTGCGCCCTCAGTGAGAGGTACTCGCATCCGCAGGGGTGCGTTCAGGCGATGGCGACGCAAGATAGCGATAAGGCCCGGTTGCAGGCCGGGCCTTATCTCAGCTCACCAGGGATACCAATAGGGATATGCCGCTGGATAATAGCGGACGGTCCGATAGTATCGGGGTCCATAATAGACCGGCGGACCATAGACCGGCTCATAGTAGACCGGCGGTGCAGTCGCGGCGGCCAATGCTCCGGTGAACAGGCCGAGCGCGACGGCGGGACCGATGCCTGGACCACCCCAGTGATGGTGGCCTCGCCAGTGGGCCGAAGCCGGCGCAACCGTTCCGATGAGGAGCGTTGCTGCCGCGGCGATTGCAAGAGCAAGCTTTCTCATGTGACTTCCCTCGAATACGCGCCCGCGAAGCGCGGGCTTCCCAATCCTCTGCATGAGTTCCGTTTTGCCGAACACGCGGCCCGGCAGCATCAAAACTTAGGAATGGCCGCGGCGAGTTCAAGTCTCGTGCTTCGGCTCCTTTGCGGATCCGACGTTTGGTCGCACTGGCGAACGTGCCCGGCCTCCCTTGCCGTGGCCGCCAGCCCCTGTAATTTGGAGCGCAAACATCAGGGGGGAAGCGATCGATGGGAGGAGTTCTGGAAGGCGTCCGCGTGCTCGATTTCGGGCGCTATATCGCGGGGCCCTATTGCGCGACATTGCTGGCCGAATTCGGCGCCGAGGTCATTCGGGTGGAAAAGCGCGACGGCAGCGAGGATCGCTTCGTGGCACCGGTCGGCGACGATGGCGAAGGCGCGCTGTTTCTCCAGGTCAACCGCAACAAGAAATGCATTACGCTCGATCCGATGAAGGAGGAGGGGCAGGAGGTGATGCGCCGCCTGATTGCCACCGCGGACGTTGTCGTCGCCAATCTGCCGCCGCAGACCCTGCGCGCGATGAAGCTCGACTACGCGTCGTTGCAGACGATCAAGCCCGACATCATTCTGACCACGGCGACCGCGTTCGGCGGGCCGGGGCCCTGGTCCGACCGGGTCGGCTTCGATGGCGTGGGGCAGGTGATGTCGGGGGCGGTGTACATGACCGGCGCAGGCGATCCGCCGTATCGGGCCGCGGTGAATTGGGTCGATTTCGGCACGGCGCTGCACTGCGCGTTCGGAACGCTTGCCGCGCTGATCGAGCGCGGCAAATCCGGGCGCGGGCAGATCGTCGAGGGCGCGCTGCTCGCAACCGCTTTGTCCTTCACCAATGCCACCTTGATCGAGCAGGCCGTCATCAACGTCAATCGCGTGCCGACCGGCAACCTCGGCCAGACCGCGGCGCCGGCCGACATCTACCGCACCAAGGACGGTTGGGTGCTGTGCCAGGTCACGGGTCAGCCGCTGTTCAAGCGCTGGGCGAGGCTGATGGGCGAGGAGGAGCTGTGGCTGAACGACCCGCGCTTTGCCGACGACATCAGCCGCGGCAACAACGGCCCTGTCATCAGCGAGCGGATGGCGCGCTGGTGCGCCGAGCGCACCACGCAGGAGGCTGTCGACACCCTGGGCAAGGCCATGATTCCGACCGGACCTGTCCTCAGCCCGCAACAGGCGCTGAACCATCCGCACATTCGCGCCGCCGGCTTCATGCAGGACGTCGACTATCCGGGCCTGCCGAAGCCCGCACCGACCGCCCGCGCGGCCGTGCGGCTGTCGAAGACGCCGGGCGAAATCGCAACGCGCCCGCCGACGCTGGGCGAGCACACCGATCTCGTCCTCACCGAGCTCGGCTACGACGAGGCCGCGATCGCGGCGCTTCGGCGAGATGGCGTCATCTAGACCATGACACGAGGCGCAGCCAATCCGAACGGCTGCGAGTACGCCCCCCTCCGAACACCCCGCGGCGAAGAACGAATTAGAGCGGCGCAAAGGTCTTGCAAGGGGGAAGCGAAAATAATCGATCGCGGACGCTCGCGTCCGGCGGACAAACGGAACGAGGCGGGGAGCGGCGAAGGAGCATCTTGACACCGTAACAAGCCGGAATATTTTTCACGCCGGAAGAACTATCTTTCGATATATCGAAATCAAGAGGACCGTGGAGAGACCGTCAGGAGTGACGATGATGCTTGACCAGGATCTGGCCCGCATTCGTGCGCACCGAAGCAACCTCCAGCGATATCGGCGCCTGCTGAAGACGAAGCTCTCAGATATCGAACGCCAGTTCATCGACCGACGGCTCGCCGAAGAGCAGGCCGCGCTCGAGGCGCTCGCCGCCGATGTCTTTCCCGCCACGTTCACGCTCCCGAATATGCAATCGGCTTCCGCCGCGATGGGAGCGGAACGATGAGCGACGTCCGCAACCTCCTCATCCGCGGCAGCGAGAAGGTGATCCAGCACTATCGCCTGCTGCTGGCCAGCGCGAAGACCGAAAGCGAGCGCCAGCTCTATCGGAGCCGGATCGAGCGAGAGCAGCGCCTGCTCGAGACGCTGCAAGACGGCGTCCCGCAGCGATCGGCGGCATGAGGTCCCACCCTGGTGTAGCGACAATCAGGTGCAGCGCAGTGTGGCCGGGCGCTACAGCAATTGCTTCAACGTCCGGGCATCGGCCGGCGCCGCGCTCTTCTGGTCGTTGTCGAAATAAACATAGACGTCGCAGCCCTGCCGCTTCCATGACTTGATACGCCGCGCCCATTGCGCCAGCATGGTCTTGGTATAGTGCCCGTGATAGCGCCCGCTCGGCCCGTGTCCGCGCACATAGACGAAATCCGCCGTGCGCTTCCATGGCGCCGGCGCATCGTGATGATCCGACAGGCACAGCGAGATGTTCTCGTCGGCCAGCATGCGCAGGATGCGCGGCTGGTACCAGCTCGGATGACGGAATTCGAAGCTATAGCGCCGTTTCCTCGACAATAGCTTGAAGAAGGCGGCGAGGCGGTCCGCGTTGGCCTCGAATTGCGGCGGGAGCTGGAACAGGATCGGCCCCGCCTTGCCGCCCAGCGTTGAAATACGATCCTCCAGCAGCTCGAGGCTGTTGACGGAGCGGTCCGACAGGCGCTTCCAATGCGTGATGAATTTCGACGCCTTCCAGGCGAAGACGAAATCGCGGCCGGTCTGCTCGCGCCACCCTTTCACCGCTTCCGGCGTCGGCGTGCGGTAAAACACGCCGTTCAGCTCGGTGGTATCGAACTGTCCGGCGTAGTAGCCAAGCTGCTGCTTCAGCGGCAGGCCTTCGGGAAAGAACGGTCCTCGCCAGGAATCGTAGTGCCAGCCGGAGGTGCCGATCAGAATGCGCGCCATGTTTCACGTGCCATCCGTTGCCATTTGCCGGAGGGAACGTCCGCGCGGCCGATACGTTGCTCGTGAGCTTGATCAACGCAGGACTGAACCGATGTACGCGCTGTTCGAAGGCAACAAGCAGATCGGGGACCCCTTTCCGACCGAGAAAGAAGTGTGGGAGGCCGCCTTGATCGAGGGATTGGTGACCGACGTCCCGGTCGCCGACGAGGAGGGCGGCGGCCGGCTGCTGCCTGCCGGCTATCATGTCGAGCGGGTGGAAGAGGTTTGCGAGCCGCGGCCGGACTGGAAGCTGCCGCGCGAGATCTCCTGAATAGGCCTGCGCCTAATTCGACGCCAGCGCCATCTTGGCGACCTCGGCCATCCAGCCCGATGCGACGGGGAGGATCGCGTCGTTGAAATCGTAGCGCGGGCCGTGCAGCTCCGCGCCATCGCGCAAGTCCCCGTTGCCGATCCAGACGAAGGCGCCCGGCCGCTGCTGGAGATAGAATGCAAAGTCCTCGCCGGCCATGCTGGGCGCGAGATCGCGCCGCACGGGAGCCTGCACCTTCTCCGCGGCGATGCGGGCAAGCTCCGCTTCGGCCGGCGTGTTGATCACCACACCCACACCCCAGATGATCTCTGGCGTGACCGTGACGCCGAAGCTCGTCGCAATCCCGGCGCAGGTGCGCTCGATCCCGTCGAGGATGGTATCCTTGACCGCGTCGCGATGGTACCGCAGCGTGCCGCGGACCACGACGCGTCCGGCGATCTGGTTCGGCGCGGTGCCGCCTTCGATGGTGCAGAGCGAGAGCACTGCGGTGTCGAGCGGATCGACGCTGCGCGAGGTGATCGATTGCAGCGCCACGATCAGGTGGCCGGCCGCCACCACCGGATCGCGCGTCAGATGTGGCATGCCGGCATGTCCGGCATGGCCCTCGATGGTGATGGTGATGCGCCCGCCCGAGGCCATGACGACGCCGTCATGCACCGCGATGGTGCCGGCCGCAAGGCCCGGCCAGTTGTGAAAGCCGAACACCCGCTCCATCGGAAAGCGGTCGAACAGCCCGGCCGCGACCATCGCGCGCGAGCCGCCAAAGCCTTCTTCGGCCGGCTGGAAGATGAAGTCCACCGTGCCGCTCCAATCGGTGTCGGCGGCGAGCAGTGCTGCCGCGCCGAGCAGCGAGGCGGTATGCCCGTCATGGCCGCAGGCATGCATCACGCCGGGAGTTTTTGAGGCGTAGGGCAGGCCGCTGTCCTCGGTGATCGGCAGCGCATCCATGTCGGCGCGCAGGCCGACGCGCCTCTGCGCATGCCCGCGCATCAAGGTCGCGACGATGCCGTGGCCGCCAAAGCCTGAGACGAAGGAGATGCCGAGCTCGGTGAGCCTGTCCTGCACGAAGGCAGAGGTCTCCTTCTCCTGCAGGGACAATTCGGGATGCGCATGCAGATGGCGGCGCCACGCGGTCAATTTCTGGTGCAGCTCGGGTGTCAAGATGGGGGTCTTTCGCAGGGGATTGGCGGCGGCACCATAGCGGAATATCCGTGCCCTGCATCAAGCGCCATGGAATGCCTCACTTGCAGCCGCATCGTCATGGCCGGGCTTGACGGAGCACTCTACGCCGCCAGCTTCGCCAGCCCCTTCCAGTCAAAACCGACGCCGTGGCCGGGACGGTCCGGCGCCAGTGCCATGCCGTCCTTCAGCACCAGCGGATGCTCGATATAGGTGTCGAGCCCGAAGCCATGCGCTTCCAGATAGGAGCGGTTCGGGCACGCCGCGAGCAGATGCACGGTGATGTCGTGCGCGCCGTGGCTGGTGACGGGCAGGTTGAAGGCCTCCGCCAGCCGCGCGATCTTCATGAACGCACTCACGCCGCCGCAATTGGTGACGTCGGGCTCGGGATAGGACACCGCGGCATTGGCGATGTAGTTCTTGAACTCCCACAGCGAACGCAGATTCTCGCCCGCTGCGATCGGCACACAGCCCTCCTGCATGATCCGCGCATGGCCTGCGACGTCATCGGGGATGATCGGCTCCTCGAGCCAGGTGAGGTCGAAGGGCTGAAGCGCGCGGGCGGCGCGGATGGCCTCCTCGACGGTCCATTTCATGTTGGCGTCCGCCATCAGCGGAAAACCGTCGCCGAGATGCTGTCGCATCGCGGAGACACGCCCGATGTCGGATTTCAGGTCGGGCCGGCCGACCTTCATCTTGATGGCGCGAAATCCCTTGGCGAGATTGCCGTCGGTCTGCTTGAGCAGCGCCTCGACCGAAAGATCGAGATCGATGCCGCCGGCATAGCACGGCACGGCAGCGTCAAAACCGCCGAGCAGACGGAACAGCGGCAGCTTCGCGCGCCGCGCCTTCAGATCCCACAGCGCGATGTCGAGCGCGGAGAGCGCCAGCACCACCGGCCCGCCGCGGCCGCCATAATGCAGGGCCCACCAGACATGATGCCATATCGCCTCCGTGTCCTCCGCCTCGCGGCCCTCGACGAGCGGTGCAATTTCGCGCTTGACGATGTCCGCAGTCGCCCCGCCATTGCGCCCGACCGTGTAAGTGTAGCCCACGCCTTCGGCACCGTCAGCATCGCGGATGCGGCAGGTGATCAGCTCGAACGCCGCCATCTCGCCATGCATGGAGTCGGAGAGCGTAACGGGCAGCGGGATTCGGTAGAGTCCGGTCTCGGTCGTTGCAATGCGCGCCATGTTTCCTTCCTGCGCTTTTCCCGCAGGCTAGGGCGATGTGCGGGCCCCCGCAAGCGCGCACCGTGCAAGGCAGCTCACCGCATCGTCGCGAGCTGCAGGGCCAGCGCACAGGCGCGGTCGTATTCGTCGAGATTGATCCACTCGTCGATGGTGTGCGCCTCGTTCTGGCCGGCGCCGAAGGTCACCGTCGGAATGCCGTGGCGGACCATCCAGTTGGCATCCAGGCCGCCATTAGCGGCGCGGACGTTCGGGGTTCCCCCGACCGCGGACACCGCCGCGATCGCGCGTTTGACCACGGGCAGGCTCTCCTTCATGCGGAACGGATAATAGTCGGTCTCCGCCTTGAATTTGACGCGACCGGACTTGCCTTGCGCGTTGGTGACCTTCTTGGCGGCCTTCTCGAACGCGGCCTTGTAGGCCCTGGTGATCTCTTTGAAGAATTTTCCGTCGTGGCTGCGGCTCTCGCCGCGCACATGCACGTAGTCGGTGACCACATTGGTGGCATCGCCGGCGGGGCGGCCCTCGCCGCCGGTGACGGGACCGACATTGCTGGTGCCTTGCCGCTTGCCCTTCACCACCTTGCCGAACCAGCCGCCGGCCTTCACCTCGGCAAGCGCGAGCGCCATGATCATCGTCGAGGAGATGCCGCGCTCCGGCGCGACGCCAGCATGGGAGGCGCGGCCGAAGATCTCGACGGTCCAGCGGTCGGCGCCGACCGCGCCGATGACGACGTTGGAGGCCGAGCCGCCGTCATAGTTGAACGCCATCTCCGGCGCGCCGAGCTCGTCGAGCTTGACGTGGCGCGCGCCGTAGAGCCCGCTCTCCTCGCGCACGCAGAACAGCAGCGTGATCGGCGGATGATCGGGCTTCTGCCTGGCAAGCTCCGCGGCCAGCGTCACCAGCACGCCGCAGCCGCAGCGATTGTCGCCGCCGAGCGCGGTCCTGGCGTCGTTGACGATCTTGCGCCCCGATTTCTTCGGCTTGGCGCCGGCGCAGAGCGGCACGGTGTCCATGTGGGTCATGAACATGATACGCGGCTGGTTGTGCAGAGCGCCGCGGCCGGGCAGGTCGACGATGAGGTTGCCGGTCTCGGTCGGCACGGGAATGCGCGTGTTGGCATCGTCGAGCCGGATCGCCTTCGCCGGCACGCCGCTCTCCTTCAGCGCGGCCGCGAGCTCACGCCCGATCGCCGCCTCCTGTCCCGTTACGCCCTCGACAGAGAGGAAGCGCATGAGGCGGTCGGTGGCGGCTTTGGTATCGACAGGCATGAATGATTCCTTTGGCGAGCGGGCGCGTCATCCTATGGGCTTGGCGAGGTGTAAGCCAAGAAGATCAGCACGCCGAATGCGAGCATGGCAGCCATGAACAGCAGCACCGCCGGCAGCCCGGCGAGCGCCGCCACCGCACCGGTGACCGACTGCATCAAGGCCGCGCCGAGAAAGAACGCGAGGTTCACGGCTGCGAGCGCCTTGCCCGCTGTCTGCGCATCGACCAGCTGCCGGGACATGCCGAACAGCAGCGGCTGCGCAGAGGTCGCAAGGCCAATGAGCACGAACAGCACGAAGTCGTATTGCGGCGGCATCACCGGAAGGCCGAACAGCACGGAAACCGCGTGATGCGGTGCCCCCAATGCCATCAGCGCCAATAACAGCGCCCCGGCCATATGCGTGCCTGCCACAAGCGCGCGGCGGCGGCCCAGCCTGCGGTCGATCATACCGATGCACAAGGGGCCGGCGATCATCGCCAGCGTGAACGCGCCGAGCTGATTGCCGGCTTCGACCCGCGACAGGTCCTTGACCTGCATCAGCCACGGCCCGCCCCACAGGCCGCGCAGCACCAGCGAGGTCGCCAGCGACACCAGCGCCAGTGCGATCAGGCCGCGCAGGGGCCGCGACAGTCCGAGCCGGAGCACCTCGATCATCTGCGACAGTGGCGAGGACTCGTCCTTGTGCTCGGCCGCCTGGTGCGGCACCAGCGCGAACACGGCGAGCGCCACCGCGACGCCGCCAGCCGCGGAGATCCAGAACCCTGCGCGCCAGCCCCAAGTGTCGACCACGAAGGCGAGCGGGCTCGACGACAGCAGCATGCCGATATTGCCGATCGAGAGGATCGCGCCAGACCATAGGCCGAAGCGACTTGCCGACAATTGCTTGGCCGCCAGCGTCATCGGGCACATCAGCATGCCCGAGGTGGCAACGCCGAGCAGCACCTGCCCGACGGCAAAGCTCGCAGGTCCGGCCGCAAACCCCGACGCGATGGCGCCGATGACGGTTCCCGCGAGCAGGCTGAGCGAAACGGGGCGCACACCGAAGCGGTCCATCGCCGCCCCGACCGGGATCTGCGCCGCGGCAAAGGCGAAAGGATAGACCGAGGTGAGACTGGCGAGCGCCTGCGGCTCGATATGGAAATCCGCCGCCATCAGGTCGAGGCTGACCGCAGGAATCGTGCGCAGCAACGTGGAAAGCATGTGCCCGCAGGCGAGCGCGAGCAGCGCGAAGATCAGCGCGCGGGTGCCATCTCCCGTGGCAGCGGTCGTCATGAGCGTCCCGTCCCTGGAAGGTTTCGGATCGGCGTACATGATCGTCGGGCGGACGCCAATGGCGGCAGCGGGACCCCCTCATTCCGGAATGTGGCTTCTTGATCACCGCGCGAAATGACCAGGTGCAGACAGCCGGCAATCAGCATGGCGCTTGCCGAGCGCCGGCCGTCACGACGACGCGCTTGGCAGGCGTTCAGGCCTCGGACGGTTTGTGAACCAGGACGGCCGCCAGGACGTTATACTCAGGAAAAACGTGGTATCCTGCCAGGCAGGTGCGCCATGATCTGCGGCGGCAGCGGCAATGTCTTCATCCGAGAGTCCAAGTCAGACGACCAGCGACGCGGCCCGCCGAGAGCGGAGAAGGAGCAATTCCTTACTGTTGGTCCTCGCCGTTGGATTTCTTGTTTTTGGCGTTGCGGCGGGTGCACTCTATTACGCGTTACGGCCGGACATTCTGCGGATCGCCGTCGGACCGCCCGGCAGCGACGACTACAGAACAATTCAGGCGATGGCCGATGCCTTCGGCAGCGAAAGCCGAACGACCAGGCTGGCTCTGATCAAGACCGAAGGGGCGGTGGAGTCTCTCGCCCTGCTTGGGGCAGGCAAGGCAGATCTTGCCGTCGGCCGCGGCGATCTGGAAATGCCCGCCGAGGCGCAGACCGTTGCAGTCGTGCGTAAGAATTTCGTCGTGCTATGGGCGCCGTCTGGACTTGCCGGCAAGAGCTCCAAAAGAAAACCCTCGCCGAAAATCAAGGAAGTCGCCGATCTCGCCGGACGCCGTGTCGGCGTGATCGGGCGGACCCCGGTGAACGCCGCGTTGCTGCGGGTCATCCTGAGCGCGTCCGGAGTACAGGCGGACAAGGTCGCGGTCGCGCAATTTGGCACTGACCAAATCGAGGAACTAGCACGCGATCTCACCCTCGATGCATTCATGGCGGTCGGGCCCCTCGACAGCAAGATCACATCCGATGCCGTGGCCGCAACGGCGCGGGTGCGCGGCGAGCCGAAGTTTCTCCCCATCGAGACATCGGAAGCGATCGCCCTGAAGCACCCCCGCTATGAAACCGAGGAGATTCCGCCCAGCGTCTTCAATGCGGATCCGGCTTGGCCGGATGACAAAGTTGAGACGGTCAGCGTCAGCCACCTCATCGTGGCGAGAAAGACCTTGTCCGAAACGACGGTCGCCGCGTTTTTCCGGCAGCTCTTTGCCGTTCGTCAGGCGATTGCGAGGCAGGTCCCCGGTGCGGCACACATCACCAAGCCGGACCTCGAGAAGGACCCCGAGCTGCAGGTACATCGGGGAGCGGCGGCCGTCATTGATGGCAACGAACGCACCTTCCTCGACCGCTATGGCGATTACTTCTGGTTCGGGCTCCTGCTTCTCTCCGGAATCGGCTCGGCCGCCGCCTGGTTGCGCCGCTATTTGAACCGCGACGAAAGGGACGATAACACCAGCCATCGCAAGAGAATCCTGGCCATGGTTTCCAGCGCGCGGACCGCGGAATCCAACCAGGAACTACTTGCCCTGCAGCGTGAGGCCGATGCCATCATCGCCGAGACGCTCGAGTGCTACGATGACGGTGCTATCGAGGAAGAGGAGCTCGCGGCATTCGGGCTGGTGCTCGACCTCTTGAGCAATGCCATTGCCGAGAGGCGAGCCGCGCTGCAACGGGCTACCTTCGAAACCGTTCGCGGCGCGGCAACAGGCCATGGCGTTACGCCGCGCGGATAACGGCAGCCATCTGAACCTGTCGTAGCGGGCTCCGCGGCGCCCGCGACGGCTGCCATTCGCCGCCTTGCCGTACTCAGCTCTTGAGTGGCCTTCCGATCGGCGGACGATAGGAACCAAAAAGACATCGTCGCTCTTACCTCGGTCAGGAGACCTACTCATGCTGTCCTCAAAACCGCCACGGCCCATTCGCACAACGCTCGATCTTGCGAACGCAGAGCAGGTCAAGTCTGTACGCAGGCGGCTTCGCATCTCAGCTACCGATTTGGTCAGGATCGTCGACAAGATCGGCAACTCTCTAACGGCCATAGAGAAGGAAGTGGAGCTCGAGAAGCTGGCCGTTCAGCAGTGTAATGCCAAGAACGCGCCCACGACTCTCGAATAAATTCGAGTCATCCCGTCGAAAAGGAGAATTGCGATGAACGGCCTGATTTACCTCATAGGGCTAGTCGTTGTGATCGCGGCCATTCTTTCGTTCTTTGGCTTGCGATGACCGTCTCGGTCCTGCAGGCTGACGCACCGCCGATCCGGTGAAGTCGTTCGCAATTTCGCGTGCAGCAAATGGTTGATCCGCACCAGGTGAATACCATCATAGCCACGACGATTTGTGCGTTCTTCAAGGGACATCCTGACGCCCAAATCGGAGCCGAAGAAGCCAAGCTGCTGGCCAAGCAGATCACTGAAGCGCTGAACGGGGCTGGGCTGCAGATTGCTGCCGTCAATGAGATCACGCCGCGCTAGCCCTGCCGCTGGCGAGCGCATGACTTAGCTCGATGTATGGAGATCGGGCTTGAGGCGGCGAGGGGCAGCCGTGCATCGTTCAGCACGAGATCGGACATGTGGCCGCACCGTTTGGGGCACCCTCGGGTCGTTTGTCGACCAGGATCGTCGGATCCGGGGCTGAGCGCTAGCTCCGTTCGAACGTATCGACGTTCGTTGTAACGGCGCGCCACCAATTCACCGGTTTCAGCTTCGCCGGCTCGCCCTCGCTGGAGGCGCTCAGCGCTTGGTCTGTAATCACGAACCAGGCGGTCTCCATCTTTCCGTGACGCAACAGTCCGGTATAGGAGACGGCCCGATCGCCCGTCGCAGACGAGCCCACCGCGACAAAGGCGATGCAATTGCCCTTGTGAAACCCGGTGATCGGCACCGCTTGCCCGTAAAAGCCGCTGTCTTCGAGCGCGGTCTCGAAATTCCCCTCGATGCGGCCGTTCGCATCATTAGTGATGCGCAAGATGGAGCCGAATTGATTTCGCCAATTGCCGACCCAGGCGATCTCGGTTCCCATGCCGGTTCTCCTACGCTCGTCGATTTGGTTCGGCGCGCAGCCGGGCAGCCTGTCCAGTTCCTTCGCGACGCCGCCTGACTGTGGCTGATCTTGCTGCCCCTTCAAACGCCTCGGGAGGCGCGACGGTGCTTCAGCCGGAGATCGCGCCCGCGTGCGGTCCGCCTGCCTGTGAAATCCCGTGCAGCGCCTTCGCGGCACCGTCGCCCGGCTTGCACACGGCGATGTCGCCGAGCGAGATGATGCCGACCAGCCGCTTGTCTCGATTGAGCACGGGCAGCCGCCGCACCTGGATGTCGGCCATGTTGCGGGTGACCTCGTCGATGTCCTGGTCCTCGAAGCAATATTTGACATCTGCCGTCATGACGTCACGGACCGGCGCATCCGGTCCCAAGCCCATCGCGACACCTCGCGTGGCGATATCGCGATCCGAGATCATTCCGACCAGGCGGTCATCGTCGGTGACGGGCAACAGCCCGACATTGAGCGCCGCCATCGCCTCGGCGGCCTCCCTGATGGTGTCTTGGGGTGTGCAAAGCTGCACGTCGTGGGTCATTGCGTCGCTAACTCTCATTGGAAACCTCCATCCCTGATAGGCCGCCACAAAAATCGCTGGCGGTCGTTCCTCCGGAGCAGGTCGCCGAAGGCGACGAATTCATGACGTGGCGATGGCGTGCCCATGGCACGATTCTCGGGAGCGACAGCGCATCTGACTGACCTCCCACGGACCATCTGACACGTCGGGCGCACGCAACTTACTTTAGGTCATTCAGAAGCTTCCATGCTTCATCCAGCAAGACCTGAACCTGCCGTCGCTCGGCGGCGCTATCCTTTGTGAACATTCCATGCTTCCGCGCATTCTGATTTCCCTTCGGCGCGCCGGATCTCCGTGCGCCGCCGTGCATGCGGCAGCGGACCTTGCCGTGCATTGCCGGCGCACGACAGACGGTGCCGCTGCGCGTCCGTGCGCCGCAGCGCAGGCTCGACTGCATTGCATCCGTGTTGCGGACGTGTTCGCTGCTCATGCGCTCGCGTCGTTTTCCACGCCGAGTCCGCCTTGTCCGCCCTCGCGTGCCGGGACCGCTTCTGCCTCGGCCGCGCCTGGCTGCGCAACGATCACGCTCGCATGCTGGGTGACGTTGCCCACAATAGCGCTGCCGCCGTCCTGCACCGACACGTTCTGCACCGTGATGGCGCGCTCGCCATTGCTGCGGTGGCGGCTGAGCGCCTCGGTCTGGGCTGCAAACGTGCGGGCCAACCGGGTCAATGCACGGGTGATGCCTTCCTGCTGCTGAAGATTCTCGGTGAGAGCGAGGCGAAAGGCGGAGCGCATCGCCGCGACGTGGACGGACACCATCTGCGCCATCAGCATGGTTTCGATGGAATCCCTGGGCCCGATGCTCTTCATCATCGAGATCATGAAGGCGAGATTGGCCTCGTCCGGCTTTTGGTTGATCACGCTGGCCTTGAGCAATTGCTTGAGAATGCCATGCAGCGCGTCGCGATCGACGGCACCGAGCGCCTCGGCCAGCAGCCGCTCGCCAGCTTGCGGGTCGGGATGTTGGATCGTCAAGCGCCGTCGGGTGAGCTTGATGCGAGGCGTGGCTCTGCTGCGATCCGTTGTTGCCGCGGTGGGTGCCGTGCTGGTGCAATTGAGAGATGTCGTCATGTCCTGGGTTCCTTGCCGGAAGAGGCGCGAGCGCTTGCCGCGCGAAGGCGGGTCGCGCTCGGCGCGCGGTGATTGCGATTTTCAGATGTCGATGAAGGGCTTACGCGCAGCCAGCTCGATGTGCCCGGGGGCTGGACCGGCCTGGACTTCGCGCCGCTCACCACCGTGGTCTCGGCGCCGCTCGTGCTCGTCGTCAATCCCGAGAATCCCAAGACGGCGAACATCAAATCGGTGGCCGATCTCGTCGCCGCCGCGAAGGCCGCGCCCGGCGCGCTCGCCTACGGCTCGGGCGGCAACGGCAACCTCGCCCATCTCGCCATGGAGCTGCTCAGCCAGAAGGCCGGCATCAAGATGATCCATGTGCCCTATCGCGGAGGTTCGGCGTCCGAGGTCGGCCTGCTCGCTCAGGAGGTGCTGGCGGTGTTTGATCCGCTCTCCGCGGTGCCGCTGGTGAAGGCCGGCAAGCTGCGCGCCCTCGCGGTGTCCTCAGCCGAGCGGCTGCCGTCGCTGCCTGATGTGCCGACCGTCGCGGAAGCCGGCTATCCCGGCTTCGACATCTCGTTCTGGGTCGGCTTCTTCATGCCGAAGGCGACACCCGCCCCGATCCTTGAGACGCTGCACCGGGAGATCATCACTGCTGCCAAGGATCCGTCGGTCGAGGATAAGCTCGGCTCGCAGGGCGTGGTCTCGGTGCTCAGCCCGACTGAGTACGCCGCCAAGATCGCGAAGGAGACCAAGGAGCTCGCCGACGTCGTGGCGGCCGCGAGCATCAAGGCGGAATAGGGAGGCTTGCGTTTGCGCATGATCGCGCTGCGGGCCTCCCTTAACCGCTTCCGCTTGCGGGAAGGTCGGCGCGTAGCGCCGGGTGAGGGCATTTTCCTCTCGGGGACTCCCAATGCGGAGACACCCTCTCCCCAACCCTCTCCCGCAAGCGACGACAAGCCGGTCTGAGCGGCGCGCCTATTCGCCGCTGGCCAGTCGCTTCAGCCGATCAAGCAGCGGGCGTTGTCCTGCGTTGATCCTCTCCTTCGCCTCTTCGAGCGCGAACCATTCGGCACGGTCGACCTCCGGGAAGGTCTGCCGTTTGCCGCTGCGTGGCGGCCATTCAATCTCGAACGTGTTGCTACGCATGCTGCGCGTGTCGATGTCGAACTCGGCTGCGAACGCGGTGACGAGCTTGCCGCCGCGCTGCCTGACCTCTCCAAGCGCGATCAGCGGCACGGACAGCTCGAGTCCAAGCTCCTCGGCAAACTCCCGCCGCGCGGCGATTTCCGCATCTTCTTCGCCCGCATACTCCCCCTTCGGGATCGACCATGCACCGAGATCCTTGTTGCGCCAGAACGGGCCTCCGGGATGAACGAGGAGAACCTCGAGTCTGCGGCCCTTCCGATAGGCGATGATTCCGGCGCTCTTCGATGGCATCGCAGTTCCGTGGCGGCGGTCTGTCCTTCTCTCGGGAAAAAGTGGAACAGAGCGTTTTAACGCAAGTTAGTAGCCAATGTTCATTTGATAAAATGGAGTGAACCATGATCCGCCTGTTGGCAACCACCGCCTTAGGGCTGGTGCTGGCGAGCGCCGCTCTTGCGCAATCGCCAAGCACGACCACGAAGTCCGAGCAGACACCGCAATCCCAATCAAATTCCACCGCGCCGTCCACCACCTCGCCATCGGGCGCGGCTGACAAGCAGTCGACCACATCGCAACCGCAGCAATCACCGCCGACAGGAAGCTCGGCGCAGAATGCGCAGACAAGCGCACCGCCTTCCGGGTCTGCGAACTCCGGTTCCGGCACCTCAAATGCTGCCAACAGCGCGGACACGTCCACGCGGCCGCAGAGCGGCGCGGCAGGCTCGAACACGGCCGGCAACCAGCCTGCGACGCAGCAGGGCGCCAACCCGCCACCGGCGAACACGAACCAGGCGCAGGATCGGTCCAATCCGCCGCCGGCCAATCAGGCTCAGCAGGCGCCCGCGGCATCTGGGGCCAACCAGGCGCAACAGTCGCCGAATGCGCCAGCCAGCAATCAGGCGCAGGGCGAGCGGTCCGGCACCAATTCACAGGCGGCCGCTCAGACCGACGTCAACCTCAACAAGCAGCAGGAGACCAAGATCAGTACCTCGATCTCGCGCCTGAACGTGCGGCCGCTGACCAGTGTGAATTTCTCGCTGAATGTCGGCACCGTGGTGCCGCGCGACGTGCATCTCTCGACATTGCCGCCTGACGTCGTCGAGATCGTGCCGCAATATCGCGGCTACAGCTTCGCGCTGGTGAAGGATCAGATCGTCGTGGTCGATCCGGCGACCTACAAGATCGTGACGGTGCTGCCATATTCGGGGCAGTCCACCGCAACAACGACGACCACGCGCGAGCGTAGCGCCAGCAAGTTCTCAGATCGCGATCGTGAAGCGATCCGCAAGCATGTGAAGACCCGCACCGAAGGACGGAGCGAACGGCAGACCACCGGCAGCACGGCACGCACCGAGATTCGTGTCGGCGACCGCGTTCCTGAGAGCGTCGAGGTGGAAGAATTTCCGAGCACCGTCTATCACGATGCGCCGGACCTGCGGGAATATCGCTACATCCACCGTGACACGCGCACCTACGTCATCGAGCCGCGCGAGCGTCGCGTGATCGAGGAGATCGACTAGCCTCCCGCCGATCGGAAGTCGCTCTGTCGAGCGACTTCCGAATCAGAGCATCAGCCCGAAGTCCGTTCGCGCGCCGCGAAACGGATAGCGCGGGTCTTCGCGCTCTTTCCGGCCGCGCGTGCTGCAATCATGCTGCGCGCGTTGCCGTGAGCCGAAGTGTTCTTCCGGAGCAAGGTCGCGAACCGCTTGCGGGCGCGGTTCGCGGTCAGCCGTGCGGCAAGCTGTTCGCCCTTGCGAATGATGGTCGTGACCGAAGGCGTCAGGTTGACCGGAACCCAGGCGACATCCCTGGCTTTCGAGAGGCTGCCGACGCCTTCGCACGGCGCTTCGCGCGGCAGGTCGATCCGAATCGCAAGCGCTTCCGCGCGCTCGGTCCAGTCGTCGGCCCTGGTCCCGGTGATGATGCGGACATAGTCGCGTGTCTCTCGCGGCAGCTCGCTCTCCTTCGCAAGCCACTTCTGGATGCGGCCGGGGCCTGCGTTGTAGGCGGCGGCTGCGAGGCCCAGATTGCCGAAATCGTCACGGAGCTTGCGCAGGAATTTTGCCGATGCCGGCAGCGCCTTCATGGGATCGAACGGATCGTCGAGCCCGACTTCGGCGGCGGTCTCGGGCATGAATTGCGCGACGCCCTGCGCGCCGGCGTGGCTAACCTCGTTGGACTTGAAGCGGCTCTCCTGCCAGATGAGGCGCGCGAAGAACGGCACCGGAATGCCGCTGGTTTCGGCTGCCTCACGAAGCGCGTGGCAGAACCGGTCTGTCGGTGAAACGGGCCCCTCGGCGACGGTTTCGCTCGCGCGTGGCGGATCGCTCTTCTCCTCATAGGCCGCGCGTGCATTGGCGAGCTCGATGGCCTGCACGCTGGCAAGGAAGAGCTCGACCACCGGAACAAGTGGCAAGGCATGATTGTTCTGAAGAACAGTGGTGTCGAATGTTGATGTTTGCCGGGACGCCGACGGATCGAGATCGCACATCAGAATTAGAAATGCGGCGCAAGCCGCGACGACAAATCGCATTACTGGGGCAACCTCGAACTGTGGGGTGAGCGGCCAGCGATGCGCCGGCGATAAGGAGTTCTTAACCGCGCGATTGCGGCAAAGCTGCGGTCTTATGGGTTCCGTCGGTGCTACTACGGTGTTCCTGATGAGAAACTCTCCGCGGCTTTGCGGATCGCTGTTGCGAGCTGGGAAGAGCGATCATGGTGCGATGGATGCTTGGCGCGGTGATGTCGCTCTGGTTGCTCTGCCCGGCATTCGCGGGCAATTTTGACGCAGCAGCGGTGAACGATGCTGCGCGTCCTGAAAAGCAGCCGGCGACCGACAAGATCAACGCTTCGGTGTTGAAGCTTCAGATCCTGCTCGATCGTGCCCAATTCTCTCCCGGCCAGATCGACGGCAAATTCGGCGAGAACGCGCAGAAGGCGCTGAAGGCATTCGCCGAGCAGAACGGGATCGCATCCGACGCGGGCATAGCACCGGAGCTCTGGGAGAGGCTGAGCACGGCGAGCGAAGGTCCTGTCGTCGTCGACTACAAGATCACCGAAGCAGATGTGAAGGGGCCGTTCCTCAAAAAGCTGCCGGCCAAGCTCGATGACATGAAGTCGCTGGAGGCGCTGAGCTACACCAGTCCGCTCGAAGGGCTCGCGGAAAAATTCCACATGAGCGAGGAGCTGTTGAAGGCGCTCAATCCAAGAAAGGCCTTCGACAAAGCCGGCGAGACGATTGTCGTGGCCAATGTTCCGGCGCGACGGGAGCTTCCGCGGATTGCGCGGGTCGAGATCGACAAGACGAACGCAACACTGAAGGCGTTCGACGAGACCGGTCGTCTCATCGCGTTCTATCCGGCGTCAATCGGCAGTCCGGACCGCCCGACGCCAACGGGGACGTTGAAGGTAACCGGCACCAACGAGCAGCCGACCTATCACTACAATCCCGAGTACAAGTTCAAGAGTGTCAAATCCAAAAGGCCGTTCGACATCAAGCCGGGGCCGAACAATCCGGTGGGTTCGTACTGGATCGGCTTGTCGGCGCAGGGCTACGGCATTCATGGAACGGCAGAGCCCGACAGGGTCAGCAAGTCCGCGTCTCACGGCTGCATCAGGCTCACCAATTGGGACGCTCGTGTGCTCGGCGAGAACGTGAAGCGCGGTACACCCGTCGTCTTCCTCGATGCGCCGACGGAATCCTCCTCCAAGCAGCGGAGCAGACCGACCGGCGGGCGGACCTCGAACTGATCTTTGGGAAAATCCTTGCGCATCGCGATCTCGGCGGCGTCGCCGGGCCGCAGCACGGTCTGGAAGGCCGGTTGCGGCCTCGTCATGATGTCGTAGAGCGAGGTGGCCTTGATCGGCTTGCCCCTCAACTCGCGGACGCAGTCGGCGAGCGTGCCGCTGTAGACGAGATAGGGCGGGCCTCGGTCCTTCTGCCTCTACCCTTTCGCCGACGGCCACTTCTTCGGCTCGGCCGGCGCGTCATAGGCGATCGCCGATCCCTCTTTGAACATGCGCTTGGACCCTGAACGCTAAAGAATTGGTTCAGATCGGCCGGCAACGAAGGCGAGCAGGGTGCCGTTGGCCTTGGCCGGCGGCACGCAGATGGCGCCCCCGCTGCGCATGGCTGCCGAACCGAGCGCCTTCTCGGTTGCCGCGAGGTCGCCGCTGATGAGCACCAGCGCCGCGCCGCCGCGCTCGGAGAGGCCCGCGAGCGGCACACCGGGATAGCGTTTGGCGAGCTGGTCCAGCGTCAGGTAGACGAAGTCGGCGCGATCGCCGCCGGAGGGCACGGTGACCGCGCCGTCCGCCTCTGCCTTCGGCTCGCGGTCGATCAGTTGGCCGAGGTGCGCAGCTTCTTTCGCGGGCTCAGGCGTTGCGATCAGCGTCTGCTTGATCCGCCTGGCTGCATTGGCATGCTTCATCAATTCAGGAATCCACACCGTCTCGCGGGTCTTGTGCTGGCAGGCGAAGATGCGGACGCCGCCCGGCGCCTCCACGGTCGGCCACATGAAGGTGCGGAATTTTGCCGCCGAGACCGTGCCATTCGGCAGCGTCACGGGCCGTTCGAAATCGGTCGGGCCGATCGGCTCCAGGCCCCGTGCACGGATCTCTTCGGCACCTGCGGCCGAATCGACCGCGGTGAAGGCGATGCGCTCGATGCCTTCGCCGTGCTTGTCGAGGAAAGCGCGCGCCGGGGCATTGAGCTCGGTCGTAGCGAGCACGCCGAGCAGCTCCATATAGTCGGGATCGAACATGATGGTGTAGTTGCCCGTGCCCATATGGACGCTGTGGGTGCCGCGCGGGGAGACGGTGAAGCCGAGCTGCCGATAGTTCTCGGCGGCCTTGTCGAGGTCCTTCACCATGACCACGGCGTGGTCGATACCGATGACGTTCTTGAGGGCCACTGTTCTTTCCCGATTGCGAGCTGAATTGGGCCGCTCCGGCGGCTGCCGGTCATGTCTACGCCTGATAGACGGTCAAGTCATTTTCAATTCAGCGAAACATGCGGAAATTTCATTCTGCGAAATGCTGTCGATGCGCGGCGGCATCAACGGGCCTGCTCGATGTAAGCGGCGAGGATGGCGCGCTCCTCACTGGTCATCTCGGTGATGTTGCCCGGCGGCATCGCATTGGACCAAGCCGCGACGCGGCCGATCAGCCGGATGTTGCGATGGATGTGCTCGGGCGCGTCGAGCAGTATCCCTTTCGGTGCGGCGACGATACCGGCCCAGACCGGCTCGGCGGCGTGGCACATGCTACAGCGGGACATCACGATCTCCTCGACATTGGCGAGCGTCGGCTGCGCCGGCAGGGCGCTGGTCTTGACGTCGCGCGGTCCGGCGGCGGAGAGGAACAGGATCGCGATCACGCCAACCGCTGCCACGCCCCACACCCACCACGGCGATTTGCGCCCCGCATGCCGCGCGTTGAAGAAGTGGCGGATCACGGGGCCGAGTGCCAGGATGATCGCGACGATGATCCAGTTGAAGCGCGTGGCGTAGAGCAGGGGATAGTGGTTGCTGATCATCAGCACGACCACGGGTAGCGTCAGATAGTTGTTGTGGACCGAGCGTTCCTTGCTGGCCTTGCCGAGCCTGGGATCAGGCGCCTGTCCCGCGATCAGGCTGGCTACGATCTTCTTCTGGTTCGGGATGATCAGCGCGAAGACGTTGGCGACCATGATGGTGCCGATGATCGCGCCGATCTGGTTGAAGGCGCCGCGGCCGCTCAGCACATGCGTGAAGGCGTAGGTCAGCGCGACCAGGAACAGATAGCCGCCGATGGCAAAGGGCAGCTCGCGCCGCGCAAGCCCAGTGCGACAGGCAGCCTCATAAAGCAGCCACGCCAGCGCGAGGCTGAAGAAGCTGAACAGGCCCGCCTGGAATGGCGTAAGGTCGAGGATCGATCTGTCGACCAGGAACAAATCGGCCTCGAGATAATACACCACCACCATCAGCGCGAAGCCGGACAGCCAGGTGGTGTAGGCCTCCCATTTGAACCAGGTCAGCTCGTCCGGCATCTGGCTCGGTGCGACCAGATATTTCATGATCCGATAGAAGCCGCCGCCATGGACCTGCCAGGCTTCGCCCTGCACGCCGTCAGGCAGGTCGCCCGGCGGGTCGCTCTTGGGCCTGAGACCGAGGTCGAGGGCGATGAAGTAGAAGGAACTGCCGATCCAAGCAATCGCCGCCACCACGTGCAGCCAGCGCAGCAGCAGGCTCGCCCATTCCGATATGACGGATCCCCACATGATCACCCCGATCAGTCGCGACACCAATGCCGCAGCTTTGAACAACCGGCAATCGCGCCCCACCAATGTGTCGCACCGATCAGCCGCATTTTCCAGTACGATGGGCCGCGGCTGATGCCCATCGTGCGGGCATGAACTGATGTCGGATTCGGCAGGCGCATGACCTGCCGCAGAACGTTTGCGGATCGTCGCATGTTGACGTTGAGACGCGCAGGCCGGGAGAAAGACGTGAAAGACAGAATATGGTCCGTTGCGATGTTCGCGGGATTGCTGGTCGCGGCTGCCACCAGCGCACAAGGTGAGCCGGTGCTGCAGGGCAAGGATGCCTACGGCGATTGGCGGGCCGACAAGCCCGGCACGGTCAGGTTGATCCGGCCACAGGATCTGGTCAGGCCCGGCGCGACGCGCTCCGTTGCGAGCTCGTCGCGTGTGGTGCCGCGCCCACCGGAGGCCGCGCTCCGGGTCCCGGCCGGATTCAAGATCGAGCTGTTCGCCGAAGGCCTGCGCGCGCCGCGCATCGTGCGGGTCGCGCCGAATGGGGATGTCTTTGTCGCGGAGACACGGGCCGGCACCATCCGCGTGCTGCGCGCGGGCGATGGCGGCAAGGCCGCGACCAACGAGGTGTTTGCCGGCGGCCTGAGGCAGCCGTTCGGCATCGCCTTCTTTCCGGACGGTGACAACCCGCAATGGGTCTATGTCGCCAACACCGACAGCGTCGTTCGCTTTCCCTACCAGGCCGGCGATCTCAAGGCACGCGGCAAGGCGGAAACGATCGTGGCAAGCCTGCCGCATGACGGCGGACATTCCACCCGAGACATCGTGTTCACGCCCGACAACAAACGCATGCTGGTGTCGGTTGGCTCACTCAGCAACGTCGCCGAGGGCATGGGCACGCCGCCGGGTGGATTGGAGGCGTGGTCGAAAGCGCAACCGCTTGGCGCTGCCTGGGCCAGCGAGACGGAGCGCGCCGCCGTGCTGGCCTTCAATCCCGATGGCAAGGAGCGGAAGATCTACGCCACGGGCCTCCGCAATTGCGTTGGTCTTGCGATCCAGCCGCAGACTGGCCTGCCCTGGTGCTCGACCAACGAGCGCGACGGCCTCGGCGACGATCTCGTGCCCGATTACGTGACCAGCGTGAAGGAGGGCGGCTTCTACGGCTGGCCCTGGTTCTATATCGGCAACAATGAAGACCCGCGCCACGCCGGCGCGCGGCCGGACCTCAAGGACAAGGTGACCGTCCCCGACGTGCTGATCCAGCCGCATTCGGCCTCGCTCGGCATGACCTTCTATCAGGGCACGCAGTTTCCGCCCGAGTACCAGGGCGACGCCTTCGCCGCCGAGCACGGCTCCTGGAACAGATCGAAGCGCACCGGCTACAAGGTGATCCGCATCCGCATGAAGGACGGCAAGCCGACGGGCGAGTACGAGGATTTCGTCACGGGGTTCGTCGTGAGCGACACTGAAGTGTGGGGACGGCCGGTTGGCGTTGCCGTGGCGAAGGACGGATCGCTGCTGGTGTCGGAGGATGGCAACGGCACGATCTGGCGGGTGACGTATTCGCGCTGAGCGCGCCGCGTGACGCTGCCCCCTCTTCCCTTGTGGGAGAGGGTGGCTCGCCGCGAAGCGGCGTGACGGGTGAGGGGTCTCCATCCTCACGAACGGTTGGGCGATTGGAGAGAACCCCTCATCCGGCGCTTCGCGCCACCTTCTCCCACAAGGGGAGAAGGAGAAAGAGAACCCTACCCCCGTCTCACGCTCGCACCGCCATCCACCGGCAGCGTCACGCCGGTGATGAAGCTCGCTTCATCTGAAGCCAGGAACAGCGCGGCATTCGCGACGTCCCATCCGGTGCCCATCTTCCTGCGCAGCGGCACCTTGCTGTCGCGTTCGGCTTCGACTTCGGCGCGGGTCTTGTGCCATTCGCGGGCGCGGGTATCGACGGCCATCGGCGTGTTCATCAGGCCGGGCAAAATGACATTGGCGCGGATGCCGTATTCGGCATTCTGGTAGGCGAGCTGTTCGGTGAAGGCGATCATCGCCGATTTCGTCGCCTTGTAGGCGACGTAAGGGTAGGTCGTGATCGCCGCCATCGAGGAGATGTTGATGATGGCGCCGCCTCTCTGCGTGCGCATGATCGGGATCACCTCTTTCGCGGCGAGAATGCAGCTCTTCAGATTGATGGCGACGACGCGGTCGAACGCTTCTTCGGTCAGTTGCAGCAATTCTGCATCGCCGCCGGCGAGGCTGACGCCGACATTGTTGTGCAGCACGTCAATCCGGCCCCAGCGCGATTGCGCGTCCGCGACCATCGCCTTGATGTCGGCGGCTTTGGTCACGTCGGCCTTGAAGGCTGCGGCTGTGCCCTGCTTCGCCGTGATCATCGCGACCGTCTCCTGCGCCGAGTCCAGATGATGATCGACGCACAAGACCTTGGCACCCTCCCGCGCGAACGTGAGCGCAGTGGCGCGGCCGTTGCCCATGCCCTCGCCCGGGCTCTGCCCCGCGCCGACGACGATCGCAACCTTGTCCTTCAAGCGCATCTCGGTTTACTCCCGGGCCCGGATCCTGTTGATCCAATATTTTCGTGCAGATTAGCAATCGCCTCGACCGGAGAGAAGGGCGCCGCTCCCGCTTTCATGTCATTGACATCACATGCGATTGCATGTTGCGGCCGGCCGACCGCGCATGGCTGACCCCAGCGGTTCAGGAACCGTTCTGAGGTCGCAGCGTTTGTTGCGGAGCCTTTCCCGCGCTAGGCTCTGTCCCGGGGCTTCCCAACCGCCAGTGGCTTGCCGATGAATCTGCTCGATCCGCAAGGGCCTGTGGCTGCGGCCAACAGCACCATCCTGATCGATTCCGTCTTCATCATGCTCGTGATCGTGGTGCCGACCATCGTTGCGATACTCGGCTTCGCGTTCTGGTTTCGCGCGTCCAATCCGAAAGCGCGCTACCAGCCCGACTTCGTCTATTCCGGGCGCGTCGAGATGGTGGTGTGGGCGATCCCTGCGCTCACTGTCATCCTGCTCGGCGGCGTCGCCTGGATCGGCTCGCATCAGCTCGATCCCGCGGCACCCGTGCCGGGCACCGGCAGCCCGGTGCGCATCCAGGCCGTCTCGCTCGACTGGAAATGGCTATTCATCTATCCGGATCAGCGCATCGCCACCGTCAACACGCTAACGGTACCAGCCGGCGCCGAGCTGAACTTCCAGCTGACGTCGTCGAGCGTGATGAACACGTTCTTTATCCCGCAGCTCGGCAGCATGATCTACACCATGAACGGCATGGTGACGAAGCTGAACCTGCGCGCCGACCACGAGGGCAGGCTCCAGGGCCTGTCGGCGCATTTCTCCGGCGACGGCTTCCCCGACATGATGTTCGACGTCAACGTGATCTCGCCGCTCGCGTTTCCGGATTGGGTGGCGGGCACGGCGAAGACCGATGCCGTGCTGAATGAGGACAGCTACAGGACCCTGATGCAGCAGGGAATCGAGAAGAGCCGGCCGACTTATCGGCTCGAGGATCCGCGCCTGTTCGATCTGATCGCAACCCAGCACATTCCGCCGGGTCCTGGGCCGGAGCTGGCATCCGAAGCCGGCCGGTCGCACAGTGGAGGCCACGATGCTCGGTAAGCTCGATTGGTCCGCCATTCCGTTCGATCAGCCGATTCCGCTCGTCGCCGGCGCGGTGGTGCTGGTCGCCATCCTGGGCGTGCTGGCCTGGGTCGTGGTGAGGGGGCATCTGCCCTATCTCTGGAGCGAATGGATCACCAGCGTCGACCACAAGCGCATTGGCGTCATGTATGTGCTGCTGGCCTCGGTGATGCTGCTGCGCGGCGGCAGCGACGCCATCATGATGCGAATCCAGCAGGCGGTCGCCTACCAATCGCAAGGCTATCTCCCGCCCGAGCACTACAACCAGATTTTTTCCGCGCACGGCACCATCATGATCTTCTTCGTGGCAATGCCGTTCGTGATCGGGCTGATGAACCTGATCGTGCCGCTCCAACTCGGCGTGCGCGATGTCGCGTTCCCGACGCTCAATTCGGTCGGGTTCTGGCTGACCGCGACCGGCGCACTGCTGGTCAATATCTCGCTCGTGGTCGGCGAATTCGCGCGCACCGGTTGGCTCGCCTTTCCGCCGCTGTCGGAACTGTCCTACTCGCCCGGGGTCGGCGTCGATTACTACGCCTGGTCACTCCAGATCTCCGGCGTCGGCACGCTGGTCGCCGGCATCAATCTCGTCACCACCGTGCTGAAGCTGCGCACCAAGGGCATGAACTATCTGCGCATGCCGATGTTCTGCTGGACCACGCTGGCCTCGAACCTCCTCATCGTCGCCGCGTTCCCGATCCTCACCGCCACGCTGGCGATGCTCTTGCTCGACCGTTACCTCGGCTTCCACTTCTTCACCAACGAGGCCGGCGGCAACGTCATGATGTTCATGAACCTGATCTGGGCTTGGGGGCATCCCGAGGTCTACATCCTGGTGCTGCCGGCCTTCGGCATCTTCTCCGAGGTGGTTTCGACCTTCTCCGGCAAGGCGCTGTTCGGCTATCGCTCGATGGTGCTCGCCACCATGGCGATCTGCGTCATCTCCTTCATGGTGTGGTTGCATCATTTCTTCACGATGGGTGCCGGCCCCGACGTCAACGCCATCTTCGGCATCGCTAGCATGATCATCGCGGTGCCGACGGGGGTGAAGATCTACAATTGGCTGTTCACGATGTATGGCGGCCGCATCCGTTTTGCGACGCCGATGCTGTGGGCGGTCGGCTTCATGGTGACGTTCATCGTCGGCGGATTGACGGGCGTCCTGCTCGCGGTGCCGCCGGCCGACTTCATGCTTCACAACAGCATGTTCCTGGTGGCGCACTTCCACAATGTCATTATCGGCGGCGTGCTATTCGGCGCCTTCGCCGGCTTCGAATATTGGTTTCCGAAGGCGTTCGGCTTCCGCCTCGACGAACGCTGGGGCAAGGCTGCGTTCTGGTTCACCTTCCTCGGCTTCTTCATCACCTTCATGCCGCTCTATGTCGCCGGCATGCTCGGCATGACGCGGCGCATGCAGCATTACGATGTCGCGGCCTGGCGGCCCTGGATGCTGGTGGCGGCGGTGGGCATGGCGGTGCTGACGATCGGCGTGATCTGCCAGATCGTGCAGATCGTGGTCAGCATCCGCAACCGCGAGGCCTTGCGTGACCGCACCGGCGATCCCTGGGACGGCCGCTCGCTGGAATGGGCGACCTCGTCGCCGCCGCCGGTGTTCAATTTCGCCTTCCATCCCGACGTGCGCGGCGAGGACGCCTATTGGGAGATGAAGGCGCATGCCAAGCAGCAACTGCTCGAGCACGAAGAGCCGGAATATCAGGACATCGAGATGCCCCGGAATTCTCCCACCGGCTTCGTCTGCGCGTTCTTCGCCACCATCATGGGCTTTGCGCTGATCTGGCACATCTGGTGGATGGTGATCCTGGGCGGCCTGGGTGCCTTCGCGACCTTCGTCGTGTTCGCCTGGCGCGACCATGACGAATACGTCATCCCGGCCGATGAGGTCGCCCGCATCGACCGCACCAATCTCGAGGAGCGGCGCAGCCTCGTCAGCATGGCGGGGGCAGTCTGATGTCGATGACCGCCACGGCCGGCCGCGCCCACGCCGATCCCCATCACATCGGGCTCATCATCGAGCATCCCGGACCCGCGCCGAAGCGGATCGTGACCGCCTACGGCTTCTGGATCTTCCTGCTCTCCGACATCGTGATGTTCTCCTGCTTCTTTGCGGCCTATGCGGTGCTGGCCGGCCAGACCGCCGGCGGCCCGAAGGGCTCGGAGATCTTCGAGCCGAAGAACGTCGCGATCGAAACGGTCTGCCTGTTGCTGTCGAGCTTCACCTGCGGCATGGCCAGCATTGCCGCCGACGTGCGCAACCGGTTCTGGTTCTACCTTGGCATGGCCGTGACCTGTGTGCTCGGCCTCATATTCCTCGCCATCGAGTTCCGCGAATTCGCCGACCTCGTCGCCCGTGGCTATGGCCCATCGCGCAGCGCGTTCCTGACCGCGTTCTTCTCGCTGGTCGGGTGTCATGGCCTGCACGTCTCGGCCGGAGTGCTGTGGCTGCTCACCATGATGGCCCAGGTGTTCGCCAAAGGCTTTCGCGCCGACATATTGCGGCGGATGATGTGCTTTGCGCTGTTCTGGCACGCGCTCGACATCATCTGGGTCGCGGTGTTTTCCGTGGTCTACCTGCTCGGGAGCGCGCCATGAGTGATCAGACCCATGGGTTGGTGAAACACGACCTCGCGCCCGGCGAGGAAGAGCAACACAGTGTCGGCACCCGCATCCTCGGTTACGTCGTCGGTCTTGTCTTGGCCCTGCTGCTCACGGCGACGTCGTTCTTCATCGCCGGTACGGATCTGGTCTGGCAGCCGTCGATTCCTGTTGCGCTGATCGTGCTCGCGATCGCACAGATGGGCGTGCATCTCGTGTTCTTCCTGCACATCACCACAGGTCCGGACAACACCAACAACGTGCTGGCGCTCGCCTTCGGGCTTCTGGTCGTCTTCCTGGTGGTCGGAGGAACGGTCTGGATCATGGCGCATCTGAACGCCAACATGCCACCGATGGACCACATCATGCAGATGCGGAGTTAGGACCCGCCCAAAAAGAAAGAGCCGCTTGGATGGCAAGCGGCCCAAGTCTAGGGAGGAAACGCCCGAGCAAGGCAATCGGACCGAAGCCGGATTGCTGCCAAAGGAAACGCTCGCGCAAGGCGCTTGCGTACGCATACAAATGACGCAACTCCCGATAGACTTCAATTCCGGATCAATACGGTCTTGGACTACTACTCACGGATGTGTGAAGGAATTGTTCACTTCGGCCGACGGCAATTATAGGCCTTGCGGAAGCCGGCGGCCTGGGCGTCGTCCTCCGAGCAGAACCAGCGGTCGGGCTTAGTCGTCGCCGGATAGCTCGGACAGCCCCGCAAATGATAGATGCCGATATTGCCGGTGACGCGTGCGCGCACCGCGAGCTTGCCCTTGATGCTGCAACTCGGCGGCATCGTCAGCTCCTCCGGGAACAGCACGGCGCGGATTTCCTTGTCCCGGTCTGGGCGGCACGCGGCGCCGAGAAGCGCGCCATCCCTCTTGCCGGCGCGGAAATCTTGCGGTGCAACAAAGCAGCCCTTCCAGATCCCAGCGGCCGCCGTCTTGGCCTCGGTGGCCGCCGGTTTGACGTTGGCCTTGATCGGCTCGCGCGCGAGGGCAAAGCCGAGCTTGATCAACTGCTCGTTCAAGCTGGCCTTGTCGCCCTCGGCCGTGCAGATGGCGCGGTGCCGCTTGCCAAAACTCTTTTCCGGTCCGACGTCGTCGCAGCGCACCGTCCGTTTTCCGATCAGTTTCGTCAGCTGGTCGCGGGCCTCGATGCCGCAGCTCCAGGAATCGGCGTGCTCGTCGATGCAGACCTGATCAAGCTCGGGCGCATCAACGCCGTCGAGCCGATAGGTGACGTCGCCGACCTGGATGGAGTTGCCGTCGCGGGCTGTCGCGGCGGCAGTCAGCGCGGAGGCTGGTCCGGGCGAGACCAGAAGTCCGGACAAGGCGAAAAATGAAGCGAGCGCAAAAGCGCGGGCGGGGGCAAAGAAATTTCGGAAGGACATACGATCTCGCTATCGATGGCTCGTGCGGCCCTGTTCCTAGCATCCGGATGTGGCGAGACCAATGGTCTGCGCCCTGCGAAGTGCGACATTCCGGCCTCGCGGCTTTACTCAGCCGTTGCTCTGATCCTATCGTTCGCCGGCCTCGCGGACCGCAGGGCCGAATCGCCCGGAAAGCGGCGAGGGGAGGAAAAGGTTGCAATGAAAGACCCCGTGGACGTCCTGATCATCGGCGCCGGCGCTTCCGGCGCGGCGGTGGCGTGGTCGCTGGCCGAGACCAAGATGCACATTCTCTGCCTGGAGCAGGGCGGCTGGATGAATCCGGCGGAATATCCCAGCACCGGGCGGGACTGGGAAGCCAAGTTCTACGGCGAATGGTCGTCGAGCCCCAACGTCCGCGGGCGGCCCGAGGACTATCCGATCAACGACGACAATTCGCCGATCAAGGTCGTCAACTACAATGCAGTAGGCGGCTCGACGGTCATGTACACCGCGCACTGGCCGCGGCTGCATCCCTCCGATTTCAAGGTGAAGACGCTCGATGGCGTCGCCGACGACTGGCCGATCGACTACGATGCGCTGACCCCGTTCTTCGAGGAGAACGACCGGATGATGGGGACCTCCGGCCTGTCAGGCGATCCGCTTTCGCCGCTGACGCATCCGCCGATGCCGCAACAGCCGCTGGGATTGTCCGGCGCCATCATCGGCAAGGCCATGAACAAGCTCGGCTGGCACTGGTGGCCGTCTGACACGACGGTCGCGACAATGGACTATGAGGGCCGGGCGCGCTGCATCAATCTCGGCCATTGCACGCCGGCCTGCGCGCAAGGCGCAAAGTCTTCCACCGACATCACCTATTGGCCGCATGCGATCCGTGCCGGCGTCGAGCTGCGCACCCATTGCCGCGTGCGTGAGATCACCACCGACGAGACCGGCATGGCCTCGGGCGTGGTCTATTACGACAAGGACGGCATCGAGCAATTTCAGCCCGCCCACGTCGTCATCATCGCCTGCAACGGCGTCGGTACGCCGCGATTGCTGCTGAACTCGGCCTCGGGGCGTTTTCCGAATGGACTTGCCAATTCGTCCGGGCTCGTCGGCAAGAACCTGATGTTTCACCCCTATGCGCAGATCTACGGCTATGTGAAGGAGCCGACGGACAGCAACCGCGCGCCGCCGACCTGCCTGTGGAGCAAGCAGTGGTATGACACGGACCTGTCGCGCGGCTTCGTGCGCGGCTACGGCGTGCAGTTCGTACGCGGGGCAGGACCGGTGTTCGAGGCCGTCGTCAGCGAGCAGAAGGGCATTTTGCCCTGGGGCGCCGACCATCACCGCGTCTTCCGTAAGCTCAATGGTCATCGGCTGGGTTTCTCCGCGATCTGCGAGGACCTGCCCGAAGAGCATAATCGCGTCACGCTCGATCCGGTGCTGAAGGACAGCCACGGCATTCCCGCACCGAAGATCGATTATACGATCAGCGAGAACAGCCGGAAGATGATGGAGCATGCGCTCGCCCGCGGCCGCGAGGTTCTCGAAACGGCGGGCGCGACCGACATCTGCATCAATTCGCCGATCCCGTGGGGCGGCTGGCACCTGCTCGGCACCGCGCGGATGGGCACCGACCCCGAACGCTCGGTCGTCAACGAATGGGGCCGCACCCACGACGTCAAGAACCTGTTCATCGTCGACGGCAGCATCTTCGTCACTTCGGGCGGGGTAAACCCGACCTCCACCATCCAGGCCCTCGCGCTTTATATCGCCGATCAGATGAAGCAGCGCCTCGCCAATTTGTTCGATTGAGGGCCCGTGATGGATGCACTGAACCCGCCACGAATTCGCTGCACCTCTCCCGCTTGCGGGAGAGATCGCCGCGCTCGAAGAGCGCGGCGGGCGAGGGCTCTCCCCTCTCGAGGAGTCTCTCTGCGGAGATACCCTCTCCCCAACCCTCCCCCGCAAGGGGCCCGCAAGCGGGGGAGGGAGCAGACCTTCATCGCGGCGTTAGAAGAGCGCACAATGACTGATCAACTCTCCCTCACGCCGCGTCAGCGCGGCGACCTCCGCACCATTGCCGCGATGATCATTCCGGCCAGCGAAGAATACCGGGTCCCGGGCGCCGACGATCCCGCGATCCAGGCCGACATGTTGGCCACGCTCGGCCGCGACACCAAACAGGTGGCGGCGGCGCTAGATCATTTGGCGCGGCTCGCCGGAGCGCCGCTCGTCGAGCTCGATGCCGCCAGGCGCGATGCGGTGGCGCAGGATTTTCGCAAACATGGCGGTGTCGCCGCCGCAACGCTCGTCCGCGTCGTGCTGCAATGCTATTACCGCGACGACCGCGTGCTGGGCTCGCTCGGGCTCGAGCTGCGCGCACCATTCCCCAAGGGCCATGTGCTCCCGGATGGAGACTGGTCGCTGCTCGATCCGGTCAAGGCGAGAGGCGGCTCGCTGAGGCGGGCACCCTAGCAGCCCAGCCTTGCGCCGCGGTCGGGCCACTTGCGCGAGAGAGAACAGGCCACCATCTGTGTGAGCCTCAAGGACTCTTGCCATGTTGGACTTCACCTCAGATGTCGCCGATGACGCATCGTCATCGCGAACGACGGCGTCTGCTCCGGTCGATGACCGGGCTCTGCTGGACGCCTATTCCAATGCCGTGATCGACGTGACCGACCGCGTCGGCCCTGCGGTCGTGCGTGTCGAGACCGGGCCGAAAGTGCCGAACGGCCGCGAGCGCGGCGGGCTCGGCTCGGGCACCGTGATCTCGCCTGATGGACTCGTGCTCACCAACAGCCATGTGGTCGGCTCGTCAAAAGAGATTCGGCTGCGCGACGTTGAGGGGCACGTCGGCGACGCCCAGGTGCTCGGTGTCGATCCCGACACTGACCTCGCGCTCTTGCGCGCCAACGGCGTGCGCCATTTGCCTTATGCCGCGCTTGGCAACTCCAAGAGCCTGCGGCGGGGCCAACTCGTGATCGCGATCGGCAATCCGCTCGGCTTCGAGTCGACCGTGACCGCCGGAGTCGTCTCGGCGCTCGGCCGCTCGATCCGCTCGGTCAGCGGGCGCACCATCGAGGATGTGATCCAGACCGATGCCGCGCTCAATCCCGGCAATTCCGGCGGACCACTGGTCTCGTCGAATGCCGAGGTGATAGGCATCAACACCGCCATCATCAACGGGGCGCAGGGCATCTGCTTTGCGGTCGCCAGCAACACTGCGCAGTTCGTGCTGTCGGAGATCATCCGCCACGGTTATGTCCGCCGCGCCTATATCGGCGTTGCCGGGCAGACCGCGCCGGTCCCGCGGCGGCATGCGGTGCTGGCCGGTGTCGAGAACAAGATGGGCGCGCTCTTGATGCAAATCGAGCCGGACGGCCCGGCGGCGAAGGCGGGCCTGTTGCCCGGTGACGTCGTGATCAGGCTCGACGGCATCGAGATCAACGGTGTCGACGATCTGATCCGCGTGCTCGACCGCGACCGGATCGGCCGGCGGTTGTCCATGGACGTGCTGCGGCTCGGCCGCCTGCGGGCGATCGATATCGATCCGATCGAACGCAAGCCAGCGCGCTAGCGCGGTTCCCCTTGGGCGAGGTACGACGGTGTCATGCCTTGTCCTCGGAAGCCCGCCGCATGATGCCGGCACATCAAAGCTACGACATCATCGGCGCCCGTGCCGGCGGCATGACAGCTGCGGCCGTCGCTGCGGGCCGAAGGGCTGCGCGTGGACGCGCGGCCAAACTGTCAGTGATGTGTCCGAACAGGCGTCAGCCATGTCTGCGGTCTAAACACTTCGCGGGCGATGATACTCAGTGTGTGGCGAGGCGCATTCCACCATCTCCGTCGTTGCGAACGTAGCGAAGCAATCCAGAGTCTTTCCGCGGGGGTTAGTCTGGATTGCTTCGTCGCAAGGGCTCCTCGCAATGACGCGGGGCGAGAGCTTCGCGCTCTCGCCACTACTCGGCCGCGGCGGCAAAGCGGCTGTTCTCCAGCTCCGCTTCCAGCCGCGCCGTCTCGGTCGAGGCAAGTTTGATATTTGCTTCCTTGACGTGGCCGAAGCCGCGGATCATTTCCGGCACGCGCGCAAGCCGCACCAGCAGCGGGATCTGCTCTGCCTTCAGTCCCGCGATCCGCTGATCGATCATGCCGAGATAGTCCTCAATCAGCTTGCGCTCTGTCTTGCGCTCATCGGTACGGCCGAACGGATCGAACGTGGTGCCACGCAGGTACTTGAGTTTCGCGAGAACGCGGAAGGCGTGGATCATCCAGCCGCCGAACTCCTGCTTTTGAAGCCGGCCCGTCTTGTCGCGTTTCGCGAAGATCGGTGGGGCAAGATGGTATTTCAGCGTGAAGTCGCCGTCGAATTTTTCCGACACCTTCTTGGCGAAGCTGCCATCAGTGTAGAGCCGTGCGACCTCATACTCGTCCTTATAGGACATCAGCTTGAACAGGTTCTTTGCGACTGCCTCGGTCAGCTCGGTGGAGCCCGGCGTGGCCGCGCTCTCCGCCTTGCGTACCTTGGCGACGGCTGCGAGGTAGCGCTCGGCATATGCCCTATTCTGATAGCCAGTCAGGAACTCGGCGCGGGTCGCGGTGATGTCGTCGAGCGACTTGGTCGGTGCGGCCGCCCTGTTCTTGAACTGGAGCACGCTGCGCACCCGCGACATGTCGTGGGCGGCGAGACGGCCCCAAGTGAAGGCGAGCTTGTTCATCTCGATCGCGGTGCCGTTGATCTCGAAGGCGCGGAGCAGGGCCTCCAGCGACAGCGGGATCGCGCCCTTCTGGAAGGCGAAGCCGAGCATGAAGGGATTGGTGGCGATGCTGTCGCCCATCAGCGCGGCGGCAACGCCCGTCGCGTCGATGATGTCGAGATTCTTGTCCCCGACGGCATCGCGCAGCACCGTCTGCATCGTTCCCATCTCGAAATCGAGATCCGGGTTTTGCACGAAGCTCGCGGTCGGCTGCAGATCGGCGTTGATGTAGGCCTTGGTCACGCCGCGCTCGGCGCGGCTCAGCGCGGTGGCACCGGCCGAGACGATCATGTCGCAGCCGAGGATGACGTCGGCGCCGCCGGTCGTGATGCGGACGGCGGAGATATCCTCCGGCTTCGGCGCGATACGGACATGGCTCATCACCGCGCCGTTCTTCTGCGACAGTCCGGTGAAATCGAGCGCCGAGCAGCCGCGGCCCTCGACATGGGCGGCCATGCCGAGCAGCGCGCCGATGGTGATGACGCCGGTGCCGCCGATGCCCGTAACGAGGATGTTATAAGGGCGGTCCAGCTCGCGCATTGGGGGCAGCGGCAGGTCGGCGAACAGTTGGCCGGAATCGACCGCTGACGTCTTCATGCGCTTCAGGCTGCCGCCATACACGGTCACAAAACTCGGGCAAAAGCCCTCGACGCAGGAAAAGTCCTTGTTGCAGTTCGACTGGTCGATCTGGCGCTTGCGGCCGAACTCGGTCTCCAGCGGCTGCACCGAGACGCAGTTGGAGGCCTGCGAGCAGTCGCCGCAGCCTTCGCAGACGAGCTCGTTGATGAAGGCGCGCTTGGCGGGATCGGGATAGAGCCCGCGCTTGCGGCGGCGGCGCTTTTCTGCCGCGCAGGTCTGGTCGTAGATGATGACCGTGAGGCCCTTGATGTCGCGCAGCTCGCGCTGCACGGCGTCGAGCTCGCGGCGGTGGTGGATGGTCGCGCCTTGCGGGAAGTAATTTCCTGGCGGATACTTGCTCGGATCGTCCGAGACGATCGCGAGGCGCTTGACCCCTTCGGCCCAAACCTGATGCGCGATTTGCGCGACGTTAAAGCTGCCTTCGGCTGGCTGGCCCCCGGTCATGGCGACGGCATCGTTGTAGAGAATCTTGTAGGTGATGTTGATGCCGGCAGCCGAAGCGGCGCGGAGCGCCAGAAGTCCGGAATGCGTATAGGTACCGTCACCGAGATTCTGAAAAATGTGCTTCTCGGTGGTGAAGGGCGATTGGCCGATCCAGTTCACGCCTTCGGCGCCCATATGCGAGATCAGATCGGTGCGGCGCGTCGGCATGCTCAGGGCCATGCCGTGGCAGCCGATGCCGGCCATGGCGCGGCTTCCTTCGGGCACGCGCGTCGAGGAGTTGTGCGGACAGCCCGAGCAGAAGAACGGCGTGCGCGCAAGCTTGATCGGCGTGATGGTGGTAACAGGGTTGTCAAACGCCTCGAGCCGCGCGAGGCGCTGCTCCAGCACCGGGCTGTGATGGCCGAGCTTACGTAACCGCGCCACCAGCGCAGAGGCAACGATGGTGGGCGTCAGCTCGCCCTCGCTCGGCAGCAGCGGCGCGCCGCGCTCGTCGCGCTTTCCCGTGACAGTCGGGCGTTTCGAGGCATCGATGTTGTAGAGGATGCGCATCAGCTGGTCTTCGATGAAGCCGCGCTTCTCCTCGACCACGAGCACGTCCTGAAGACCCTCGGCGAAACGCTTGGCGCCGCTCTCTTCCAGCGGCCAGGTCATCGCAACCTTGTAGATGCGAAGGCCGAGGTCCTGCGCGTCCTTGTCGGTGATCCCTAAGTCGGCGAGCGCTTGGCGCAGATCGAGATAGGCCTTGCCGGTCGCGACGATGCCGAGCCGAGCCGGCTTGGAATCGAGCACGATACGGTCGAGTTGGTTGGCTCGGGCGAAAGCCTGCACCGCTTCCATCTTCGGCCCGAACAGGCGCCTCTCGGCCTCCAGCGGCGGATCAGGCCAGCGGATGTTGAGACCGCTGGCCGGCATCTCGAAATCGTCGGGAAGCCTGATCTGGATGCGCTCGGGGTCGCTATAGATCGAGGCCGAGCTCTCGACAGTTTCGCTGATGGCCTTGAAACCGACCCAGCAGCCGGAGAAGCGCGACAGCGCAAAGCCATAAAGGCCGAGGTCGAGATAATCCTGAAGCGTGGCGGGATTGATCACTGGGATCAGCGCTGCCGCGAACACCTGCTCGCTCTGATGAGCCAGCGTCGAGGACTGGCAGCCATGATCGTCACCGGCCAGCGCCAGCACGCCGCCATTGAGCGAGGTGCCAGCGGCGTTGGCGTGCTTGAGCGCATCGACCGAGCGATCGACGCCGGGGCCCTTGCCGTACCAGATGCCGAACACGCCATCGACCTTGGCGCCGGGAAACAGCCCGACTTGCTGGCTGCCCCAGACCGCGGTCGCCGCGAGGTCCTCGTTCAGGCCGGGCACGAAGGCGATGTCATGCTGCTGCAGATGCGATTTCGCGCGCCACAGCGCGTGGTCATACATCCCGAGCGGGGAACCGCGATAGCCCGAGATGAAACCGCCGGTGTTAAACCCCTGAAGCCGGTCGCGTTCGCGCTGCAACATCGGCAAGCGGACCAGGGCCTGGGTGCCGGACAGGAAGATCCGCTTCGATTCGAGCCGGTATTTATCGTCCAGCTCGACCTGCATTAGCGTCATTTCGGAAGTCCTCGTCTTCTTGCTCGGCGCGGGTCTGTGCTGCGGGAGGGATTGCGCGGCGCGACGCGAATTGTGACAGTCAAAGCATGGGTCGGCGAAGTCAATATCGCTGGCCGCATCCGTGGCGCTCCTGCTAGTCATGGCTACTTGTGGAGAACACCATGGCTGCAAACGCATTCGACACCGAGATCACTGAGACGGCCCAGGCGTTGATCGGACCGTGGCGCCGGCCGCGCCAGATGCTGCAAGCGCAAACTTACGAGGCGCACGCCTCGATCCATGACGACGCCACGGCGCAGAAGCTCGGCTTCAAGGGCGGCACTATCGAGGGGCCCACGCATTTCAGCCAGTTCGCACCGCTCGGCGAACGGCTGTGGGGGCGCGCTTGGTTCGAAACGGGGTGCCTCTCCGCGCATTACCGCAGCGTCTGCTATGAGGGTGAGGAGGTGCAGGCAATCCTGTCGAAGCCGCTGCCGGCTACCCGCCAGTGCCAGATCCAGATGGTCAAGCGCGACGGCACCGAGGTGCTGCGCGGCACCGCCTCGGTCGGCGAGCCGCACGTAGCGACCGCGCTCGAGACGCGCCTTGGCGAGCTCAAGCCGCTGACCGATCCCGTGATCCTGCGCGACGTGAAGGTGGCGCAGACCAGCAAACGGCAGACTGTCCGCATGGCATTTGATCAGAATATGGGCGATCTCTACCCGTTCTCGCTGCGGCAGAAACTCGCGGTCATCACGGAGAGCTCTCCGTACTACTCTGGCGCCGACAATCCATGGCGCAAGCCTATCATCCCGATCGAGATGCTCAGCGTGCTGTTCCAGTACCGCTCCAAGGACGATCCGCTGCCGGCCAAGGGGCCCGCGGTCGGCCTGTTCGCCGATCAGGAGATCCGCCTGCTGCAGGGCCCGCTCTTCGTCGGCGAGGACTATGAGGTGGAGCGCGAGGTGGTCGCACTTTCCGGCAGCCGGCGAACCGAAAGCGCCTGGGTCAAGACGCGCGTGTTCGACAAGGCGAATGCACAGGTCGCCACCATGCTGCTGAACATGGCGACGCTGAAGGAGTCGTACGCGCCATACGAGGACGAGTATCGGCAGCTGTATGGGGCGGGAGGGTAGCGGCGAGCGGTGGCGTCCGCCTCTCCCGTGAGAACGGGAAGCAAGACCAGAGAGCGTCGCTTCGAATGGCACGGCGCTTGCACAAGTTTGCGGCACAGCGTTCGGGCAAGGGGGCATCATGCTGAACTCAACCAAGCCGGCACGGGGAATCATCAATGCCGAGCCCGAGCCGATCGAGCTCGACTGGCTCGTCACCGCGCTCCTCATCATCGACATGCAGCGCGACTTCTTGGAGCCAGGCGGTTTCGGTGAGACGCTGGGAAACAACGTCAGCCAGCTCGCGCGCGCGGTGAATCCGATCGGCGCGGTGCTGAAGGCGGCGCGCGACACCGGCATGCTGGTGATCCACACCCGGGAAGGCCATCTGCCGGATCTCTCCGACGCACCGCCGGCGAAGCTCGAGCGCGGCGCGCCGTCCTTGCGCATCGGCGATCCCGGCCCGATGGGGCGTATTCTCATTCGCGGCGAGGCCGGGCACGATATCATTCCCGAGCTCTATCCGCTTGACAGTGAGATCGTGATCGACAAGCCGGGCAAGGGTGCGTTTTACGCCACCGAGCTCGGCGACGTCTTGGAGAAATACGGCATCGAAAACTTGCTCGTATGCGGTGTCACCACGGAGGTCTGCGTCAACACCACCGTGCGCGAGGCCAATGACCGCGGCTATCGCTGCATCGTGATCTCCGACGGCTGCGCATCTTACTTTCCCGAGTTTCACGAGATGGGCCTAAAGATGATCAAGGCTCAAGGCGGCATCTTCGGCTGGGTCGCGGATTCGGCCGCCATCCTGGTGGCGATGAAGACTTTGACGGGCTAGACGACGGCCAGTTTCAGATTCGTTATGACCTACGGCCGCACCGCCGGCGTCTCCATTGGCAAGCCGCGCGCCCGCGACATCAGATAGAGCTCGAGCGCAACGAGCTCGGGCGAGCCGTAATCATAAGCCTGGGCGCGCACGCCGGTCATGCAGCTGCGCAGCCGTCGCTCCAGTGAACCCAGCGTCTGCCATTCCAGGCGATAGAGTGGATATCCGGTCGGCTGTCCCTGCGTGATCGGCGCACCGGCGAGACGTTTATCGAAATTGTCGTCATGGCAGTTGGAGCAGGCAAGATTGAGCTGGCCCTCGCGCTGCATGAACAGGTCGCGGCCCTGGTCGACGAAGGGTCTTACTTGCGGATCGTCGCCGGCGGTGATCGGAACGCCGCGCGATTGATGGGCGACGAAAGCGGACAACGCCAGCAGGTCGCGGCTCTCGTATGGCAGTGGCGTAGCCTGCTGGTGGTTGCTGCGGCAGAGATTGATGCGTTGGTCGAGCGTGACGGGGCGGCCGAGCGCCTTGTCGAAGGCGGGATAGCGCGCCGCGACGCCCTTCATGCTGCCGCGGGCATCGCCATGGCAGTCGGCGCAGGAGTTCTGCGCACGGCCGGTCTTCTTCCCCCACAGCGCCTCGCCGTCGAGCACGAATAGCATGCCCGGATTGGAGGTGTCGTCATCCTGCATCGCGCGCGTGTCGGGTCCCATGAAGGAATAACCGGAGCGACGCGCCTCGGGCGGGATTTCACCGGCGAGCAGGGCAGGGACCGTGGCGGTCAGCGCCACCGCTATCGCGCGCCAAAACCTCATTCGACTAGGATGGACACCGATGCGGTGGACGAATAGCCGTTGTCGCCGATCCATTCGAATTCGAACTTGCCGCTGTCCTTGGCGACCGTGAAGAACGACAGATAAGGGTTCGCGGCGATCGCCGGGAACAGATCCGCGCGGAAGATCTCGGTGCCGTTGTAGCGGCACGTGAAGCTCGTGATGATGTCGCGCGGCACCAGCGCGCCGGCTGCGGTGTGGCGGAAGCCGGTCTCCATGATGTGTGAAGTCAGCGTGCGGATCTCGATGATCTCGCCGCGTTTGGCCTTGGCCGGAACATTGATGAGCGCTGCCATCAGTTCATCTCCTCTGTGCAGGCGGCCAGCGTCACGACGACGTCGGCGGCGACCTGCCAGAAGGTGTCGTCGGAAAGGCGCGCGATCGCGACCACCTTCTGGCTGTCGGCGAGCCGGATCCGAGTCGAGACCTGGGCGCGGCCGGAGGAGGGACCGAGATGGAAATTGCCAATGTTCGGCTGCGGGTTCTTCTCGTTGAAGACGTGGATGCTCTTGACGTAGTCCGCGTCCGTCATTGGACTTGCGACGCTCACCGTCAACGGCACGGTATTGCCGTTCTCGACCAGCGGCGGGATGTCGAGCTTGATTTTGCCGGTGCGAATCTGTGCCTCACCGACGACGTTGCGGATCGCGGTGTTGAGCATTGGCGGTGTCGCCTCGACTGGCCGCAGCGTGACGATCGGGATCGTGCCGGCGGCCGTCAAGCTGCCGGCGAGGCTTAAGAATTGTCGTCGCGTGGTTGGCATGAGCGATCCTAGTCTCGGAGCGTTGCAAGATAGGCCACGATGTCCTCGATCTCGACGGCCGATAATATCGGCTCGCCGGCGAAATTGCGCCCGACGCGCACAAGCCCGTCATGGCGATAATAGGACGGCATGATGGTCTGCGGGTTGAAGCGCGAGGCATCGACCAGACGAAGCCGCAACTGACTCGCCGTCCACCGGTTCCCGGCACCGGTGAGATCGGGCGCGAGATCGCCCTGGAACGGCGTTTCCGGGAATGGACCGGAATGGCAGAGGATGCATGTCGTCGTGCGCGCCAGCACCAGCGCGCGGCCGCGCACGGCATCGCCGGGCGAGCCGGTGAGCGAAGCCGGAATGCCGTCGCCGATGATTGTGTAGGGCGCGAGGCTTTCGGCTTTCGCAACACCCGCGAGTGCAAGACTTGCTGCGACCAGCGCAGCGACAGTCAAGCGATTGTGTGAAGAGAAATCTAGCCGCGAACCCCTTTTACCTCTCCCGCTTGCGGGAGAGGTCGCGCCGAAAGCGCGGGTGAGGGCTCTTTCCTCTTGGGGGTTCTTGATTGCGGAGACACCCTCTCCCCAGCCCTCCCCCGCAGGCGGGGGAGGGAGCGCACCGTGTTCGTGGCTGGCAAGCGGACCGAATCTCATCCAAAGGTGTCCGCCGTGATGCTTTGAAACCAATGCTCGGCCTCAATCGCCTCGCGCGCACGCAGCTCGCGCGGCGCGTCAACGGGGCTGGTCGCGCCGCCTTCGACCTCCGCAAAGATGTCGCCCTTCGGCTGGTAATTGCCGGCAAGCGAAAAGCCGTAGCCGGGAGCGACAATGTTGTAGCAGACGCCGGTCAGCCGTGGCGTCTCCGGCGCACGGCCGGCAAGGAGGTTCACGATGGCAGCGGCGCAAGCCCTGCCTTGCGCGCTTGCAGCGGAAGCCGATTTGGGAATGCCGCCGCCGAGGCAGGCGTCGCCAATGACGTGGACATTCTTGACGAGCTTTGATTCGAAGGTGACGGGATCAATCGGGCACCAGCCGGTCGCGTCCGCAGCGCCTGCGATTTCGGCAATGCGCCCGGCGCGCTGCGGCGGAATAACGTTGGCAACATCAGGGGTGTAGTTGCCGAATTCGGTGACGATGGTTCTGGTTGCGGCATCGACCGAGGTGACGCGACCGCCTTGCGACAGCGCGACGCGATCGATCATATCGCCGTAGAGCTCCTTCCATGCCTTTTCGAACAGCCGCTGCTGTGAGAAACTGTCCTTGGCGTCGAGGATCAGCACCTTCGAGCGCGGCTTGTTCGTCTTGAGATAATGCGCAATCAGGCTGGCCCGCTCGTAAGGTGCTGGCGGACAGCGCAAGGGATTGGCGGGAATTGCGATCGCGACGGTGCCGCCGTCCGCCATCGCCTCCAATTGCCTGCGCAGCAGCAGGGTCTGCGCACCCGCCTTCCAGCCGTGCGGCATCTTTTCCGATGCGGCGTCGTCGTAGCCGGGCAGCGCTTCGACATGGAAGTCGATGCCTGGGGATAGCACGAGATGGTCATAACCGAACGCTTCCCCATCGGCCGCCGTCACGCTGCGCTTTTGCGTGTCGATGGTCGTCGCAGCCTGGGCGACGACGCTGATGCCCTGGGCGGTGAGCTTGTCGTACCCGAACTGCTGCGCCTCGATCTCGCGCAGGCCCGCGATCACCTCGTTGCTGAAGGGGCAGGAGATGAAGATATTGTTCGGCTCGATCAGGGTCACCTGCAATTTCGTATCGACACGCTTGAGCGCGCGGGCACAGGCCGCGCCGCCAAAGCCGCCGCCGACCACGACGACGCGGCCCGCCGATTGCGCCCGCAGGATCGAAGGTGCGGCGAGCGATGTGGCCGCAGCGGTGATGCCGAGGACGGCATTCCGCCGTGTCACCGGCGCATTCATGAGACTTGTCCGGAAAAATGCTGCGGCTGCCGTTGTGGCAGCCGCAGCGCTCTCTTAGGCGAAGGTGATGTTCTGGTCGCGCAGCGGCACCGAGCGGATGCGCTTGCCCGTTGCCGCGAAGTAGGCGTTGAGCACCGCCGGCGCCGCGACGCCGATGGTCGGCTCGCCGACGCCGCCCCAGAACCCGCCGCTCGGCACCATCACAGTTTCGACCTTCGGCATCTCGTTGATGCGCATCGAGTTGTAGGTGTCGAAGTTGGTTTGCTCGATCTTGCCGTCCTTGACGGTGCAGCCGCCGTAGAACAGCGCGGAGAGGCCATAGACGAAGGAGCCAGCGATCTGCCGCTCCACCTGCGCCGGATTGACGACATAGCCGGGATCGGTGGAGGCGACGATTCGATGCACCTTGATCTTGCTGCCATCGGTCACCGAGATTTCGGCGGCGCCGGCGACATAGCTGCCATAGCCCATGACCTGCGCGATGCCGCGATAGACGCCCTGCGGCGCGGGCGTGCTCCAGCCGATCTTCTCGGCAACGGCGTTAAGCACCGGGAGGTGCTTGGGGTGATTGCCCATCAGCTTGCGGCGGAATTCGAGCGGGTCCTGGCCTGCGGCCTCGGCCAGCTCGTCCATGAAGCATTCCATATAGATCGCGTTGTGATTGACGTTGACGCCGCGCCAGAAGCCGGGCGGGACGTGCGGGTTACGCATCGCGTGCTCGATCAGCAAGTTCGGCACCGAGTAGCCGAACGCGGCCTCGCCGGATTGGGCGACGCCCTGGAATGCGGCCGGATCCATGCCATTCTGCAACGCTTCGGGGCGCAGCGAGAACAGGATCGATTGGCCGGACAGGCGGTAGTGCAGCGCGACCAGATTGTTGTTGGCGTCGAACGCGCCGGTCATCTTGCACTGGGTGATCGGGTGATACTTGCCGTGCGCCATGTCCTCTTCGCGCGACCACAACAGCTTGATCGGTGTGCCCGGCATCTGCTTGGCGATCATGACCGCCTGGCGGACATAGTCGGTCTGGCCGCGCCGGCCGAAGCCGCCGCCGAGCATCACCTTGTGCACGTCGCACTTCTCCGCCGGCAATCCCGACGCCTCCAGCACCGCCGCGAACGCAGCCTCGCCATTCTGCGTGCCGCACCAGACCTCGCATTTGTCCGCGGTGTAGAGCGCCGTGGCGTTCATCGGCTCCATGGTGGCATGGTTCTGGTACGGGTAGCTATAGACGGCCTCGATCTTCTTGGCGGCACCGGCGATTGCCGCTTTGGCGTCGCCGTTCTTGTTGCCGACATAGGCCGGCTGCGCGTCGTCGAGGCCTTCAGCCAGCCATTTCGCAATGGACTCGCTGGAGACCTTGGCGTTGTCGCCCTCGTCCCAGACGATCGGCAGCGCCTCCAGCGCGGTCTTGGCGTGCCACCAGGTGTCGGCAACCACGGCAACCGCGGTATCGCCGACCTTGACGACCTTCTTGACGCCCTTCATGCCGGAGACCTTGGCTTCGTCAAAGCTCTTCAGCTTGCCGCCGAACACCGGGCAGTCCTTGATTGCGGCGTTCAACATGCCCGGCAGCTTGACGTCGATGCCGTAGATCATGGCGCCGGTGGTCTTGTCGGCGGTGTCGAGCCGCTTCACGCCCTTGCCGATCAGCTTCCAGTCCTTCGGATCCTTCAGCTTGACGTCCGCCGGTGGACTAAGCTTGGCCGCAGCCTCGGCGACCTTGCCGTAGGTCGTCGTCCTGCCCGAGGGCGTGTGGGTAATGACGCTGTTCGCGGCCGTGCATTCGGATGCCGGCACTTTCCACGCATCGGCGGCGGCCTGGATCAGCATCACGCGCGCGGTGGCGCCACCCTTGCGGACATAGTCCTGCGAGGAGCGGATGCCGCGGCTGCCGCCGGTCGAGAAATCGCCCCAGACACGCTTGCGGGCGACGCTCTGGCCCGGAGTTGGATATTCGGTCGTGACCTTGGTCCAGTCGCATTCGAGCTCCTCGGCGACGAGCTGGGCGAGGCCGGTCAGCGAGCCCTGACCCATTTCCGAACGGGCGATGCGGATCACGACCGTGTCGTCCGGCCGGACCACGACCCAGGCGCCGACCTCAGGCGAGCCGTCGGCGGCGCGGACCACGGCGGGGCCGCCGAACGGGATGTCGAGGCCGATTGCGAGGCCGGCGCCGACCGCGGCCGTGCCGATGACGAAGGCGCGGCGGTTGAGCCGCGGCGAAACATGCTTATTCATGTGGGATTTCCTTACGCGCTTGCGATCGTGTGAATCGCCTCGCGCACCTGGGCGAAGGTGCCGCAGCGGCAAATGTTGGTGATGGCCTCGTCGATGTCGGCGTCGGTCGGCTTCGGCTTCTCGTTCAAGAGCGCGGCCACCGCCATAATCATGCCGCTCTGGCAATAGCCGCATTGCGGCACGTCCTGGGCGATCCAGGCTTCCTGCACCTTGTGCAGCGAATCTCCGGAGGCGAGCCCTTCGATCGTGGTGATCTTCTTGCCCTCGGCCTCACTGACGGAAACGCCGCAGGAGCGCATCGCCACGCCATCGATGTGAACCGTGCAGGCGCCGCATTGTGCAATGCCGCAACCGTATTTGGTGCCGGTCAGGCCAGCGTTCTCGCGGATCGCCCAGAGCAGCGGCGTATCCGGCTCGACGTCGAGTGTGAAAGTTTTTCCGTTGATTGTTAGATTTGCCATCGCAAGTCCCCTGATTGGCCCAATCCACCGATTGAACTCAGGGACGCAATGTGTCGGGCAAACTGGAACTGTTCAAATCAACAGTCCGAGGGTATCTGTTGCGCTGCCGCTCGAGAGGATGGACCGGAGCGCTGTTTTGCCTCATCCCTTCTCGATCGATTCGGGTTGACGCCTCTTCGGTGGGCGCCAATCCGCGGCTGAAGGCGACGTCCGGCCGTGAACGCCGGTTCCGGGCCGGACCGCCGCCGCACAGCGGCGACAGTTTGTCCCTTTTGCGGGATGCAAGACGCAGGCACTTTGGTACACTGCGCCGCCGCCAACAGGAGTTCCATGAACGTGCCGAGTCCCTGCAACGTACTGATGCTCTACCCGCTGTTCTCGGCAGAGTCCTTCTGGAGCTTTGGCGAATCCTGCAAAGTGCTGGGCGTCAAGCGACCTGCCGCCCCTTTGGGCCTGATCACCGTCGCCGCAATGCTCCCCAAGAGCTGGACGGTCCGGCTGATCGATTGCAACACGGCGCCTTTCAGCGACGACGATCTCGCTTGGGCCGACGTCGTCTTCACCGGCGGAATGCTGCCGCAGCAGGCCGACACGCTGCGCCTGATCGAGCTCTGCCGCGCCGCCGGCAAGCCGGTGGTCGTCGGCGGTCCCGATCCCACCTCGAGCCCCCACATCTATGAGCGGGCCGACTTCCGGGTGCTCGGCGAGGCCGAGAGCGTCATCGACGAATTCATTGCGGCCTGGGACAACGGCGCCCGGTCCGGCGTCTTCACCGCGCCGAAATTCCAGGCCGACGTCACCACGACGCCGGTTCCGCGTTTCGACCTGCTCAAGTTCGAGGACTACCTCTATCTCGGTGTGCAGTATTCCCGCGGATGTCCGTTCACCTGCGAGTTCTGCGACATCATCGAGCTCTACGGACGCGTGCCGCGGACCAAGACCAACGAGCAGATCCTGCGCGAGCTCGATATGCTCTACCAGATGGGCTATCGGGGCCATCTCGACTTCGTCGACGACAACTTCATCGGCAACAAGAAGTCGCTGCGGCTGTTCCTGCCCCAGCTCGCCGAATGGCAGCGCGCCCACGGCTATCCGTTCGAATTCTCCACTGAAGCCTCGGTCAACCTCGCCGACGATCCGGAGCTCCTGGAGCTGATGGGGGCGGCCAATTTCTTTGGCATCTTCGTCGGCATTGAGAGCCCTGATCCGGCGACGCTGGTCGCGATGCGGAAGAAGCAGAACACGCGGCGCAATATCGCCGAGAGCATCCACAAGATCTACGCCGCCGGCATTCTCGTCACCGCGGGCTTCATCGTCGGATTCGACAACGAGAAGGTCTCGATGGCGGAGGCGATGATCGATTTTATCGAAGAGGCAGCGATCCCCGTCAGCATGGTCGGCCTGCTCTATGCCTTGCCGAACACGCAGCTGACGCGCCGCCTGGAGCGGGAAGGCCGGCTACACCCGGGCCACGATGTGGCGCCGACCATCGGCGCCGATCAGTGCACGGCGGGGATCAACTTCGATCCGGTGCGCCCGCTGCGCGACATCCTGACGGATTACAAGCGGGTACTCGAGCACATCTACAGCCCTTCGGCCTATGCAGGACGCGTCGACCGCCTGATGACGCTGCTTGACCGTTCGCGGCAGCGCCACGAGCTCGCGGAAGGCGACAAGCGCGCCAAGCTCGGCGCGATGGAAACGGTGCACCGTGTGGTCACCGCCCTTCCCGAGGCGCGCGGGCCGCTGTGGCAGACCTTCATGAACTGCGCCAAGCGCGATACCTCATCGGCGCGCATCGCCGTGCAGATGATCGCCGCCTACGCCCATCTCGGACCGTTCTCGCGCAAGGTCATCGCTGCCATCGATGAGCGCCTGGCGGCGCTGGACAACGAAACCGTCACTCCGGCGACTGCCGACGTGACGGCGGCTTGACCCCTGGGCTCGGGAGCTTACTTCACCGCCAGACGCAGGAAGCTCATCACGCTGCCGAGCGCGGCAAAGCCTGCGCCGAGCGCCAGCGCCAATGTCGCGCCGTCGTGGCCCGCGAGCGCGAAGCAGGCCGCGGCGAGCGCCGCGCCCGTGGTCTGCCCGGTCAGGCGCGCGGTGGCGACGATGCCGGAGGCGCTACCGCTGCGATGCGGCGGCGCGCTCGACATGACCGCCTTCATGTTCGGCGCCTGGAAGAAGCCGAATCCCATGCCGCAGATCACCATCCGCCAGATGATGTCGGCAATGGCGGGATTGGCCGGCAGCATCGCCAGCAGCGCCATGCCGAGGCCGAGCAGCACGAGGCCGATGCCGCCGAGCAGCCCGACCGCGTGGCGGTCGGACAGGCGCCCGGCGATCGGCGCCATGATGCCGACCACCAGCGGCCATGGCGTCATGAAGAATCCGGTCTCGACCTGCGAGCGCCCGAGCACGTCCTCGAAGTAGAACGGCAGCGAGACGAAGGCGAGGCCCTGCACGGCGAATGAGCACACCGCGGTTGCCGCCGACAGCGCGAACATCGGCCGGCTGAACAGGTCGATCGGCAGCATCGGCGCGGGATGGCCGGCATGGCGGCGCGTCAGGATGATTCCGAGCGCGAGCGCCGAGACCAACTCGATGCCGACGACCACCGGCGACAAATTATGCGCGGCGCTGCCGATCCCGGTGATGAACAGGCCGAGACAGGCGGACGCCAGCATCGCGCCGAGAAAGTCAAAACCGTGGTCGGCGCGCGGAGTCTTCGGCAGCATTGCAAAGCCGATGCCGATCGCGACCAGGCCGAACGGGATATTGACGGCGAACAGCCATGGCCACGGGCCGAGCGCGAGGATCGCCGACGCAATGGACGGCCCGAAGGTGAAGGCGGTCGCAACCACCAGCGCGTTGTGGCCGAAGCCGCGGCCCTGCATCCGGCCGGGATAGACGAAGCGGACCAAGGCAGTGTTGACGCTCATGATGCCGCTGGCCCCTAGGCCTTGCAGCGTGCGCGCGACGAGCAGGCTGTCCAGCGACCAGGCCACCGCGCAGAACAGCGAGGCGATGGTGAACAGGATCAGGCCGCCGAGATAGATGCGCTGGTGCCCGACGATCTCGCCGAGCGCCCCGAGCGGCAGCAGCGTCGCCACCAGCGCGATCTGATAGACGTTGACGACCCAGACCGATTGCTCCGGCGTGACATGCAGGTCGGCGGCAATGGCGGGCAGGGCGATGTTGGCGATCGCGGTGTCGAGCGAGGCCATCGCCAGCGCGGTGAAGATCGCGGCGATGGCCCAGCGCCGCTGCGCGGCCGGCAGGCCATCGGAAATGGTGTGATCGGGCTTGCGCGCTGCGGCAGGTAACGTGATTGTCATTGCGTTATTGTCATTGCCTTGCGCATTGCACCGGCGGCGTGTTGATGGGCTTTCGGCATGTACTACGGCCGGGCCGCCTGCCACAGAGACAAGCACGCATGCTGTGTATGCGCACGCCCGCAGCTGGGCGCTCAGACAAAAAGTGCGAAAACAACCCCATGCACAGTAGGGATGGGTTTGATCGACAAGGGGTTTTCCAACTGCACCGGGACGACATCTGCCGTCGCAGCGACGTTGACACGTCGGGCAAAACACCGGCAGGATGCTATCCTGCCATCGATGGGCACAGGCGCGCATTGGTTCGCTGGAATGCGCGGTCCGCTTCGCGAGCAGCATATCCGATCATCTCGTCGCCATGCGCCCGACTGATCGGATGGTCGCTGTCGTCAGCTGATCCGAACAACCATCTTCCCGAGGGCGGAGCGCGTCGTCATCGCCGCGAAGGCATCCCGGAATTCCTCGAAAGGGAAAACCTTTCCGACAACCGGAATAAGCGTCTTGTTGCTGAGCCAGTCGAACAATTGGGCAACCGAACGGTCTCGTACCTCCGGCTCTCGACGGCCGATCTGGGCCAGGTCCACGCCCAGCAGCGCACCCCCTTTCAGGAGGGGCAGATTGAACCGCAGCGCCGGAATGGTCCCTGAGGCAAAGCCGATCACGAGGTGCCGGCCGTTCCACGCGATCGACCGAAACGCCTGAAGGCTCAGGTCGCCGCCGACCGGATCATAGATGACATCGGCGCCGTGACCGCCTGTCAGCTCGCTGAGCTCGTCGCGCCACCTCTCACCCGTGTAGTCCAGGGCGGCATCCGCGCCGAACCTGATCGCAAACCTTCGCTTGTGATCGGTCGATGCCGCCGCGATCACCCGCGCGCCCAGCAACTTTCCGACCTGAACGGCGGCTATGCCGACGCCGCCCGCAGCACCTAGAACCAGAAGTGTCTCGCCCCTGACCAGCTTGGCCCGCGCACTGAGCGCATAGAGCGCCGTGAGATAGTTGGCAAAGAAGGCGGCTCCCGTTTCTGGATCGATGCCATTCGGCGTCACGAAGAGGTCTGCGGCCCGAACGCAAATATAGTCTGCAAGGCCGCCGTTTCGGACCATCCCGATGACCGGCGTCCCTCGTGCAAAGCCCACCACATCGGAAGCCGCCTCATCGACGACGCCCGCAAATTCCGAGCCGGGCGTAAAGGGCAGAGGGTCCTTGGTCTGGTAGAGGCCCTGCACCTTCAAGCCGTCCACGAACCCGACCGCGGCCGCCTGGACCCGAACCCTGACGTGCCCTGGCGACAGCTCCGGCCTCGCGACCTCCTTGATGGCGATGTTTTCAATGCGATCGTAGTTTTCGACGACAACTGCTCTCATGACTCATTCCCAAACCTGGCGTCGGGCGAGGACGAAGCTCCGCTGCCGCTCGAAAAGCAAATGGTATTGTTCGCTTCCTATTCCGGCAATAGCGCCCATCGCTTGCCTTCGAACTTCATCAAACGGACCTTCTTGATCAGGCGATAATCAGTCTTGCTGTTTTCGAGAGCGATTCCGGGAAGGAGCACGGGAACGCGAAAATCGACGCTCGTCGCTCTCGCCATGATGTTCTTGCGCGTAAGGTGCGGGCCTGCCTGTTCGAGGATCTTCACCAGGCACCAGGCCTGAGCGTAGGCGCAGACGTTGAGGTAATCGTTGACGTCGCCCTGCGGATGGTACTTCGACATCCAAGCCCGCCAGTCCTTCATCTCCTGATCGTGGGCCCATTGCGGGTCGCTGGCGTCCTTGAGATATGCCGAACTCACGATGCCTTGGGCGGCTTCGTAACCCGCCGGCGCCAGGACTCCCGCGACACTGCTCGCCGTCTGAGCGACGAAGGTCGCCGGCTTCCAGCCCAGTTCGTAAATCCCCTGATGATCTGGGCGCATCCGCCGAGACGGACCAGACTTGCGGCAATGCGCTGATGCGATCCGTGCCCGCATGCATGATTTAATTTGACTTTTGTATAGCGTCAAAATTATATGGTTAATACATTTAAATATTTAATAATTATAAGCGGTTATTTCGATCTAAGCGTGTTTTGGGCGAGGACTGAAACCATGCGAACAGGCCGAAGTATTCGCCGCAACGGACTCGCTGTCGAACGAGGCCTGATCCATGCGCCGACCAATTGATACTGCACCGAGGAACGGAGAAGGCATCTGGGTGGAAGATGCGACCGGGGCTGTTGAGGTCGGCCATTGGTCATCGGAGGCGGGCAAATGGGTCTGGCAGGACGGCTCTCCCATCAATCCTGCGCCGACCCATTGGTGTCCGGCGATCGAGGAAGCCGATCCAGAGGAGGAACGATCGGGCAGTTGGCTGGTGGCGGTGGCAATTTTTGTTCCTATCATCCTCGTTGGCGCTTCCCTGCTCGGTGTGTTCGAGCCCTTCAATGCGCAAACGTTTCCGGACATGACGCGCATCGGCAGTGAGAGCGCCCTCAGCCTCGATCAGCGGCCGGAAATCACGACCGGATCGCTAGCTCCCCTTCAGAACGAAACGGCCGGAGCCCTGATGCACGCGGAGCCGGCAAGCGTGGTTCGAGCTCAGCAGCGGCTGGACGAAAACGCTCCGCGCGTTGAAGCACTCGCCAATCAGCTGGCCGAGGCGCACCGAGAGCTCGACGAGACAGTCCAGCGCACGCAGGCGGCGGAAATCGCCGCGGAGGAGCTGCAGAAATCACTTCAACAGGAGCAAGCCCACAGCGCCGCGCTCGTGAACGAACTTGCCGAAGCGCGCCGCGAGATCGATGCTGGTAAGGCACAATCCCGAAAGGCGGACGAAGTGGCCGCGCAGCAGAGAGAGGCGGCGGCGGGCGAGATCGCAGAACTGCAGCAGTCCCTTCAGCAGGAGCGGCAAAGAAGCGGCCTGCTCGTGAAGCAGGCGAACACCGCGCAGGCAGCGGCGGCGAGCGCTGAGCAACAACGCCACGAGGCGCAGGCACGCGCCGCCGCACTCGCGAGCGAACTCGCCGGAATACCTCGCGGATCGCTCATGGCGGAAGCTGCGGCAGCGGAGCAAAGCGAGGCGGCGGAGCGGGAGATTGCGGAGCTGCGGCAGTCTTTGCAAGACGAGCGGCAGAAGAACGCCGACCTCGTCGCCGGGACCAAAGCAGCGCAAGCGATGACGGCCAATGCCGAACAACAACGGCGCGCTCTCGAAGAGGCCCAGGCGCATGCAAGCGCGCTCGCGAGAGAACTTGCGGAAACGCGCCGTGAGATCGAAACGCGGAACGTGCAATTGCGCGAGGCGGCCGATGCGGCCTCGCAGCAGAGACAGGCAGCGACGCGCGAGATTGCCGAGTTGCGGCAGTCGCTGCAACAGGAGCGGAGCGCGGTCGAAGCTCGGGAAAGAGCCGGCGCATCGGCAAGGGGCCTGACCGATGTGCGCCTTCCGGTGGAGCAAACGAATGAAGGCGTCATCTTGCCGGCGAGGCAGAACGTGGAAGTGACCGTACCGGAGCCGCCGACAGCCGCAAATCAAAACGAGGCGGAGGCCCGATTGATCCCGCGCGCCAGGGCATTGCTCGACCAGGGAAATATCGGTGCAGCGCGGATTGTCCTCGAGCTCGCGGCTGAGAAGGACATTGCGCAGGCAAGCTTCATGCTCGCGGAGACATATGATCCGGCGGTCTTAACCGCCTGGGGGACTTATGGAACGCGCGGCGAAGCGGCCAAGGCTCGAGAACTCTACGCGAAGGCACACCGGGGCGGTATTCGCGAAGCGAAGGAACGGCTGGATGCGCTGCGGCGCTGAGAATCGGCCCGTTGCATTTCGGCGGGACAAAAGGTTGCGACAGATGATCCAGAAGGGAACGACATGAACAGGGTGCCAAATTCAACCTCGTTGCTTCTGCTCGCCGCGCTGACGACATTCGCCTCGATGCTTCAGCCGGCTCGCCTGGAAGCGCAAACCGGAAAAAGCGCCAGGGCCGAGGCACAAATGGTCCGACGGCCGCTCCCGCTAGAGAACGAAAAAGACCGGATGAACGCCTGGACGGTCGGGCTCGCCAGCGGCCTGCTCGAGGGCGCGCCGATCCGCCTCGCCGCAGAAATGGCTCGCGTCGTCGATGACGGAGCAGACCTGCATCTCCTGCCGATCGTCACCCGGGGCGCCACCGACAATCTGAATGCGCTGCTCTATTTGCGTGGCGTGGATACCGCCATCATCAATTCCGACGCACTCGAAGAGTACAAGGTTCAGGCACCGCAGATCCGAAGCCGCATCACGTATCTGCTCAATCTCTTCCCATCCGAGCTGCACATTTTCGTGCGACCGGAAATCGCGAGTCTGCAGGATCTTGCCGGCAAGAAAGTGAACTTCAACACTCTGGGCACCGCAGCCGCCTATTCAGGACCACTGATCTTCAGCCGCCTCGGCATCGATGTCGACAAGACATTCATTCCGCATCAGGTTGCCTTGGAACAGATGCGCAAGGGCGAGATGTCGGCCGTCGTGTTCATCACATCGAAACCGGTCGACGCCTTCGTAAAGGGCCGCTGGGAGGCTGGATTCAAGTTCCTCCCGGTCCCTTACGACAGCAAGTTCGAGGACTATTATCTGCCCGCGAGCCTTGACGCCAATGAGTATCCCAATCTGATCAGGCAAGGCGAGCGGGTCTCGACCATCGCGGTGCCAACAGCGCTCGTTGCCTTCAACTGGCCGCAACGTTCGAATCGCTACCAACGCGTGGCGCGCCTTGTCGAGTACCTGTTCTCGCGAATCGACCGCCTGCAGGCTCCAGGCTTCGATCCGAAATGGCAGTCGATCAATCTCGCGGCAGAGGTTCCAGGGCTCACCCGATTCCAAGCTGCGCAGGTATGGCTGGATCGCAAGGCTCGCAGCGTACAGGCGAGGCCATGAAGACTGCCGCTCCTCCGATTGCCCTCGCCCTGAACGTCGCCTGTGGAATCGCTTACGCGCAAAACACGAGCGATCCCATGGAAACACTTCGGGCTTGTTCGGCGATGGAGGGGGCAGCCCGGCTGGAATGTCTACAAGATCTGTCCCGCAAGATTCCGCCGCCCGGCCGGCGGGCGTCGGACGATAGCTGGCTGGTCAGCGAGACCACTTCGCCGGTCGACTATTCACCGATCGTCACCGCCACCACCTCTTCCATTGGCGGCTCGGATGGCGCGGCGATGCAACTCGCAATCCACTGCCGCAAAGGCCGGACGGAAGTCATGGTCGCAGGACCGACGGTGTCGCGCAATGCAAACGAATACGTCGTCTCCTTTCAGCTCAATGCGGAGCCGCCAATGCAACTCACGGCAGCCTCGCCGTCATTCGGCTCTGGCGTTGCTTTCGGCGGCGACGTCGTGCAGTTGCTGAGGTCGCTACCCGATGACGGTTACATCGATGTGCGTCTTTCCACCCGTACTGGCGCGGTGCAAGAGGGACACTTCCTGCTCAGCGGATTCAAGAATGTGCGCAAAAAAATGGGGGCTGCATGCAAATGGCCACATGCCGTCGCCAGACCAGGAAGGTGATGGTCAGGGAACGGGAGACACGAGATGATTAATCCAAAGTTGACGATGGCAGTCATCAGCGGCCTGGCGATGCTGCTTCTGATCGGACCAAGCGCGCAGGCGCAGCAGGACAACCAGTGGCTCCCGCAGGCGAGTGCGAACAGTCACGCGAGCTACCCGAAGCATCCGGCTCGACAGAAGCCGGCGAGAAAGCCGGAGCATAACCACACAAGCAAGCAGGCCGCTGCGAACAACACGATGATGACGCAGGCAACAAAAACCGAGAGCGCCAGCAAGCCGCACCGGCTGATCCTGCAGGTCAATTCCAACGAACCTGCGATGATGAACCTCACACTCAACAATGCGACCAACGTCGCGCAATACTACCGCGATCGCGGTGAACCAGTATCGATCGAGGTTGTCACCTTTGGTCCAGGTCTTCACATGCTGCGTGACGACACCTCGCCGGTGAAGCCTCGGATCGAGGTGCTAGCGATGAGCAATCCCGAAATCGCCTTCAAGGCTTGCGGCAACACGCAGGAAAACATGCGTAAGGCGGAGAACAAGGACATAAGCCTGATTCCACAGGCCACGCTTGTCAAATCCGGTGTCGTCCGCGTCATGGAGCTGCAGGAACAGGGCTGGAGCTACGTCAAACCGTGAGGTCCGCCCGCAACCCAGGGCAATCCCATATGGCAAGCAGCATTCTTTGCGGCCCTTCCTTCGAGACCCCCCGCTTTGGCGGGCTCCTCAGGATGAGGCGGAGTGTGCGGCAGCAGTTTCAACGGGCCCGATGCCAATTAGCCTCATCCTGAGGAGACCGCTGGAAGCGGTCGTCTCGAACGACGAGGCGCTTGCTCAAGCCGCTCCAAGAGATCATATGCGACAGCCCTGCCAGCAAACCGGACCCCGCATGCATTCGCGGGCCGAGCGGATTCAGCAGCCCGCCCTTAAAACTGATATCTCCGCAAGCCCCCGTCCACCGGGATCACCGTGCCCGTGATGTAGCGCGCCACCGGTGATGCCAGGAACACCGCGAGCGCAGCGAGATCTTCCGGCTCGCCCCAATAGCCGACCGGGATCTCTTCCTCGGCAAAGCGCTCGCGATAGTCCGGCGGGTAGTTGCGGCGGATCTGCTCGCTCATGATGCGGCCGGGCGGGATGCAGTTGATGGTGATGCCGTGCGCGCCGATCTCGCGTGACAGGCCCTTGGCCCAGGCATGCACGGCGGCCTTGGCGGCGAAGGCGGCGTTCAGGCCCTCCGGCTCGGACTTGCCGGTGATATTGACGATGCGGCCCCATTTGCGTTCGATCATCTGCGGCAGCAGCGCGTGCGCGATGCGGCGGTAGCTGGTGAAATTCAGCGCGATCGCCTCGTCCCATTTGCTGTCGGGCGCATCAACGGGCAGCGGACGGCTGCCACCGGCATTGTTGACGAGGATGTCGACATGGCCGAGCTCGCTCACGGCGAAGGCCGCGATGTTCTCGGCGGCGTCCTTCGCCATCACGTCCTGCTCGAACGGAGCAATCAACCCGCCGCCGACTTCTTTCACCAGTTCGGCGAGAAGGTCGTTCCGCCGCGCCACGCCCACGACGCGCACGCCTTCGGCAGCAAGGCCCTTGGCGATGGCGCGGCCGATGCCGATGCTCGCGCCCGTGACGACAGCGGTTTTCGATTTGAGCCCGAGGTCCATGGTCACACGCTTTCTTAATTGCTTCTGGCTGTTGCTTTCGTTTCCTGCCCGGTCCTGCGGGCTTTGCGAATTGCCCGACCGGGACGAGCAGTGGTAACCAGAAGCTTCGGCGAAGGAAATACGAAAAAGAAAAGGCGCGAGCGATGGTTTGGGACCCGCAGCAATATCTGAAGTTCTCCGGCCACCGGCTCCGGCCCGCCCTAGACCTGTTGATGCGGATTCCGGATTTCGCTCCGCGCGCGATCGCCGATCTCGGCGCCGGCGCCGGCAACGTGACCAAACTGATTAGGGAGCGTTGGCCTGAGGCCACCGTGACGGGAGTCGAGGGCTCGGCCGAGATGGTCGCGGCCGGCCGCAAGACCGCGCCCGAGGTGGAATGGTCGCATGAGGATCTCGGCCATTGGCGCCCTGCCCAACAATACGACTTGATCTATTCCAATGCCGCACTGCACTGGCTGCCCAATCACGCGGCGCTGTTTCCGTCGGTGATGGAGAAGGTGACCCCCGGCGGCATGCTCGCGGTGCAGATGCCGCGCAACTTCACCGCACCGTCGCACGTGCTGATCGGCGAGACCGCGCTGAATGGTCCCTGGCGGTCCAAGGTCGCGCATCTCGTTACGCCACCGCCGGTCGAAGCGCCGGCCTTCTATCATGATCTGCTTGCACCGATGTCGGCCTATATCGACATCTGGGAGACGGAATATCTGCAGGTGCTCGAAGGCGAGAACCCCGTGAAGGAATGGACCAAGGGGACCTGGCTGACGCGCTATCTCGATGTGTTGCAGGGCGATGAGAAGGCCGCGTTCGAAGCGGCCTATGGGATGCGCGTTGCCAAGGCCTATCCGAAGAATGCGGCGGGGCAGACGCTGTTCCCGTTCCGGCGTCTCTTCATGGTCGCCCAGCGCAAAAGCTGATGGCGCTGCCGCAATGCGGCATAAGCGCTCGTTTCCTTGCACTGTAGCGGCTCCGGGTTGCGCACCCGGCTGCCGTCAAGTTAGCTTGGCTGCGGCAAATTGGGCTTAGGTCTAGTTGTTCGGGTGGCAGATTGCTGCCACTACTGACCTGAAAAACAAAAAGAACCCGGCTTTCGAGGTTGTTGGGAGGTTACTTCATGCGCAAGCTGCTTCTTGCGGTCGCCGCCACGGCCATTCTCGTGGCCTCCGCCGCTGCCCAGGCCCAGAACCCCGTCGTCATCAAGTTCAGCCACGTCGTTGCCAACGATACTCCGAAGGGCAAGGGCGCGCTGAAATTCAAGGAGCTCGCCGAGAAGTACACCAACGGCAAGGTCAAGGTCGAAGTCTATCCGAACTCCACGCTATACAAGGACAAGGAAGAGATCGAGGCGCTCCAGCTCGGCTCGGTGCAGATGCTCGCGCCGTCGACCGCGAAATTCGCGCCGCTCGGCATCAAGGAGTTCGAGGCGCTCGACTTGCCGTGGCTGTTCAAGGACGACCAGACCTATGCCAACGCGATGAAGGGTACGGTCGGCAAGTGGCTGTTCCAGAAGCTCGAGGCCAAGGGCATCACCGGGCTCGCTTATTGGGACAACGGCTTCCACATGGTCTCCGCCAACCGGCCCCTGATGAAGCCGACCGATTTCCAGGGCCTCAAGTTCCGCATCTCGGGATCGAAGATTGCCGACCAGTATTTCCGCCTGGTCGGCTCGATCCCGCAGATCATGGCGTTCTCCGAAGTCTACCAGGCGCTCCAGACCGGCGTGGTCGACGGCTGCGAGAACACGGCGTCCAACTATCTGACGCAAAAGTTTTACGAGGTGCAGAAGGACATCACCGTGTCTTATCACGCGCATCTGCAATATGCCGTCATCGTCAACTCGAAATTCTGGTCGGGCTTGCCGCCCGACATCCGCACCCAGCTCGACAAGGCGATGGCGGAGGCGACCGATTACACCAACTCGATCGCGCGCCAGGAGAACGAGGACGCGCTGGCCGAGATCAAGAAGACGGGCAAGACGACGCTGCATTACCTCAGTGACGCCGATCGCAAGGCGTGGCAGGAGGCGATGCAGCCGACCTACAAATGGGCGAAGGGCCGGGTCGGGCAGGAGGTGCTCGATCTCCTCGCCAAGGAACTCGACGTCAAGATGAACTGACGGCCGCGGCCTAATAAGGACAATAACAACGGTCGGGGGTGATCGCACTCCCGGCCGTTTCGCTCTTGAATGGACGAGCCAATGCTGGGGGGACCAAGTTGCTGCGGGTGCTGAATCGTTTTCTCAACCATCTCGAGGAATGGCTGATCGCGACGATGATCGCGGCTGCGACGTCGCTGATCTTCGTCGCCGTGCTGCACCGCTACGGGGCAGGGCTGTCGATCGATATCGCCAAATGGGCCGAAGCCCGCAACCTGGCTTTCCTCGCCGTACCCGCGCGCGCTGCGTTCGTGTGGCTTGCCTCGCTCGACCTGTCCTGGGCGCAAGAGCTCTGCATCTACATGTTCATCTGGATGGCGAAGTTCGGCGCGGCCTACGGCGTGCGCACCGGCATCCATGTCGGCGTCGACGTGCTCGTCAACATCCTTCCGGGCGGATCGCGCCGTCGCGTTATCACCTTCGGTCTGTTGTGCGGCGCGCTCTTCACCGCCATCGTGGGCTATTTCGGGGCCGCGTTCGTCGGCCAGATGTGGCAGACGGGCCAGCAGTCCAACGATCTCGAAGCGCCGATGTGGATGGTCTATCTCACCATTCCGCTCGGCTCCGGCCTGATGTGCTTCCGCTTCCTGCAAGTGGCGTGGTCGTTCTACCGCACCGGCGAGCTGCCGCATCACGACATGGCGGGCGTCGAGGGCGTCGAAGCGGATCCGGTGCATCCGGCCCCGGTCACCCCCAGCCAGGTCGCCCGGGACGAGCGCAGCCCGCTCGGCTGGATCCTGATGCTGCTGCCGATTCTGATCGTCGCCCTGTGCTTTGCGCATGCCGGCCACATCATCACGCTGCCGCAAGGCCTGCGCGTCGCCATCGTGTTCGCGCTGCTGCTGTCATTGATGCTGACGGGCATGCCGATCTCGATCGCGCTTGGTCTGACCGTGCTCAGCTTCATGTTCACGCTGACCGACGTGCGCACGGAATCGGTGGCGCTGAAGCTGTTCACCGGCATCGAGAATTTCGAGATCATGGCGATCCCGTTCTTCATTCTCGCCGGCAACTTCCTGACCCATGGCGGCGTGGCACGCCGGATGATCACGTTCGCGACCGCGCTGGTCGGCCATTGGTACGGCGGCCTCGCACTCTCCGGCGTGGTCGCCTGCGCGCTGTTCGCGGCGATTTCCGGCTCCTCGCCGGCGACCGTGGTGGCGATCGGCTCGGTGATCCTGCCTGCGATGGTCGCGCAAGGATTTCCCAAGCGGTTCGGGGCGGGGGTGATCACGACCTCCGGCTCGCTCGGCATTCTCATTCCGCCGTCGATCCCGATGGTTCTCTACGCCGTCTCCACCAACAGCTCGGTGGGCAAGCTGTTCATCGCCGGCATCGTGCCGGGGTTGGTGCTGGCCTCGCTGCTTGGGGCGACGACATTCTATCGGGCCTGGCGCAACGACTATCCGCGGATGCCGAAGGCTACGTTCCTTCAGCGTCTCGACGCATTTCGCAAATCGATCTGGGGCATTTTGCTGATCGTCATCGTGATCGGCGGCATCTATAGCGGCCTGTTCACGCCGACGGAAGCTGCCGCCGTCAGCGCGGTCTACGCCTTCATCGTCGCAGTGTTCATCTACAAGGATCTGAAGCTGCGCGATGTGCCGCGGGTGCTGCTGTCGTCGGCGAACCTATCGGCGATGCTGCTCTATATCATCACCAACGCGGTGCTGTTCTCGTTCCTGATGACCTACGAGAACGTGCCGCAGGCGCTGGCACAATGGATGATCGACCAGGGCTTGGGCTGGATCGGCTTCCTGCTGCTCGTCAACCTCCTGCTGCTGCTGGCGGGCAACGTGATGGAGCCGTCCTCGATCATCCTAATCATGGCGCCGATCCTGTTTCCGGTCGCGGTCAAGCTCGGCATCGATCCGATCCATTTCGGCATCCTGATGACGGTCAATATGGAGGTCGGGCTGTGCCATCCGCCCGTCGGCCTCAATCTCTACGTCGCATCAGGTATCGCCAAGATGGGCATCACCGAGCTCACCGTCGCGGTGTGGCCCTGGCTCCTGACCATGTTGGGATTCCTCGTGGTGGTGACGTATTGGCCAGGTCTGTCGTTGTGGCTGCCAAGGCTGCTGGGGATGTAGCTGATAGCCCTCTCCTTGCGGGAGAGGGTGGCTCGCCGCGCAGCGGCGAGACGGGTGAGGGGTCTCTCTGCGCGTGAGGCTCGCGCAATCGAGTTCGCGGAGAGAGACCCCTCATCCGGCGCTTCGCGCCGCGGTCTTTCACACAAGGGACGAAGGGAATGAGGCACCGTCCGGGAGGAGAGCAACATGGCTGAAGCCAACAACGAGTCGAAACACGCTTCTCCCTCTGTCATCGCGCAGCATGACGCCATGCTGAACGCGCTGCCGTTTTCAGACACGCGCGATTTCGACGATGCCGCGCGCGGCTTTCTCGGCACGATCGAGAACGCGACAATCACAAATCCGCAAGGGCGGACGGTCTGGAGCCTGGAGCCTTACGGCTTTCTCTCTGCTGAACGGGCGCCGCCCACCGTCAATCCGAGCCTGTGGCGGCAGTCGCGGCTCAACATGCATCACGGCCTGTTCGAGGTCGTGCCCGGCGTGTATCAGGTGCGCGGGCTCGACATCGCCAACATGACGCTGATCGAGGGCGACAGCGGCGTCATCGTCGTGGATACCCTGACCTCGATCGAGGGCGCGCGCGCCGCGCTCGATCTCTACTTCAGCCATCGTGGCAAGCGCCCGGTCGCGGCCGTCATCTTCACGCACACCCACACCGATCATTGGGGCGGCGCGCGCGGCGTGCTGGAGGAGGAGGCGCTGGCGACTAGCCGCGTGCCGATCATCGCGCCGAACCTGTTCATGGAGCACGCCGTCTCCGAGAACATCATCGCCGGACCGGCGATGCTGCGCCGGGCGCAGTACCAGTTCGGTCCCTTTCTCGCGAAGGGCGTGCGCGGGCAGGTGGATTGCGGGCTCGGCAAGTCGATGGCGGCGGGATCGGTCGCACTGCTGCGCCCGACCGATTTGATCATGGCGACCGGCGAGACGCGTGTCATCGACGGCCTCGAGTTCGAATTCCAGATGGCGCCGAACAGCGAAGCGCCGGCGGAGATGCATTTCTTCGTCCCGCGCTACAAGCTGCTGAACCTTGCCGAGAACTGCACCCACAATTTCCACAATCTGCTGCCGTTCCGTGGCGCCGACGTGCGCGATGCGCTGGCCTGGTCGAAATATCTGGGCGAGGCCCTGCTGCTTTGGGATGACAAGGCGGAGGCGATGTGCGGCCAGCATCACTGGCCGGTGTGGGGGCGGGAGCGCATCGGCACCATGATCCGGCAGCAGCGCGATCTCTACAAATTCGCGCACGACCAGACCATCCGCCTGATGAACCACGGCCTCACCGCCGCCGAGATCGCCGAGACCATCCAGCTGCCGAAGAGCCTTGAGTCCGCCTGGCACGGCCGCGGCTATTACGGCCACATCCGGCACAACGTGAAGGCGATCTACCAGAAATATCTCGGCTGGTACGACGCCAATCCGGTCAATCTCGATCCGCTGCCTCCGGTAGAATCAGGCAAGAAGTATGTCGAATACATGGGTGGCGCGGATGCCATCCTGGCGCGGGCACGGACGTATTTCGACAAGGGCGAGTTTCGTTTCATCGCGCAAGCGCTCGGCCATCTCGTCTTCGCCGAGCCGGACAATCAGCCGGCGCGCGCGTTGCTGGCGGATACGCTCGAGCAGCTCGGCTATGCCGCCGAAAGCGCGACCTGGCGCAACGCCTATCTGTTCGGCGCGCAGGAGCTGCGAAACGGCATGCCGAAGGCGCCCCAGCGCCCGCCAATGCCGCGCGAAACGCTGGCCGCATTGCGCACCTCGCAGCTCTGGGACCTGCTCGGCATCCGCCTCAACGGCCCGAAAGCGGAAGGCAAGCACATCGTGCTGAACTGGAGTGTTTCCGACACCGGCGAGACCTTCGTGCTCAATCTGGAGAACTCTGCGTTGACCTATGCCGAGGGCGTGCAGGCGGAGCGCGCGGATGCCAGCTTCACGCTGGCACGCGCGACGCTCGACGAAGTCATTGCAAAACAGACGAGCTTTCCGGAGGCGGTCGCCGCCGGCAAGATCAAGCTATCAGGCAATCCGATGCGGCTCGCCGAGCTGATGGGCCTGATGGATGAATTCCCGCGCATGTTCGAGATCGTCGAGCCGAAGCGGGCGTTGGTGAGCTAGGCGCGCGGTCTGTTGGCTCTGACCTCTTTCCTTCTCCCCTTGTGGGAGAAGGTGGCGCGAAGCGCCGGATGAGGGGTCCGTTTCCGCGGAGAGATTTTTCCTTGGCGAGGCCAACCCCTCACCCAAGCGAGTGTGCCGCGTGGGTCTTGAGCCCTCTCCCACAAGGGGAGAGGGCACTTCGACCAGCAGCGTTGCTTGAGGCGCTACTCCGCGCTGCTCACCAGCTTGATTCGCGGCGCCTGTGCCTCGGTCAGGCTGCGATACGCCGCGAGATAGTCCAGTGCCATGCGCCGCGCCGTGAAGCGGGTCTCGAACTGCTTGCGGATTGCAGTGCGGTCCAGTTGCGCGAGGCGTTTGACCACTCCCGCTGCGCTGATGACGTCCTCGACGATGAAGCCGGTGAGGCCCTCGTCGATGATCTCCGGCACCGAGCCGCGGTTGAAGGCGACCACCGGCGTTCCGCACGCCATGGCTTCGATCATCACCAGACCGAACGGCTCCGGCCAGTCGATTGGCAGCAAGAGACCGAGCGCGCCGCTCAAAAAGTCCGATTTCTCGTGATCGCTGATCTCGCCGATGAACTCGACCAGCGGATTGTTCTCGATCATCGGCCGGATCAGTTCGTCATAATAATCCTGGTCGGCGCGATCGACCTTGGCGGCGATCTTCAGCGGGATGCCGCAATGCGTCGCGATCTTGATGGCGCGGTCGACGCCCTTCTCGGGCGCGATGCGGCCGAGCACGGCGAGATATTCCTGCTTGACGGGTTTCGGCGTCAGCAGATTCTCTGGCAGGCCGTGATGAATGGTGGTGACCCAGTTCGCCTGCGGCACGGGCCGCCGCTGCGCATTGGAGATCGAAATAACCGGCATTTTCGAGAAAGTGTTGAAGACCGGCTGGTGCTCCGGCAGGTCGAGACGGCCGTGCAGCGTGGTCACGAACGGCGTTGGCTGCCGGTAGAACAGCGACCAAGGATAGTAGTCGAGGTGGAAGTGGAGGAAGTCGAACTCCTCGTCGTCACATTTCTGCCGCACGCGCTCCAGCAACACCATGTGCAGCGCATTGGGATCACGCACGGAACCATCCAGGCGGAGCGCCCGCGGCCATAATGCATCCAGCTTTGCCGAGGTTTGCGAGTCGCCGCTGGCGAACAGCGTCACATCGTGTCCAAGGGCCACCAGCTCTTCCGTCAACCAATGCACCACCCGCTCGGTGCCGCCATACAGTTTGGGTGGAACAGCCTCCGTCAACGGAGCAACCTGCGCGATGCGCATCTCACCATCTCCTCTGTGCGATCATGTATTGAAACCCCCCGCCTGTACGGCACCGGCAATGCCAGACAAAGGAACGTTCCCGCACCTGCGAAGTTCCTCCCTCCGAACGTTACATATTCGACACGTCAGGGGGACGTCTCGATGCTGCCACTACATCTTCTCAGATCGTCCGCATCCGCATGTCGTGATCGCCGGGCCCGGGAACCGAGGCGAAGTGGTCGCTGTTCACTCGACCAGTAACGAATTGAAAATCAGCATAACGGGGCGATAGCCATATGGATCAGCTTTCTGGATACGCGCGCAGGCCATTTGCCTTTGTCTTGCGCTATCTCCGGCGTCGTCTCGCGTCACACCTGGTGATTCTGACCGCTGTCGTGGCAGCGGTTGCCTGCTCCGTGGGCACCCAGTACGGCGTCAAATCCCTGGTCGACAGCCTGTCCGCCGGACCATCTCATGGCGGGAGCGTATGGCTGGCATTCATTCTGCTCATGTCACTGATCGCCGCCGACAACTTTCTGTGGCGGATCGCGAGCTGGACGGCGAGCTTCACCTTCGTCCGGGTCACCGGTGATTTACGCCGCGACATATTTCGTCATCTGACCGGCCACGCGCCGAGCTATTTCTCCGATCGCATGCCGGGCATGCTGACGAGCCGCATCACGGCGACTTCCAACGCGGTGTTCACGGTCGAGAACATGTTCGTCTGGAACGTGCTGCCGCCCTGCATCGCCACAATTGCGGCAATCACCCTGATCGGAACCGTGAGTCCGTATATGGCGCTGGGCCTGATCGTGATCGCCGGCGGCATGGTGGTCGCGATGTTCCACTTGGCCGCCGCCGGCAAGCCGCTGCATGATGATTTCGCCGACAAAGCCGCGGTGGTCGACGGCGAGATGATCGACGTGATCAGCAACATGCCGCTGGTGCGCGCCTTCTGTGGCATCAGCCACGAGCATGAGCGGTTCGATGCGACGGTGAACCGGGAGCTCACCGCGCGGGGCCGCAGCCTGCGGTACCTGGAGAAGCTGCGGATCACACATGCCGGCGTAACCGTCGTGCTGACCGTGGCGCTGATGGCCTGGGCGATCACGCTGTGGCAGAAGGGCGAGGCGACCACCGGCGACGTCGTGCTGGTCTGCACCCTCGGCCTGTCCATTCTCAATGCGACGCGCGATCTCGCGGTGGCGTTGGTCGACGTCACCCAGCACGTCGCGCGGCTGACCGAGGCGATCGCCACCCTGCTGGTGCCGCACGAGCTGCGCGATCACCCCGAGGCCGAGCCTCTGGTCAAGAGCGGCGCCGCGATCGCGTTCAATAACGTCACCTTCGGCTATCCCGGCGGCGAGAAGATTTTCGAGCGGTTCAGTCTACGCTTGCAACCCGGCCAGCGCGTCGGCCTGGTCGGTCAGTCCGGCGGCGGCAAATCGACCCTGTTCACGCTGCTGCAGCGCTTCTACGACGTCGATGAGGGTAACATCACCATCGATGGCCAGGACATTTCCAAGGTGACGCAGCTGAGCCTGCGCGAGGCGATCTCAGTCGTGCCGCAGGACATCTCCCTGTTCCACCGCTCCATCCGCGAGAACATCCGTTATGGCCGGCCGAACGCCACTGACGACGAGGTGCTGCGCGCGGCGATCGCGGCGCGCTGCGATTTCGTCGAGAGCTTGCCGGAAGGTCTCGATACCATGGTCGGCGACCGCGGTGTGAAGATGTCGGGCGGCCAGCGCCAGCGCATCGCGATCGCGCGCGCTTTCCTCAAGGACGCGCCGATCCTGCTGCTCGACGAGGCGACCGCAGCGCTCGACAGCGAGTCGGAGGAGGCTATCCGCGAGGCACTGTCGCGGCTGATGCGCGGCCGCACCGTGGTTGCGATCGCGCATCGCCTGGCGACGCTGCGCAATTTCGATCGCGTGGTCGTGCTCAAGGCCGGCAAGATCATCGAGGATGGCGCGCCCGACCGGCTGATGCAGGGTCACGGCCCCTACCGTGAGCTGGTGACGCAGGAGATGAGCCGGCTCGCGAAGGTCGCCGCGTAGATCGAGCAGTCGCGTTCGCGTTGGTTGCGTTTCGAATCAAGGCGCAGGGGAGCAGCTCATGGCAGCCGAAACCGTAACCCAGATCATTTCCGTGTCCCAGACGGTGGAGGCCGTCGCGGAGCAGACGTTCTACATTCCGATGACGGGACCCGCCGCCCGGCCGCGGCGGTCCCTCAAGCACGACGATACCTTCGTCGTGCTCGACAGCCACGGCGACATCGGCGCTTCGGCGGGCGGGCCGGACGGGCTGTTTCACTACGACACGCGCTACCTGGCGCGGCTGGAGCTCGTGCTCGACGATCTTCAGCCGCTGCTGCTCGGCTCGAACCTCCGCGACGACAATTCGGCGTTGACGGTCGATCTCACCAATCCCGACATCTACCGTCAGGGCCGCCTCGTGTTCCAAAAGGATCTGCTGCACATCGTGCGCACGATCTTCCTGTGGCGCGGTAGCGCTTATCAGCGCATCGGCGTGCAGAACCACGGCGACGCACGCGCCAGCTTCGAGCTGACGCTGCTGTTCGACAACGACTTTGCCGACCTGTTCGAGGTCCGCGGCGAGCGGCGCCCGCGCCGTGGCACCGGTACGAGCCGCTTGTTAGGTCCGACCGACGTGTTGTTCGAGTATCGCGGCCTCGACGAGGCCGAGCGCATCACTGGCCTGCATTTCGATCCGCGTCCGACGCGGCTGTCGGTCAATGCTGCGACTTGGCAGCTCGAGCTCGACCCGCACGAGGCCAGATCGCTGTTCGTTGCCGTCTCCTGCAACCGGCCCGTGACCGAAAAGCCGGCGCGATTCTTCCCCGGCCTCTTGGCGCACCGCCGCGAGATGCGGCAGTCGACCATGGGCGCCGCTAGCATCGAGACCTCCAACAACATCTTCAACGAGGTGCTGTGCCAGGCCATGGCCGACCTCAACATGCTGATGACGGAGACGCCGCAAGGGCGTTATCCCTATGCCGGCATTCCCTGGTACTCGACGACGTTCGGCCGCGACGGCCTGATCACCGCGCTCCAGATGCTCTGGGTCGATCCGCGCGTCGCCAAGGGCGTATTGCGGCGCCTTGCGCACTTCCAGGCGAAGGCGGTCGATCCGCTCGCCGACGCCGCGCCCGGAAAGATCCTGCACGAGATGCGCGGCGGCGAGATGGCAGCGTTGGGCGAGGTGCCGTTCTCCCAATATTACGGCAGCGTCGATTCGACCGCGCTATTCGTCCTGCTCGCGGGAAGCTATTTCGAACGTACCGGCGACGAGGCCACGTTGATCGAGCTGTGGCCGGCGATCGAGGCCGGGCTCGCCTGGATCGACGGCCCCGGCGATCCCGATCAGGACGGTTTCGTCGAATACCAGCGCGCGACGGAGAAAGGACTCGCCAACCAGGGCTGGAAGGATTCCTACGACGCGATCTTCCATGCTGACGGCCAGCTCGCGGAAGGCAACATCGCGCTCGCCGAAGTCCAGGGCTACGTCTACGCGGCCAAGCAGTCGGCGGCGCGCTGTGCTCTGCGGCTCGGCAAGCCGGACCGCGCGCGCCAGCTCGAGGCCGAAGCCAAGGCGCTGGCCGAGCACTTCGAGAAGGCGTTCTGGTGCGAGGAGCTCGGCACCTATGCGCTCGCCCTCGACGGCAAGAAGCGCCCCTGCAAGGTGCGGACCTCGAATGCCGGGCAGGTGTTGTTCAGCGGCATGATCCGCGAGGACCGCGCCCGTCTGGTCGCCGCCGATCTGATGCGGCCGCATTTCTACTCGGGCTGGGGCATCCGCACCGTCGCGCAAGGCGAGGTGCGCTACAACCCGATGTCCTATCATGACGGGTCGATTTGGCCGCACGACAACGCGCTGATCGCGCTCGGGCTCGCGCGCTACGGCCTCAAGCATTCGGTGGCGCATGTCTTCAAGGGGCTGTTCGACGCGGCGACCTATATGGATTTGCGTCGGCTGCCCGAATTGTTCTGTGGCTTCCGGCGTGAGAAGCGGCGCGGTCCGACGCTGTATCCGGTCGCCTGCGCGCCGCAGGCCTGGGCCAGCGCGACGCCGTTCACGTTGCTGGAGGCGGCGCTCGGCATCGAGTTCGACGTGGCGCGCGGGGAGATTCGCCTGCGCAATCCGCATCTGCCGGCGTTCCTGAACGAGGTGATCCTGCGCGATGTGCGGCTGGGCGAGTCCAGCGTGGATCTGCGCGTCAGCCGCCACGCCGATGACGTGGCGCTGGAAGTGTTGCGCACGCGCGGCCAGATCCAGGTCTCGATCGTGCTGGCGCGCTAGCGGCGTGCCGTGAGGAGGGTGTGATGCGTGCCATCGGAGCGCTGATCATGGGCGTAGCCATCGTCGCGGGCCTGGCGGCTGCGCCCTCGCACGCCGCGGAGGATCAGCCCGCGAGCCAGAGCGAAGCGAATGCGCCGCCGCCGGCACAGCCGCCGGCCTCGACCGTTCCGGTCACTCCGAAGGATGCCGCCCCGCCGCCCTCGGTAACCATCATCGGCGCGAGCGAGGCGCATGGCGTCCTCGGCCGCGACGTGCGCAGCGCCGCCGGCGAAGACATGGGCCGTATCGTCGACGTCATCGTCGATCGCACCGGCCATGTGCGCGCGGCGGCGATCGATTTCGGCGGCTTTCTCGGCGTCGGCAGCCGTAAGATCGTGGTGGACTGGAACGCGCTGCGCTTCGGCAAGATCGCCAACAAGAAGGACAGCATCACGCTGGAATTGACCAAAGCGCAGGTCGCGGCCGCGCCGGAATACAAGGAAGACACGCCGATCGTGGTGCTCGGCGCGTCCGGCAGCCTTCAACCGCTGCAAGCGATTCAGTGAGGTGCCCGGAGGGCTGACCGCCTGTGCTGTTGTCGAGCAAGCCGAAACATGCAGATCGCGACGGCCCCGTTGAGCAGGACCACGTCGCCGCGCTACCGGCTGTAGGCCTTCCGGCACCGTCGCGCCAGAGCCTGCGCGGGCTCGACTGGTTCATCTTCTTCCTCGCCGATGTGCAGACCGGATTTGGTCCGTTCATCGCGGTTTACCTCACGACGCAGAAATGGACCCAGGTCGAGATCGGCCTCGTGCTGTCGATCGGCGGCATCGTCGCCCTGATCGGGCAGATGCCGGGCGGGGCAATCATCGATGCGGCGAAATCGGAACGGCTGGTGGCCGCGCTTGCGATTGCCACCATCGGCTGCTGCGCGCTGGCCTACGCCGCGATGCCGATCTTCCCAGTGGTGGTGACCGCCGCCACCCTGCATGCGATGGCGAGCTGCGTGCTGGGGCCGGCGATTGCCGCGATCAGCCTCGGCCTCGTCGGTCCGCTCGCGATCGGCGAGCGTCTTGGCCGCAATGCGCGCTTTGCCTCGCTCGGCAACGGCGTCGCGGCGGCAGTAATGGGCACCGCCGGCTATCTGCTGTCGAGCCGCTCGGTATTCCTGGTCACCTTCCTGCTCGCGATCCCGACCCTGATCGCGCTTTCGCGCATCCGCGAGCACGAGGTCGACATCGCGCGCTGTCACGGTGAGATGCCGCCTGAGGCAGCCGATCGCGGCGACACCAATGTCTGGCACCTGATTCAGCAGCGTCCGCTGATCGTGTTCGCGCTGAGCGTGCTCTTGTTGCAGCTCGCGAACGCGGCGATGATGCCGCTGATGGCGAGCGCGGTGACGGCCCGGTCGAGCCAGTGGGCGACGGTGCTCGTCGCCTTTTGCATCGTCGTCCCGCAGGCGATCGTGGCGCTGCTGTCGCCGACCGTCGGGCGCAAGGCACAACTCTGGGGCCGGCGGCCGCTGCTTCTGATCGGATTCGGCGCGTTGACGATTCGCGGTCTGTTGTTCGCAACCGTGCGCGATCCCTATCTACTCGTGCTGGTGCAGGTGTTCGACGGCCTCACCGCGGCCGTGTTCGCGGTGATGATTCCGCTGATCGTCGCCGACGTTGCCTTCGGCAGCGGTCACTTCAACCTGGCGCAGGGCATCGTCGGCACTGCGACCGGCATCGGTGCGTCCTTGAGCACCGCGCTTGGCGGCTATGTCAGCGACAAGTTCGGCAACGCCACCGCATTCATCGGACTATCCGGGGTCGCCGCGACGGGGCTTCTGCTGATTCTGTTCGTGATGCCGGAGACGCGGCGCGCGGGTATGACTGCAGCACCGGATCGTCCATCCTGGTGATGCTCAATTCGTTGCCGGCGTAGCGCCCACGCCGGCCACGCAAGCGTGCCAGCCGAAAGCGTCGAACAGTCGCCCCAGCACGGCCGTGCCGACCAGTCCGCCACAGAAATAGCAGGCAAGATAGGTGCCGCCGGCGATGCCGCGGTTGTCGGAGGCCGCCTGTCCGACGAAGCCGATATGGACGCACTGCCGATTGCGGCGGACTGAGAGCCTTGTTCGTCATTGTTTTGCGCGATGGCGATTTCGCAGGCGCGCGGTCCGGGCTATTGTCGCCATGTCTTCGTCGCGAGGCTTGCAATTGGTTGGTGAAAAAGATCTGGAGGCGTCGCTCGATAGGCTGCGCGCGAACGCGGCGGGACCGGTCGCAGGCGTGTTCGGTCCGGCCTCACTGACCTGGCAGATCGACCGGGAAGCCGTCATCTTCCTCGGCGCCGGCCGTGCGCTGCTGCTGCAACTGGCGCATCCATGGGTCGCGGCGGCGATCGCCGAGCATTCGCGCACTCTTGCCGATCCGATCGGCCGCTTCCATCGCACTTTCGACGTCGTCTTTACCATGGTGTTCGGCTCGCTGGACCGGGCGCTGCGGTCGTCGCGGCAGTTGCACCGGCGCCACAGCATGATCGTCGGCGAGATGCCCGAGACCGTCGGTCCGTTCGCGGCCGGCTCGCGCTACTGCGCCAACGACATTCCCTCGCTCCGCTGGGTCCATGCGACGCTGGTCGAGACCGCGCTGATGGCGCATGATCTGGTGCTGCCGCCACTCTCGGCGGAGGAGCGCGAGCGCTATTGGAGCGAGGCCCGGCTGTACGGCGCCCTGTTCGGACTGACGGGGGATGATCTGCCGGCGGACTGGTCGGGCTTTGCAGCCTACACCAAGGCGATGGCGCAGTCGGACACGCTGACCGTCAGCCCGGCGGCGCGCGAGATCGCGGAGCAGATCTTCAGCGGCGCCCGTCCCTGGTTGCGGCCGCCGCGATGGTATCGCGCGCTCACGGCGAGGATGCTGCCGGAACGCTTGCGAGCCGGCTTCGGATTTGAGCTCGATGAGCGGGACATCACAACTGCCGATCACGCGCTGAAATGGATACGGCGTGTCTATCCGAGATTGCCCGACAGGCTGCGCTATGTCGGGCCCTATCAGGAGGCGCAGGCGCGGCTGCGCGGCGAGCCGCAGCCCGACTGGCTGACCCGATGCCTCAACAGAGCCTGGATCGGGCGGCCGCAGATGGATGTGCGGGGGAAGTAGAGTCTCAAAGCCAAGTGTGTCCGGTCGTGCCGTTCACGGGGTGCCGTTATTCCTCCGTCATTCCGGCGGTACGATGGATTCCGGGCTGGCGCCAAGAGGCGCGCCCTGGAATGACAGTGTCGCCTCACACCGACGCCAGCTTCCGGTATAGCGCGCTGTAGCTGCCGGCCGAGATGCTCCAGGAGAACGATCGTCCCATCGCGCTGCGACGCATGGTATCGAGCTGGTCCTGCGCCATGAACGCCTCGAACGCGCGGCGGACGCCGCCGAGGAAGGATTCACGCGAGGGTCTTGAGAACAGGAAGCCGGTCTCGCCGTCAGTGATGGTTTCGGCAAGGCCGCCGGTCTGGTGTCCGATCGGCAGCGAGCCGAAGCGCTGCGCGTACATCTGGCTGAGCCCGCATGGCTCGAAGCGTGAGGGCATCAGGGTGAAATCGCTGCCGGCGAAAATACGGCGGGCCTGGGCGTCGTTGAAGCCGATCACGACCCCGATGGCGTCGGGGCGGCGCCGGTGCGCGTCGATCAAGGCTTGCTCGAGCGCCGGCTCACCGGAGCCGGTGACCACGATCTGCCCGCCGGCATCGACGATCTCGTCGGCGGCCGACAGCACGAGGTCGATGCCCTTCTGGTGCACAAGGCGGGCAACGATGCCGAACATGGGACCGCGTGAGACCGCAAGCCCGAACTGCTTGCGCACGTAGTCCGCATTCGCTTTCTTGCCGACCCAGTCGCCCGCGCCGAATTGCTGGGCGAGCTGTGCGCAGGAGCGTGGGTCCCAGCTCTCGTCGATGCCGTTGAGGATGCCGGTGAGCTCGGCCGCGTCGGAGCGGACGCGAAGCAGGCCTTCGAGGCCGCAGCCGTATTCGGCCGTCGTGATCTCGCGCGCATAGGTACCGCTGACCGTGGTGAGGTGAGAGGCATAGACCAGCCCCGCCTTGAGGAACGAGACCTGGTCGTAGAATTCGACGCCGTCAATGTGGAACGAGCTCTCCGGAGCGCCGATCCGCCGCAGCGAGTCCTTCGGGAAGAGACCCTGATAGGCGAGATTGTGGATGGTCAGGATCGACGGCAGCTTGGCGCCGCGCCAGGCGAGATAGGCCGGCACGAGCGAGGCCTGCCAGTCATTGGCATGGATCAGGTCTGCTGCCCAATTCTTGTCCAGCGTGCCCATGGCCAGCTCAGCGGCGGCCGAGGCAAGGCGCGCGAAGCGGATGTCATTGTCGGGCCAGTCGCGCCCGGATTCGTCGCCATAGGGATTGCCGGGCCGGTCGTAGAGCTGTGAGCACAACAGCACGTAGACCGGCAGGCCATCCTTGGTCGCGGCCCGTCCGAGCGAGCAGGCCGGCATCTCCGCAAATGCCGGACAGCGGCCAACGATTTGAATGTGCGTGAGTTGCTCGATGATGTCGCGATAGCCGGGCAGCATGATCCGGATATCGGCAAAGGAGCGAAGGGCGCGAGGAAGGGCCGCGGAAACGGCGCCAAGTCCGCCGACGCGGACGAAGTCGTCCATCTCTGTCGTGACGAACAAGACCCTCAAGAACAGCTGCCCTCTGCCGAGCCCGCTTGCCTCTATGCAAGAACGGGTCCAGTTGCCGTCACACTCAAATCCCCGCCCACGCGGCCTGACCGTTCGGTAAAGACTTTCCTACTCAGCCGCCGCCCTCTAGGGTCGGCGCATCAACAACAAAGAACACTGAAGGTTCCATGGGGCTCCGCGGATGCAGCTAGCAGATAAGCATGAGGGGAAGACGACAAAGGCCTTTGCGGGCCTGCGGGTCCTGGATTTTTCGACCACGATTGCCGGTCCCCATTGCACGCGGATGCTCGCCGATATGGGCGCTGAGGTCATCAAAATCGAGAGCGACGGCGGAGAGACGATGCGGACCCGACCACCGCTCCGCAAGGGTTGCAGCACCACGTTCGGCCAGCTCAATGTCGGCAAGAAGAGCGTGGTGCTCGACCTCAAATCCGAGGACGGCAAGGAGGCGGTGCGCCGGCTGGCCGCGACATCAGACATCCTCGTCGAGAACTTCCGCCCGGGGGTGATGCGCCGGCTGCGGCTCGACTACGACAGCATGCGTCAGATCAACCCAAGGCTGATCTACTGCTCGATCTCCGGCTACGGCCAGACCGGGCCCTCGGCCGAACTGCCGGCCTATGCGCCGGTGATCCATGCGGCCTCGGGCTACGACATGGCGCATCTCGCCTACCAGCCCGGCCGCAGCCGTCCCGACTATTGCGGCATCTACCATGCCGACGTCGTCACTGGCACCTACGGCTTCGGCGCGATCGCGTCCGCGCTCTATCAGCGCACCGTGACGGGCCTTGGCCAGCATATCGACGTTTCCATGCTGGAAACGATGCTGTCGCTGACGCTGACCGAGTTGCAGAGTTCGCAATTCGCCGTGAAGCCGCCGCCGCGCCCGATGTTCGGGCCGACGGAGACGGCCAGCGGCTACGTCATGATCACAATCGCCAGCGAGAAGACCTTTCGGGGTCTGATGGAGGTGATCGGCCGCCCCCAATGGATTTCCGATCCGCGCTTTTCGACCTACGCCGCGCGCCGCGAGAACTGGGCCGAGATGATGGACGGCGTCGAAGCCTGGTCACGGCAGCTCACGACCGATGCATGCCTTGCCGCGCTCGGCGCGGCCGGCGTCCCCGCCTCGGCCTATCGCACCGTGTCCGAAGCGCTGGCTGATCCGCAGCTCGCGCAACGGCAGGCGCTGTCCGAGGTGCGGGATGAAGGCGGCTCCTTCCAGGTGCTCAATTTGCCGTTCCGGATGTCGGGCGCGGACACCGCGCCAGCCGAGACGATGGCCGTGCTCGGCGAGCACACGGATGCGCTGCGCGCCGAGATCGGCCTTGCGAGCGATGCGCCAATTCCGTCAGGCAAAACGGCCGCGACGCGCTGAACGCAACGCGCCGCGGCATGCGGCGCTCGAACCCTCGTGCGTTCCTCTTGCCGTGGCGGACATTTGTCGCCAATCTCGCTCCCGAGTCATTCAACGATCCGAAACATCGGACGAGGGATCCTGGGAGGAATCATGACGAAGGCGGCTGCACTCGCACGCAAGCGCGTGCCGATTTTCCTCGTCGCGGCATTTGCTCTGGCCGCGCCTGCGCAAGCGCAGAAATCGGGCGGCAGCATCACCGTCGGACAGGAGTTGGAAATTGCAGGGTTCGATCCGCTCAAGGTCGGCGTCTACGACACCTCCACCTTCACCGCGGCCGCCGCAATCTTCGACACGCTGACGACGCTCGATGAGAAAGGGGAGGCCGCGCCAAAACTGGCGGTGTCCTGGACCCATTCCGATGATTACAAGAGCTGGACCTTCAAGCTGCGCCAGGGCGTGAGATTCCATGACGGCACGCCGTTCAACGCGCAGGCTTTCAAGGAGAATTTCGACCGGCAGAAGGACCCCGCCAACAAGTGCCGCTGCGCCTTCTACATCACCAACGTCAAGGAGGTGCTGGCGCCCGACGAGTACACCATCGTCTATAATCTCACCGATCCGGCCGTGAACCTGCCGGCGACGATAACCATCCAGAGCCAGAACAACGTCGTGCATTCGCCGACGGCCTGGAAGACCAAGGGCGACGACTATAATCGCAATCCCGTCGGCACCGGCCCCTACATGCTGAAATCCTGGACTGCGGGCGACCGCATGGTGCTGGAAAAGAACCCCGATTACTGGGACAAGGGCCGTCCCTATCTTGACCGCATCATCCTAAAGCCGCTGCCGGACGCGCAGTCGCGCTTCGCCTCGCTGCAATCCGGCGAGGCCGACATCATCTGGGACGACGAGAACGACGCCGACAACATCATGAGGGCGCAGAAGGATCCCAAGCTCACCGTGCACACCTACAAGGGCTCGGGCGCGCAGGTCTATGCCTTCAACACCAAGGTCGCGCCGTTCGACGACGTCCGCGTGCGGCAGGCGCTGGTGATGGCGATCGACCGTCCAAAAATGTCGCAGGCGATCAGCAACGGCCTGAGCCGACCCGCGAGCAATCCCTATGGCGACGGCTCCTGGGTCAAGTGCAAGGACGACGGTGCGCTGCCGTTCGATGTCGAGAAGGCCAAGGCGCTGCTCAAGGATTATGGCAAGCCGGTCGAGTTCAAGATGCTGGTGACCGCAACGCCGCGTGGTCGCATGATCGGCCAGGTGCTCCAGCAGTTCTGGAAGCGCGTCGGCGCCAACATGGAGATTGAGCAGGTCGACCAGGCCACCATTCCGTCGCGCGCCTTCGCCCGCCAGTTCCAGCTGACGCCATGGCGCATCGTCGATCTCGCCGATCCCGATCCGCAGATGTATGCGAATTTCCGCAGCGGCAGCCCACTCGCGCTCGCGGGCTTTTCAGATCCCGAGCTCGACCGGCTGCTCGATCATGCCCGCGTCACCGCTGATCCGGCACAGCGCACAGAGGATTATTGCGCGATCAGCCGCCTGATCAACAAGGAGGCGATCTGGTTCTGGACGTTCCAGAACACCTATTACGCGCTGTCGAGCGCCAAACTGAGAGGCTTTCCAAAAATCTACAACGGCGTGATCGACGTCTCGAGCACCTGGCTGGAATGAAAGCGCGATGCTGAACTTCGTCGTTCGGCGGCTCCTTGCCATCCTGCCGGTTCTGCTGGCCGTCTCGTTGCTGACCTTCCTGATCGCATCGCTGCTGCCGGGCGATCTCGCTTTGGTCATCCTCGGCGACCAGGCGACGCCGGAGAACGTTGCGGCGCTGCGCCGTGACATGGGGCTCGACCAGCCGCTGTGGTGGCGTTACCTGAGCTGGCTCGGTCATGTGTTGCAGGGCGATCTCGGCCGCTCCTTCCGCACCGGACAGACGGTGCTCCAGGCGGTGGCCGAGCGCATCCCGGTCTCGCTCCAGCTGATGCTGATGGCGGAGTTCATCGGGCTCCTGATCGGCGTGCCGCTCGCGATCGCCTGTGCCGCGCGCGCCGGCGGCGCCTTCGACCGCTTCATGACCGGCAGCGCCTTTGCCATGCTGTCGATGCCGTCCTTCCTGACCGCGATCCTCCTGATCTATCTGTTCGCGGTCGAGCTGCACTGGCTGCCGGCGACCGGCTATGTGCCGTTCACGGAGGCGCCGCTGGCCAATCTGCGCTTCTTCGTGCTGCCCGCGCTGACGCTGGCGCTGGCGGAATGGCCGGGCATCATGCGCGTGCTGCGCTCCGACATGATCGCGACCTTGCAGGAGGACTATATCGCGTTGGCCAAGGCCAAGGGCCTCAAGCCAGCGCGCATTCTGTTCGTGCATGCGCTCAAGCCGTCGTCGCTGACGCTGGTGACGGTGACCGGGATCAATATCGGCCGCTTGCTCGGCGGCACGCTGATCGTGGAATCGATCTTTGCGCTGCCTGGCATCGGCCGGCTGCTGGTCGGCGCGATCTATACCCGCGATCTTGTCATTCTCCAGGGCGTGGTGCTGCTGGTCGCCTGCGGCTTCGTGCTCGTGAACTTCATCGTCGACATGCTCTACGCCGTGCTCGACCCCAGGATTCGCCATGGCCACGCTTGAGCTCTCGATGCAGGGGGATGCGACGTCCGCGCCCGCTCGCGGCAGGCATAAGTTCGGCCTGCTGTTTTGGCTCGCGAGCGGCTGGCTCGCGATCGTTCTTGCGCTCGCGATCCTCGCGCCGGTGCTGCCGCTGCAGAACCCGACCGACATGGACATGCTGGAGCGCCGCGCGGCGTTCTCCGGAGAGCACTGGCTCGGCACCGACGGGCTCGGCCGCGACGAGTTCGCTCGCCTGATCTTTGGCGCGCGGGTGTCGCTGACAGTCGGGCTGATCGCGCCGATGATCAGTCTCGTTTTCGGCGGCGCGCTCGGCCTGCTCGCCGGCTATTTCCGCGGCCGGTTCGAGATGCTGGTGGTCGGCAGCATGGACGTGTTGCTGGCCTTTCCGCCGCTGATCTTCGCGCTGGCCGTGACCGCCTATCTCGGCCAATCCGTCCCCAATCTCACCTTGATCCTCGGCGTGCTCGGCATTCCCGCCTTCATGCGGGTGGCACGCGCGGCAACGCTGACGCTGGCGCGGCGGGAATTCGTGATTGCAGCAGAGGCGCTCGGCGCCAGCCATGCCCGCATCATCTTGCGCGAGCTGCTGCCGAACGTGATCCTGCCGCTGCTCGCCTTCTTCCTGCTCGGTGTCGCCGTCACCATCGTGGTCGAGGGCGCGCTGTCCTTCCTCGGTCTCGGCGTGCCGCCGCCGATGGCGAGCTGGGGCAGCATGATCGGCGAAGGACGCGACAGTCTCGACATCGCGCCGCGGCTCGCCTTCCTGCCGGCGGCGGCGCTGTTCCTGACCGTCCTGGCCTTCAACCTTGTCGGCGATACCTTGCGGGCGCTGACCGACCCGCGTCAGGGGGCATTGTGAGCGCGCCGCTCCTGAGCATCGAGCACGTCGCGGTCGAGCTGCCGACACCGCGCGGCAATCTGCGTGCTGTGGATCACGTCGACCTGTCGCTGGCGGCCGGCCGCACGCTCGGCATCGTCGGTGAGTCTGGCTGCGGCAAGACCATGCTGTCGCGCGCGGTGCTCCAGCTGCTGCCGAAGAAGGCGAAGCTCACCGGCCGGGTGATATTCGACGGCGAGGATCTGGTGCGGCTCGATGCGGAACGGCTGCGGCGCTTGCGTGGGCGCGATCTGGCGGTCGTGTTCCAGGATCCGATGACCTCGCTCAATCCGGTGCTCACCATCGGCACCCAGCTGATGGAGACGATCCAGGAGCATCTCGAGCTGGATGCCGCGGCGGCACGGAAGCGCAGCATTGAGCTGCTGGCGGCCGTTGGCATTCCGGCACCGGAGCAGCGGCTCGCGCAATACCCGCATCAATGCTCCGGCGGCATGCGCCAGCGCATCGCGATCGCGATCGCGCTGTCCTGCGAACCGAAGCTGCTGATCGCGGACGAGCCCACCACGGCACTCGACGTGACCATCCAGGCGCAGATTCTCGATCTCCTGGCGCGCGAGCAGCGCCGCCGTCACATGGCGATGATCATCATCACCCATGATCTCGGCGTGGTCGCCGGCCGGGCCGACGAGGTCGCCGTGATGTATGCGGGCAGGGTGGTGGAGCGCGCACCGACGTCGGCGCTGTTCAAGCGCATGCATATGCCCTACACCGAGGCGCTGCTGGCGGCGATTCCGAAGTTGGACACCGCGCCGCATACGCTGCTGCCTGCGATCTCCGGCCGTCCGCCGGACCCGACACGGCCGCTGCGTGGCTGCTCCTTTGCGCCGCGCTGCCGCTATGCCGCGGGGCGCTGTCACGAGGCCAAGCCCGAACTGAAGGGCGCGGAGATGCCGGAGCATCTCTATGCCTGCTTCTATCCGATCCGGATGGCCGAGGGGATCGGCGCATGATGCAGCTTGCCGTGCGCCCCGAGCCGCTGCTGAACGTCGACAATCTCGTCGTCGAATATGGTCTCGGCAACAAGACGGTGCATGCCGTCTCCGGTGTCAGCTTCGAGGTCGCGCGCGGCGAGACGCTGGGGCTGGTCGGTGAATCCGGCTGCGGCAAGTCGACGCTGGGGCGTGCGGTCCTGCAATTGCGTCGCGCCAGGTCCGGGCGCGTGATGTTCGACGGCCAGGATCTGACGGCGATGGAGGGCGAGGCGCTGCGCAAGATGCGCCGCCGCGTGCAGCTGATCTTCCAGGATCCGATCGCCTCGCTCAACCCGCGCCGGCGTATCGGCGACATCGTCGCCGAGCCGCTGATCATCGCCGGCGTCAAGGATGCTGCCGAGCGCAAGCGGCGCGTTCACGAGGTGCTCGTCGCGGTCGGGCTCGATCCCGATATCGTGGCGGGCCGTTTGCCGCATGAATTCTCCGGCGGGCAGTGCCAGCGCATCTGCATCGCGCGGTCGCTGGTGCTCAATCCTGAGTTCATCGTCTGTGACGAGCCCGTCTCGGCGCTCGACGTCTCCATCCGCGCGCAGATTCTCAATCTGCTGGAGGAGATGAAAGCGCGCTTCGGCCTGACGCTGCTGTTCATCGCGCATGATCTCGCGGTGGTCAAAGCGGTCAGCGACCGTGTCGCGGTGATGTATCTCGGCCGGCTCTGCGAGGTCGGGCCGTCGGAGCAATTGTTCGCAAGGCCTGCGCATCCCTACACGGACCTGCTGTTGCGGGCGATCCCGGTGCCGGATCCGGACGTGCGTCCCGCCGAGAGTGTGGCGACCGGCGAGCCGCCATCGCCGATTGCGCCGCCGTCCGGCTGCCGCTTCCGCACCCGCTGTCCGCGCGCCGATCAGCAATGCAGCGCGCAGATACCGGAGTTGCGCGAGGTCGCAATCGGCCAGTTCGCGGCTTGCCATCATCCGCGGGCCTAAACTAAGACGACTTCGGGGTTTGTCTCGTCGCGTCGGCCATGGCATGGTGGCGCGACAACAAGAACATGCCGGGAGGATGTCGATGAAGAGCTTCAAGGTCGCCGATTTCAAGGCGCCGCTGCAGGAGGTCGACGAGCCCACGCCGCAGCCGTCGGGTACCCAGGTTCTGATCAAGGTCAAGGCGGCCGGCGTCTGCCACAGCGACCTCCACATCTGGGAGGGCGGCTACGATCTCGGTCACGGTCGTAAGCCGCTGTCGCTGAAGGACCGTGGCATCAATTTGCCGCTGACGATGGGCCACGAGACGGTCGGCGAAATTTTGGCGTTCGGTCCCGACGTGAAGCCGACCGACCAGGGCGACCTCAAGCTCGGCGATGTCGGCCTGGTCTATCCCTGGATTGGTTGCGGCAAATGCGCCACCTGCCTCGGCGGCGACGAGAACATGTGCCTGACGCCGCGCTCGCTCGGCGTCTATTGCGATGGCGGTTATGCCGATCACATGCTGGTGCCGCATCCGCGCTATCTGCTCAATCTCCGGGGGCTCGATCCCGCGACAACCGCCCCCTACGCCTGCTCGGGCGTCACCACCTACAGCGCGCTGAAGAAGGTCGAGCAGCATTTCGACACGCCGATCGTGATGTTCGGCGCCGGCGGCCTTGGCCTGATGGCGCTGTCGCTCTTGAAAGCGATGGACGGCAAGGGTGCGATCATGATCGACATCGATGCGAAGAAGCGCGAGGCGGCGGAAAAGGCCGGTGCGCTCGCGACCGTCGATCCCAAGGCGTCGGATGCGCTGGAGCAACTCGCCAAGAAGGCGGGCGGTCCGATCCGCGCCGTGATCGACCTCGTCGGCAACGCCGCGACGACGCAGCTCGGCTTCGACTGCCTGACCAAGGGCGGCAAGCTCGTCATCGTCGGCCTGTTCGGCGGCGGCGCGACCTGGGCGCTGCCGCTGATTCCGATCAAGGCCGTGACGATCCAGGGCAGCTATGTCGGCAATTTGCGCGAGACGCAGGAATTGCTCGATCTGGTGCGAACGAAGAAAGTGCCACCGATCCCGGTGACGCCGCTGCCGCTCGCCAGGGCCAACGACGCGCTGGTGCAATTGCAGCAGGGCGCGGTGGTCGGGCGCACCGTGCTGACGCCGTAGTTTCACATCGTCGTTCCGGGGCGATGCAAAGCATCGAACCCGGAACCTCGAGATTCCAGGTTCGGTCCTGCGGACCGCCCCGGAATGACATCCCTGGATCAGGAACGTCCATGTCCGCAAATAACGCCTTCCACATTGCCGTGCTGGCCGGTGACGGCATCGGACCCGAAGTCATGGCGCCGGCGATCGAGGTGCTGCGCAGGATCGAGCAGAAATCGGATTTGAGCTTCCGCTTCACGGAGGCCCCGGCCGGCGCCAACAATTATCTCGCGACCGGAAAGTCGATGCCCGACACCACGATCAAGCTGTGCGAGGAGGCGGACGCGATCCTGCTCGGTGCCTGCGGGCTGCCGTCGGTGCGCTACCCCGACAACACCGAGATTGCGCCGCAGATCGAGCTGCGCTTCATCTTCGATCTCTATGCCGGCGTGCGTCCGGCGCGGCTCATTCCGGGCGTGCCGAGCCCGATCGTCGGCGCCGAGCAACGCGGCATCGATCTCGTCGTGATCAGGGAGTCGACCGAAGGCCTGTTCGCCTCGATGGGCAAGGGCATCGTCACCCATGAGGACGCGCGCGAGACCATGGTGATCACGCGCAAGACGTCCGAGCGACTGTTCGAGTTTTCGTTTCGCCTTGCCGAGCGGCGCAGGGCGCGCGGCAAGCCCGGTGCACTCACCTGCGTCGACAAGGCGAACGTGTTTAAGGCTTTTGCCTTCTTCCGCGGCATCTTCGACGAGATCGCCAAGACGCATCCGGAGGTGAAGACCGACCGGCTCTATGTCGATGCCTGCTCGGCGATGCTGGTGAAGCGTCCCTGGGATTTCGACGTGATGGTGATGGAGAACATGTTCGGCGACATCGTCTCCGACATCACCGCGAGCCTGATCGGCGGCCTCGGCATGGCGCCGTCGGCCGATATCGGCGACAAGTACGCGGTGTTCCAGCCCTGCCACGGTACCGCGCCCGACATTATGGGGCAGGGCAAGGCCAATCCCACCGGCATGATCCTGTCGGCGGCGATGATGCTGGACTGGCTCGCCGACAAGCACGGCATCGAGAGCGCGGCTGAGGCCGGCGAGACGATCGAGCGTGCGGTGGACCAGGTCTATGCCGGCGGCATCAAGCCGATGGAGTTCGGCGGCAGCAACGGCACGGCGGACATTACGAAAGCGGTGCTCGCGGCGCTGTAGCCAAAGAAAGGGCCCCCTTGGGGCCCCTTTGTCGTTCACCAGCGGCGCCAGTGGTGGTGACGCCAGCCCCACGGACGCGGACCGTAGAAGCGCGGACCGCCGTAAAAACCGTAGGCGCGGTAATAGTTCGGACGCCACCAGCAGCGGCCCCAGGGGTTACAGACCCAGCGCACCTGTTCGACTTCAGCGGCCGGGCCGCTCGCAATCTTGTCCGCCTGCGGAATGCCGTTCGGCATTGCCGCGAGCGCGGGGCCCGAGGCGAGCGCCGCACCGCCCAAGGCAGCCAGACCAAGCACAGCAAATTTGAGTGTCATCGCAATCTCCCTCATTGGTGGCGGGAGAACTTTCGACAGATCAACTGGTTGCTGATGCATTGAAAAGCGCGAGGAATTTAATCTTCCTGAACGTCGGTTCAGCTTCAGCGCCCCTGGAACTTGGGCCTGCGCTTTTCCATGAAGGCCTGCCGGCCCTCACGAAAATCCTGGGAGTCCATGCAGGCGTTACCGATCGTCTTGATCGTGTCCATGTCGCGCTGGCTCTCGTCCTTCAGAACTTGCGCGATGGTGATCTTGGCGGCCTTGATTGCGAGCGGCGCGTTTTCGGAAATGGTCTGCGCGATTCCCATGGTCTCGCCCCAGAGTTGATCGTCGGGGATCACGCGCTCGACGAGGCCGATGCGCAGCGCCTCGGAGGAATCGATGCGCATGCCCGTGTACATCAACAGGCGCGCCCAGGACGGGCCGACCAGCGACACCAGGTGCCGCAAGCCTTCATAGCCATAGGCGATGCCGAGCCTGGCCGCGGGAATGCCGAACTGGCTGTCGTGCGAGGCGATGCGGATGTCGGCAAGCATCGCGACCTGCATGCCGCCGCCGAGGCAAAAACCCTGGATGCAGGCGATGGTCGGCTTGGGATAATCAGCGAGCAGCGCGCGCTGGGCGGCGCTGCGCTTGGCGTACTCCTCGGACGCCGCCGCGTTGTGCCGCGTCTTCTCGAACTGGCTGATGTCCGCGCCCGACACGAACGCCTTGCCGCCGGCACCGCGGAGGATCACGACGCGCACGGTCTCGTCGTCGCGCAGGCTGGTCAGCGCCTCGCCAAATCCCTCCCACATCTCCAGCGACATCGCGTTGCGTTTGTCGGGATTGTTGAAGGTGATCACGCCGACGCCGCCGGTCGTGTGCTTGAGGATCTTGCGGTCGGCGTAAGCGGTTTCTGTCGTGTCGGTCATGTCGGACATCGCGCGCTCGCTGTCGTTGGCGAGGCAATGTGCGGCGCGGGCGCCGCCGCGGTCAACCGGGTAGGGCGAGGTGTATTGCATCCGCCTGTGCTGCGATCGCATGGCGCGGCGAGGGGGCAGCAAAACCCGCGGGCGAGTGGCAGTAATTGCATGAAAAAGGAGCGGTCATGCCGCCCCGAGAAGGCCGCGCGCACCCCGCGCGGGCTCAGATACAGCCAATCCGCTCGTTCAATCCGGCCGCGCCCCGTGACGCGACGGATTGAACATCGGCCGTTGAGGCCAGAGCGTCGATCGAATCAGGCTTCGTTCGCTGCGATCGATTCCATCAGCGAGACGAGCTGACGCTGCACCGTCTGGTCCTTGATCTTGCTGTAGGCGCGCAGCAGCCGGAGGCTGAAGGCGCTGTCGAGGAAGAGCAGGCTCTCCACTTCGCGCGCCTTGTTGTCGCCGTCATAGAAGAAGGTCACAGGCACGTCGAGGGCGGTGGCGATCTGCTGAAGCCGCGCCGCACCGACGCGATTGACGCCCTTCTCGTATTTCTGGACCTGCTGGAAGCTGACGCCAAGCTTCTCGCCGAGCTCGGCCTGCGAGATCTTCATCTCGACGCGCCGCAGACGGATCCGCTTGCCAAGCTCAATGTCCGGCTTGCCGGCACTGCGCTGCTTCATTCTCTTCGCCGCTGTTTTCATACTTCTCACCGTTGTTCTTCGGTTGAAAATCCCCCGAAGAGCTGGGTCAGGGGTTCGCCCATATACGAGTCGTTGAATTCATGCGGATGCACGAACTCTTCCTTAAACCACGGGAAGCGAGCCGGATTGAAAGCCTCGATCAGCCAGTCAATCATGTGCCGCACGCGCGGAATCCGGCCGCTACCGGGATGGTAGGACAGCCAGATGTCCAGCGGTCGGTTCAGCTCGACCTCCAGTGGAATCAACTTCCCGCCAAGCGCAATGGCGTAGCTCGGAAATACGCCGATTCCGGCGCCATTCGCGACCGCCCAGTAGTTAGCGCTCGAGACGTTGGTCTTCATGACCAGAAGGTCACGCTCCGACACGCCCGGGAAGAAACTCTCGAAAGATTCCTTGGCGGCGAGCTGGTCGGCGAATTGGAGCACCAAGCGGTGCTTGATCAATTCGGCTGCCGAGCGCGGCGCGCCATGTTTTGCGATGTATTTCTCCGAGGCCCAGAACATCAGATGCATACGGCCGAGCCGCACCAGCTTGACGTCGAGGGCCGAGGGACGCGACAGATGGATGGCGACGTCGGCCTCGTGGCGGGAGACGTCGGCCGAACGCATCGCGCAATGCAGGTCGACCAGGATCTTCGGATAGGCTTGCTGGAATTCAACCAGCCGCGGTGCGAGCCAGAACGTCCCTAGTCCCTCGGTGACGGCGACGCGGACTTCGCCGGACAGGGCATTGGCCGTCGAATCGCTGGTCCGCAGCACGTCGAAGGCCGCCGCCTCCATGCGCTCGACGGCGGAGACCACCGTCGCACCTTCGTCGGTCAGATGGGTGCCGTGGACGTCGCGGGTGAACAGGGTGGTGCCGGTCTGACGCTCGAAATCATCGATCCGGCGACGGACGGCGTTGATCGACAGCGACAGGCGTTCGGCCGCCGAGCGGAAACTTCCACATCGGACGACTTCCAGGAATATGCGGGCCGCGTCCCAATCGGAGAGGCCGCTGATATTTGTTTTTGGGCGTTCTTCCAGCGGAACGCCCCTTTCCGCCAAGGAGTGCATACAATTCCCTTCGGTTTGCTAAACTGGCAGAATCTGGCGCAAACTACAACCACGGCGGGTTGCGGGGTGATGAGTTTTGAACGTCATCCTTACTGCGGCGCGAGCGGTATTTGAGTGCTGCCGGGGTTGGAATCGGGCAGACTGTTGCTCGTTTGAGGGGTCATTGCGTGAGTTCCGTTGCGAGCCTTGAGATGGCTGCGGGATTGTCGGAGCTGTCCGCAATGGACGTTCATGCGCGCGAGCCGTTGCCATCGTCCCGGATGGATCAATCGCTGCACACCAGACGTTTGGTCCCGGATCGCTCCGATGGTTGCCGGTGGCGTCGTGGGACGATGTTGGCGGGAACCGCGGTTTCACCGCAGAGACACACTGAAATCGTGTTCAGAGGCTCAGAGGCCTCATGTTATCCTTGTCGCTCCACGGGGGCCGAAGGGGTCGTCACAACCACGTCTCGCAGGCCGATTTAACGGAAAGAACGCCGGTGTCGCATTCAGACGAACATTTGCAGTCGGTGCTGGAAACGCTCGAGGAGTGCCGCAGGGTTCTCAATGCGAGCAACAGCCGCGAGTCGGCCGAGCTGCTGTCCATTGTCATTCTCGACGTCAGGATGAAGCTAAAAGGCATTGACGATGCCGATCTCAAGGCATTGTGCGACGAAATGCTGCGGAGCGCTGCGAGCGAACCGCCGTCCCCTTCCAAGCAGACGCAGGTCCAGCCCCGGCGTCCGCTGCTCCGCGTGGTGAAGTAGCCGCGCCGCCGAGTCTCGCTTTTCGGCGAGATTTGAGCGCATCCCGATGCCGCATCTGTGATCAGGGGCGGCATCGGGAGGAGCCCTGGATTTCGCGCACCTCTGTTGCGCATTCTTAGCCATCGGTTACACCAGAGCCGGTTCGGTCCGGTCCGCGCGCGTTCCCCGCGCCTCGTGCCGGGCCTGAGATGGCTCCGACTGCATCATGCAAAATGTTTCGATTCCGGCGGCGCTGATTGCCGGCCTGGTCAGCTTCCTCTCGCCGTGCGTCCTGCCTTTGGTCCCGCCCTATCTGATCTATCTTACGGGCGCCACGATCGAGCATGTCGAAAGCGACCAGCCGGCCGCGGCGTCCAAGCGCGCGATCATGATGTCGGCACTCCTGTTCGTGCTTGGCTTCTCGACCGTGTTCGTGGCGCTCGGTGCCAGTGCCTCGCTGATCGGAGGCCTGATCCGCGCCTGGTCGGCCGAGCTGTCGATTCTCGCAGGCATCGTCATCATCATCATGGGCCTGCACTTCCTGGGACTGACGCGGATCGGCCTGTTGATGCGCGAGGGCCGGCTGCCGATCCCGAAGCCCGTCGGGCTCTGGGGCGCCTACATCATGGGGCTCGCCTTTGCGTTCGGCTGGACGCCCTGCATCGGCCCGATCCTCGCCGCGATCCTGTCGATTGCCGCGGCCGAAGCGACGGTCACCAAGGGCGCGGGCCTGCTCGCTGTCTATTCCGCGGGCCTCGGCATTCCCTTCTTGATCGCCGCCCTGATGATCGAGCAGTTCTCCGCGCTGTTCGCACGGATGAAGGGCCAGCTCGTCAACGTCGAGCGCGCCATGGGCGTATTGATGGTGATCACCGGCATCGGCTTCCTCACCGGCGCGGTGTCGAACGTGAGCATCTGGCTGCTGGAGACGTTCCCGGCGTTGCAGACGATCGGGTAGATTGGCTATTTCTCGCTGCAGGTCAGGCAACCGCCCGACTGATGAAAGCCTGACATCAGCTCTGTGAACATGAAGACGGCGCTGAGACGAAGCAAAGACGCTACGGAGTTTGTACGATCCGAGCGTTTTCGTTTTCGCGCTTCTCAGCAGGGGTCGCAACGCTCTGATCAACAGAGCGAGGACGCCCGCCAGGCGGCGAAAGCTTTTGCTTCGAGGATCTGCACATGGTTGATTCTCATCGCCGATGCCCCTTCATTCCGTTCACCGCATCTCATCCAGCGCGCACGTCACCGTGCAGACGACGCCGCGCGGCAGGAAGTCGACGGTTGCCTCGCCGCCGAGCTGGTCGCGCGCGCTGCGCTCGATCAGGCGCGAGCCGAAGCCGCGTTGCACTGGGGCCGTCACCGGCGGTCCGCCGATCTCGGTCCAGATCAGCCGCAGCCGCGGCTTCGGCGCATCGGCGATGACCTCCCAGTCCAGGGTCACCCGGCCGGTCTCGTTGGACAGCGCGCCGTATTTCGCGGCGTTGGTGGCGATCTCGTGCACGATCATCGACAGCACCACGGCGAGCCGCGGCGACAGCGGCACAGCCGGGCCGGCCATGCGGATGCGGTCGGGCTTGGCGAGCAGGAACGGCTGAATTGCGCGGGCAATAACGCCTCTCAGCTCCGAGCCCGCCCACTTCTCCTGGCTCAAGAGATTGTGCGCTTCGGCCAGCGCGCCGAGCCGTCCCTCGAACTTGGTCCGCTCGTCCCGGCTGGCGCTGCGGAAGGTCTGCACCGCGATCGCCTGCATCAGGGCCAGCGTGTTCTTGACCCGGTGGTTGAGCTCCTCAATCAGCAGATTGTGCAGCATCTCACCGCGCGCAATCGTGGTCGCCATCCTGACTGCGAAGGTCAGGCCGGTCAGCAGCAGGATGCCGCCGATCAGGCTGGTGATGGCGATGTTGTGCCAGAGCGGCGCGATCAACGAGCTCTCGGCGACGCCAGCCACGACCGTCCAACCGGTTAGGTGCGACCTGGTAAAAGCTGAGGAGAGCGCGATCCCGTCGAGCGAAACGGTCGAAAGGGCTGCCTCCGACGTCCGAGACATCGCATCGTATAGCGCGCCGGAAGCCTGCTTGCCGACCGTCTCGGCAGGGTTCGGTGCGCGCGCGAATACGACGGCCTTGGTGTCGAGCAGGGCCACTGTCCAAAGCCGGTCGGGGCGCTGCTTCTCCAGCAGCTCCTGAAAGATGCTGATCGGCGGGCTGAAGCAGAGATCGTAGATCACCTCGCCATCGCGCAATACCGGGACCTCGACGGTGAGCACCTGCCGCCCGTTGATCGCGCCGGTGAACAGGTCGGAATATTGCGGCGACCTGGTTGCGAATACCTTTTCGATGATCTCCAGATTGCCGCGCCGCGGCAGGCTCGCGATGTCGTCCGTCGTCGAGGAGAACAACAGCCGGCCCTTGCGGTCGGAGATCAACACGAGACCGCCCTTGCCATACTGGTCGAGGAAGCCGAGCGCGATGCGGCGGAAGTTCTGGAAGTCGTCGTTGCGCAGCGAATTCGTCAGCGCCAGGACCTGCAGGCCGCCGGTCATCCGCTGCACTTCGGAGTCCAGCACAAGGCGCATGCTGCGCACGTTCTCCAGCACGCGGCTGGTCGCGTCAGTTCGATCCTGCTTGTAATTGTAGACGGCGATGCCGACCGCGAAAATGATCAGCGGCAACATCGTTCCCGCGACCAGGAGAGCGAGCCGGACCGGCAGGGTAAGCTTTGACAAACGCGGGCGTCCCGATTCCAGCGCAGCGGCGCTAGATTATGGTTTTGGCAAGACCATAAGGGCAGCACTTCTCCGGCGCCACGATTTTTCGCATCCGCGAGCAGGCCGGGAGATTTTGGGATGCAGCCGGGGCGGGGGTCAGATCATCGCGATCGCGGTCAATAGCAGGCACGTGGCGTAGACAGCCGCCAGACTGAGCCCGGCGATCCGGGCCTCTCGATGCGATTTCATGCGGTCAACTCCAAGTGGGCGGCCGCCGCTGGCGACAGCCGCCGGAGGTCACGTCGTGATCAATCGATTTCCTGAACGACCGTGCGTGAACCCGGATCCACCAGCATCACGCGATCGCCGAAATAGACATAGCGGTACTTCGTCAGCGACGGCCCCCAATCCGCCGGAACGGCCTCAAGCTCGACGTCACCCGGCACCGTCGCGCCGACGACAATCTTTTCCTTCGTCGTCACCGGACGGACGCGGTGCTCGGTGATGTAGGATTTGATCTTGGTCCGGTATTGCGGCTCGATCTGAACTGTCGCCGCGTGACCGGTTCCGGTGGTGGTCACCACAGTGGACTGCGCGAAAGCGCTGGTCGAAATCAGGACCGCCGCAGCGGACAGCAGGAACAGTTTTTTCATCTCGTTCTCCTCAAAAGAATTAAGTGTGCCACCAACAACTTGGGGTGAGCGAGGTTCCCAGCCCAGGGAACAAGTTGCCGCTTTTTCCCGTTGTAAATTGACCGGGCCAAACTGCCCGGAAGTTGGAGGAGGAAAACATGAAGCTGAAGATTGCGACCGCAGCACTGATGGTTGCTGCTTTCTCCATGCCAGCGTTCGCGGCCGACGAGTTCTACGTCGTCCAGGACGTCAAGACCAAGAAGTGCACTGTCGTCGATAAGAAGCCGACAGACGCCTCCATGACCGTCGTCAGCCCTTCGGGCACGGTCTACAAGACGCGTACCGAGGCTGAGAGCAGCATGAAGACCGTCAAGGTCTGCACATCCAATTAGGGAGAGTGTTGATGCCCGTATTTATTCTCTGGGCCGTGCCGGCGATCGTTGTGATCGGCGGCGGCATCTATCTGATTGGCCACATGCACTAGGCCTCTCGCGGGAGGCGGGCGGACCTCTGCGTGCAGCGCACAGGCCCGCAAGCCTTCCGCTTTTACGAGAGCCGGAAGTGGCGCATGCGGCCTTGCGCCAGCAGGAACGCGAGTTGCAGTGCAACAGATCGCGCAGGCGCAGCTCTGCGACGAAGAGGAGCGACAACGTACGCGAAATGACTTCCGTCCCGCCGTAGTTTTTCATACGCTCCCCGAACGCCGGCCGTAAGCCGGCCGCGCTCACGCCCCGGCCACAGGGGCGGAGCATCAAAGGGAGGGGAGACGATGAAGCGAAGGTCATTTCTCGCTGGTATCGGTGCGACCGCTGCGGCGGCTACGATCGGCATGCCGTCGATCCTCAGGGCGCAAGCACCGATCACGCTGAACGGCGCCGTCCAGTTCAACGACGATCATGCCTTCAACCGGGCGCTGATCCGGTTCGAGGAGCTGGTGAGGAAGTACTACGGCAAGCCCGTCAACTTCACGCTGCACAAGAACTCCTCGCTCGGCCTCGAGAAGCAATATTTCGAGTATATGTCGCAGGGCAAGGCGGTCGATTACGGCATCGTCTCGCCGGCCCATATGTCGACCTTCGCCAAGGCGGCCCCATTCATCGATGCGCCCTTCGTGTTCAAGGGCATCGAGCACATGAACAAGGTCGTCGAGGCCAATATCCTGACACCGATCGCCGACGAGGTCGCGGCGAAGGCCGAGGTCGTTCTGATCGGTTATGCCGGCGGTGGCATCCGCAACATCTTCGCCAACAAGCCGCTCAAGAATCTCGCCGATCTTAGGGGTCTCAAGGTTCGCGTGCAGGGCGCGCCGATCTGGTCGAAGACGTTTGCGGCGGTCGGCATGAGCCCGACGGTGATCGCCTATAACGAGATCTACAACGCGATTCAGAATGGTGTGATATCGGCCGGCGAAAACGAGGCGGCCGGCGTCGAAGCGATGAAGTTCTATGAAGTGGCCCCGCATCTCAGCCTGACGCAGCACGCGGTGTCGATCCGGCCGATCTGCTTCTCGGTGAAGACGCTGAAGACCTTGCCGAAGGATCTGCAGGACGCGATCATGAAGGCCGGCAAGGAGGCAGGCGACTACGGCCGTCAGCTCGAGTCGAGCGAAGAGGTCGTCAAGCTCGACACGCTCGAGAAGGCCGGCAAGCTCAAGCGCGTTCCCTTCGAGGAGCGCGACGCCATGAAGAAGCTCGCCGATCCCGTGATGGCCACCTACGCCAAGGAAATTGGTGCCGAAGCCATTTTCGAGAAGATCAACGTCGTCTGAGGTCGCTCTGTCCGCCGACATTAGTCCGGGCAGGCCCCGCTTCTTGCCCGGAAGGCGGATGAACTGCCGCAGGGAGCCCCAATGTCTGAAATGCCCGTCCCGTCCGCACCGTCGTTGTGGCGTCGCGTCACGGCGGCCTATGGGAAGCTGCTGGAATTCCTGCTGGCCGCCAGCGTCGGTATCCTGGTTCTTCCGGTCACGCTGCAAATCATCTCGCGCTACACGCCCTTCATTCCTTCCTACATCTGGACGGAGGAGATGGCGCGGTTTCTCTTCATCTGGACGATCATGATCGGGGCCATGGTCGGTGTGCGGGAAGCGCAGCATTTTGAGGTCGACGTGTGGCCCAATCTGTCGCGGCGATCGGAGGCCGCGGTGCGGATCCTCGCCCGTCTCGGCGTGCTGGCATTGGCGCTGGTGTTCCTATTGGCCGGCATGGAGTTTACCCGCTTCGCCTGGAACAGAACTTCGGAATTGGCCGATCTGCCGCTTTGGTTGATTCACATTGCCTGGCCCGTGACCGGCGCGACGTGGATCGTCTTTGCAGGCGAACAGATCATTGATGAAATGCGCGTTCTGGTTGGGGCGGGGCGATGAGCGGCAATGTACTCTCTGCTGGACAGGCCGCGATGGTGCTGTTCGGGGTTTTCATCGGCCTGCTCATCGTGCGCGTGCCGGTCGCTTTCGCGCTCGGCCTTGCCTGCGTGCCGATCCTGCTGATCGAGCCGCACCTGTCACTGATGACGCTCGCGCAGGAGACCTTCAACGCGTACAATTCATTCATCCTGCTCGCGGTCCCGTTTTTCCTGCTGACGGCGAATCTGATGAGCATCGGCGGCATCACCGACCGCCTGGTGGCGCTATCGCGATCGTTGGTCGGGCACTGGCCGGGATCCCTGGCGCAGATCAACGTCGTGCTGTCGGTGTTCTTTGCAGGAATCTCCGGGTCCTCCACCGCCGACGCGGCGAGCCAATCAAAGATCTTCATCGATGCACAGACCAAGGAAGGCTACGATCTCTCCTTTTCCATCGCCATCACCGCGGTTTCTGCGGTGCTGGCTGTCATCATCCCGCCGTCGATCCTCATGATCGTCTGGGGCGGGCTGATCTCGACCTCGATCGCGGCGATGTATCTGGCCGGCATCGTGCCGGGCCTGCTGATCGCGGGCGCGCAGATGGCAACGGTGCACGTCTATGCCGTGCGCCGCGGCTACCCGACCTATCCGAAGGCGACCTGGGTCGAGATGCGATGCGCCATTTGGCGGTCGATACCAGCGCTGATGACTCCGTTCATCATCGTCGGCGGCATTCTGCTCGGGTGGTTCACTGCAACCGAGTCCGCCTGCGTCGCGGTGCTCTATTCCGTCGCGCTCTCGGCGTTCTTCTATCGCGAGACAGGCCCGCGCGAATTATACAAGGCCCTGCTCGATACCGGGCGCCTTTCCGGCGTGGCGCTGTTTTGCGTCGGCACCGCGAGCGCGTTTGGCTGGCTGCTTGCCTATTACAGGATCCCGCAAGAGCTGCTGGCCAACGTCTCGACATGGGGCATGGGCAGCGTCGGGGCCGGCTTCTTCATCGCCTTCTGCTTCCTGGTGGTGGGCTGCTTCCTCGACGCCATCCCGGCGATCATCATCGTCGGCACGGTGCTGGAGCCGCTGGCTAAATCCGTCGACCTCCATCCGGTCCAGTTCGCGATCATCTCCATCGTCTCGCTGGCCTTCGGACTGGTGACGCCGCCCTATGGTCTATGTCTGATGATCGCCTGTTCGATCGCGGGCGTGCGGCTGCGTTATGCTCTGAAGGACACGGTGATCATGCTGATTCCGATGCTGCTCGTGCTGGCGGCGCTCATCGTTTGGCCGAGCGTGTCGCTGTTCTTGCCGCGTCTGATCGTGCCGGAGATGCTCAAATGAGCGTCTGATGGCGCGATCCCGCGGCCAAGGCCGCGGGATCCATTCCATCCCTTACAGATTGCTCTCGGTGATCGCGGCGTAGACCATGCTGCGCAGCTCGCGACGGATCGGATAGGCGCTCGAGGGCAATACCTGCGTCATGAAGATCGTGATCAGCTCTTCGGCGGGGTCGATCCAGAACGAGGTCGTCGCCGCGCCGCCCCAATTGTATTCGCCGGGGCTGCCGGCGATCAGCGTGTCGGCCGGGCGCATGGTCACGGCAAAGCCAAGGCCGAAGCCGATTCCGTTATAGGCAGCTTCCGAAAACAGCGAGCGTGACACCTCGGGCAGGAAGCGTCCGCCCGGAATGTGGTTGCTCGTCATCAGCGCCAGCGTCTTCGGCCCGATCAGCCTGACGCCGCCGAGCTCGCCACCGTTGAGCAGCGCGCGGCAGAAGGTGAGATAATCGGCGACCGTCGAGCACAGCCCGCCGCCGCCGGAGATGAAGGAGGGCGGCGACAGGAACGAGCTGGTTGCCGGATCATCCTGGAGCGTCAGGCCCTCGCGCCGCTGGCCGGCATGGAACGTCATTCCGCCGCCTGGATCGGCGGAATAGCAGGCCGCGAAACGATGCGCCTTCGAGGCTGGCACGTGGAAGTCGGTGTCGGTCATGCCGAGTGGATCGAGGATGCGCGCTTTCAGGAACTGCTCGAACGGCATGCCTGAAATCTTGGCGACGAGATAGCCGAGCACGTCGGTCGCGACCGAGTAGTTCCAGGCCTCGCCCGGCGAGAACTCCAGCGGGATCTTTGCAAGGCTCTCGATCATGGTCTGGAGCGTGCCGGACTTCTCGACCTCCCCGATCTTCTCGGCGCGATAGGCGGCATCAACATTGGAGCGCTGCTGGAAGCCGTAGGTGAGGCCGGAAGTATGGCGCAGGAGGTCGACGATCAGCATCGGCCGGGACGGCGGCCGGGTCAGGAAGGCCGGGTAGGTGCCGGCGACGAATACGCCGAGATCCTTCCATTCCGGAATGTACTTGGCGACAGGCTCGTCGATCGCGACGAGACCTTGCTCGACCAGCATCATGAAGGCGATGCTGGTGAGCGGCTTCGTCATGGAATAGATGCGGTAGATGGTGTCGTCCTTGACCGGCACTTTGCGCTCGACGTCGGCAAGGCCCTGAACCGAGCTGTGTGCGACCTTGCCGCGGCGGTAGACGAGGAGATGCGCGCCGGGGAACCGGCCCGCGTCGATGTACCGGTTCTTCAGATGCGTATCGACGCGGTCCAGTGCGGTCTTAGACATGCCGACGCATTCGGGCGAGGCGGGTGTGGGCGCGAGCATCTGTTCCTCCGGGCAGTTTTTGTCGCTCCGTTGATAGCCGAAATGGCGGGCTCATTCCAAGCTGGTCGCGCTTAACGCCGGGCGGCCGGTTAGTGTAGGCTCCAACCTGGAACGCCTCCAAGCAGCCCAAGAGATCCCAACGGGCCAACGAGAAAACGCAGGCAAACGCACCATGACCCAGTTCAACGAGACCGAGCTCACCGAAGCCGTCGTCCGGAGCTTTGACCAGACACCCGACCCGCGCGCGAAATTCCTGCTCCAGGAATTGGTGAAGTCGCTGCACGATTACGTGAGCAAGACCGGTCTCACCTTCGAGGAGTGGGAATACGCCATCGATTTCCTGACCCGCACCGGCCAGAAATGCACCGACACCCGCCAGGAGTTCATCCTGCTATCCGACGTGCTCGGCGTCTCCATGCTGGTCGACGCAGTCAATCACCGCGACCGCGAGGGCGCCACCCAGACCACGGTGCTCGGCCCGTTCTACGTCGGCGAGCACAAGGTGACCGCGCACGGCACCGACATCTCGCCGAACAATCAGACCGGCGAACGGATGTTCGTGCAGAGCCGCGTCACCGATCTCAAGGGCAAGCCGCTCGCGAATGTCCCCGTCGACGTCTGGCATGCCGACGATGACGGCTTCTACGATTCACAGAAGCCGAACTATGACGAGGTCGGCGCCTCAGCGCGGGCGCGCTTCATCACCGATGACGACGGCCGGTTCTTCTTTCGCACCATCCTGCCGTGCAGCTACCCTATCCCGACCGACGGTCCGGTCGGCGAGATGATCATGCAGACCAACCGCCACCCGATGCGCCCGGCGCATGTCCATTTCCTGGTCAATGCAAAGGGTTATGAGCCGCTGATCACCCACGTCTTCATGGATGGCGACAAATACCTGGATTCCGACGTGGTGTTCGGTGTGAAGGACGATCTGGTGGCCAAGGTCGAGCCGCGCAACGACCTTGAGATGCCCGACGGCACCAGGGCGAACGGGCAGTGGCACCTGATGAGCTATGAATTCCACCTCAAGCCGGGCGGCGGTATGGCGCCGAAGCCGCTGGGGACGAAGGCGGAGGAGCCGGCCTGACGGTCAGGCGCGAGCAGCGCGCGCCGCCTCTCAGCGCCCGATGAAGGCCGCCAACTCGTCAGGCGTCCCCATCGGAAAGGCTTCTTTCATGAAGTCGAGGAAGGCGGATACGCGCGCGCTCAAGAGCCGCCGCGATGGATAGAGCGTCCACAACGCGATCTCTGGTCCGTCGATGTTGCCCCAATGCACCAGCGTGCCGGCAGCCAGGTCGTGACTGACCAGTGACACGGGAAGGCGCGCGGCGCCGACGCCCGCCCGGACTGCATCGCGGACCATGACGAGCGATGACAGGCGAAGGACCGGATCAACCGTGATGCGCGATCGTCCGCCTGGCACCGTCACCTCCCAGGTTGTTAGCTGGTCGCCCGCTCCGCGCATGACAGCCGGCACAGCGATACCGTCCCGCGGTCGCTTCAAATCCGGGCTCGCCACGACCACTAGCCGGTCGCGCAGAAAGATCCGGCCCACAAGGCTCTCGTCCGGAGCCGGATTGACCCGAATGACGAGGTCATACCCTTCCTCCACCATGTCCACGGAGCGATCTTCCGTCGTGACCTCAAGACGGACCTCCGGATATCTGAGCGCGAACCCGGCCGCGAGATTCCCCATTGCAGTTTGCGAAAACAGCAAAGGCGCGCTGATCCGCAGGCGACCCCGCGGCCTGTCCCCACCCGAAGCGATTGCCGCGGCCGCCTCGTCGAGCTCGACGAGCAATGCCCCCGTCCGCTCGTAAAGGGCGCGTCCTTCCTGCGTGAGTTTCAGGGCGCGCGCGCCGCGCTCGAACAGGCGCAGGTCGAGCGCGGCCTCCAGCTCGGCGACCCGTCGGGACAGGGTGGCTTTCGGGCGCCCGGCGGCCCGTGCGGCGCGTCCGAACCCGCCGTGTCGGGCGACGAGGTTGAAATCGGCGAGTGCGAGCAGGTCCATCGTTCCACCAGTGAGACGGTCAGTCTACATATATCGTCTATCGGTTCAAATGTGGATCACTAATTTCCCTTGTGTCTTCTGCACCCAACCCGGAGTGATCCCATGACCATCCTCGTTACCGGCGCAACCGGCACCATTGGCCGCCACGTCGTCGAACAACTCGTCAAGCGCGGCGCCGATGTCCGTGCTCTCGCCCGCGATCCTGCAAAGGCAAACCTCCCGACAGGCGTCAATGTCGTGCAGGGCGACCTGCTCGATGTCGACGCGCTCCGCGGCGCGTTTAGCGGAGTCTCGACCCTGTTCCTGCTCAACGCAGTGGTGCCGGATGAATTCACGCAGGCGCTGATTGCGCTCAACGTGGCCCGCGAGGCCGGCGTCGAGCGGGTCGTCTACCTCTCGGTGATCCACAGCGATCGCTACGTGAACGTGCCGCACTTTGCCGGCAAGTTCGGTGTCGAGCGGATGATCGAGCAGATGGGCTTCAACGCCACCATCCTGCGCCCCGCTTACTTCATGAACAACGACGTCACGATCAAGGACGTGGTGACCGGATACGGCATCTATCCGATGCCCATCGGGAGCAAGGGACTCGCCATGATCGATGCACGCGACATCGGCGAGATCGCCGCCATCGAACTGATCCGTCGAGAGCGAGCCGCAGCCTCGCTGCCGCTCGACCGCATCAATCTCGTCGGTCCCGAAACGCTGACCGGCGCGAAAGCCGCCGCCGTCTGGTCGGAGGTTCTGGGTCGCACCATCGCCTATCCCGGCGACGATACCGCCGGCTTCGAGAAGAATCTCAGGCAGTTCATGCCGAGCTGGATGGCCTTCGACATGCGGCTGATGAGCGAGCGTTTCCTCACCGAGGGAATGGTGCCCGAGGCCGGCGACGTCGAGCGTCTGACCGCGCTGCTGCGCCGTCCCCTGCGCTCCTATCGCGACTTCGTCTCCGAGATCGCCGCCTCCGCCTGACGATACGGCACGCCCCAATCCTCACAAGGAATTCGATCATGATCGCTTCGACCGGCGCCGTTCCGGCGAATCCGGAGGGCGCAGCGAAGATACTGGTACTTGGCGCCACCGGCGCCACCGGCCGGCTGATCGTCAGCCAGGCGGTGGCGCGGGGGTACGAGGTCACCGTGCTGGTGCGTTCCGCCGAAAAGGCGAGTGACATCACGGGGGCGAGGAGACGCCCGCGACGAAACAGTTTTGCTCGAAGCCCTCGAAGGCCGTGACGCCGTCGTCAGTGCGCTGGGTACACCGGTAAGCCCGTTCCGCAAGGTAACGCTTCTCTCGAGCGCGACGCGCGCGCTCGTGAGCGCGAGTGAAGGCCAAACATGTCTCCCGTCTGGTTTGCATTACGGGGATCGGCGCCGGCGACGGCGCCGGGCACGGCGGCTTTCTCGCCGACAATGTGATCTTTCCGCTCCTCCTGAAGAAGGTGTACGCCGACAAGAACCGGCAGGAAGCCATCGTCAGAGACAGCGGGCTGGACTGGGGTCCTGGTTCCTCCTTCCGCCCTGAACAACAAGCCCGGCCGCGGCTCGGTGCGGGCCCTGACGGATCTTTCGGACTTCCATGGCGGCAGCATAGCGCGCGCAGACGTCGCAAAATTCGTGCTGGATCAGGTGCGCGCCGATGCATGGCTGCATCAGTCTCCGCTGATCACGTGGTGAGCCCTGCGAGGCCACGCCCCTGATCAGCGCGCGTGCAATATCGCCAGCAGCACGACGACCGCGCAGGCGAGCGCCGCCGTGGTCAATTTCCAGAACATCAGCGGACTGCGCTCCAAAAGCGGCGTGATCCGCGTGTCGAGATAGACCGGATTGGGCGTGCGGAGCTCGTAGACGAATTCGGACAGATCCTCGTGCCGCTTGTAGGGATCGGGATGTAGCGCGCGCCTGAGCGCGCCGTCGACCCAGGCCGGCACATTGCGGTCCTCGTCGGCCGGGCGATACTGAAGTCGCCGCACGTCCGCCTTGCGCCGAATTCGGGCAACCTGGGTGCCATAGGGCAACTTCCCCGTCAGCATCTGGTAGCAGATCACAGCCAACGAAAACATGTCGGAGCGCGGCGAGCCGCCTTCGCCGAGAAAGTACTCCGGCGCCGTGTACTGGACCGTTCCCAGGATGTCGTCGGCCTCGTCTCGCGGCGCCGCTTCCGCGACGCCGGCCACCCTGACCGATCCGAAGTCGATGATCTTGGCGGTGCCGGTCTTGTCGATCAGGATGTTGTCCGGCCTGAGGTCCTGATGCAGCATCTCCATGCGGTGGAAGGCGCGTAAGCCCGCGGCGACCTGCTCGATCAGGCCGCGGACGGTTTCGAGATCGGGGCGTGGATTGTCGGTCATCCACTGCTTCAAGGTCTGGCCTTCGACGAATTCGGTCGCGATGTAGAGATAGCTGCGCCGTCTCGACTGTGACCGCGGCTTCAGCACGTGCGGGCTGTCGATCCGGCGCGCGATCCATTCCTCCATCAGGAAGCGCTTGAGATAGGCGGCGTTATCGCGCAGGTCGACCGACGGCAGCTTGAGCGCGACCGGCTCCTCGGTCTCGGTGTCGACGGCAAAGTAGATATGACTGCGGCTGCTGCCGTGGATCTCGCGGATGATCCGGTAGCCGTCGAAGATCGCGCGCGGTTCCGGCAGCGGAGGCAGCGGCAATTGGGACGTCTGATTGAAGATGCCGGCCGGCTCGCGCTGGGGCACTGCATCGATGCGCAGGATCTGGACCGTGATGTTGTCGTCGCTGCCGCGCCGGTAGGCTTCCTCGACGATGGCCTTGGCCGCCGCGTCGAGCTCGCCTGCGTGCTCGTTCAGCGCGCTCGTGACGAAGCGCGCGTCGACGAATTCGTAGGCGCCGTCGGTCGCCAGCAGAAAGGTGTCGCCCGCCTCGATCTCGAAGGCCTGATAGTCGATCTCGAGCTGCGGATTGATGCCGAGTGCGCGGCCGAGATAAGTCTGCTCCGACGACACGATGATCCGGTGATCGTCGGTCAGTTGCTCGAGCGCCTTACCGGCGACGCGGTAGACGCGGCAGTCACCGACATGGAAGATATGCGCGGTGGTCGCCTTGATGACCATGGCGGTGAGGGTGCAGACATAGCCCTTGTCGCGATCATAGGCGTATTGACTCTTGCGCGTCTGCGCGTGCAGCCAGGAATTGGTGGCATCCAGCACGCGGCGGGCAGACGTCTTCACCGTCCAGGATTCCGACGTGCAGTAATAGTCCATCAGGAAGCTCTTGACCGCCGACTCGCTGGCGATCTGGCTCACCGTGCTGCTCGAAATGCCGTCGGCGAGGACGGCGGCGATGCCCTTCAGGCTGAGCAGCGGCTCCTCTGGAATGAGGACGCCGTGAAAATCCTGGTTGAGGGGCTTGCGACCCTTGTCGGAGTGCTGGCCGACCGAAATCAGGAGTCCGGGGGTCATCGTCGTCACCAGGAAAGAGGAGCCTCACCCTGCGCAGGCGAGGCTCCTCTGTCGAGACGTATTCGATCAGGCCGCAACGCGGGGCTTCGTAGCCTTGCCGACCTCGCGCTTCGGCAGGGTCATGACGTGCGTAGCGTAGAGGGTCATGCCGGTGAAGGCCAGGCCGCCGACGAGGTTGCCGAGCACGGTCGGGATCTCGTTCCAGATCAAATAGTCCAGGATCGAGAACTTTGCGCCGAGCAGCAGTCCTGACGGGAACAGGAACATGTTCACGACCGAATGCTCGAACACCATGTAGAAGAACACCAGGATCGGCATCCACATCGCAATAACCTTGCCGGGGACCGAGGTCGAAATCATCGCGCCGACGACGCCGGTCGAGACCATCCAGTTGCAGAGCATGCCGCGCATGAACAGCGTCGCCATTCCGGCCGCACCATGCGCGGCGTAGCCGAGCGTCCGGCTTTCGCCGATGATCCCGATGGCGGTGCCGACCTTGTCAGGCGGCTGTGTGAAGCCGAAGGTCGTGACGAAGGCCATCATGAAGGCGACCGTGAACGCGCCGGCGAAGTTACCGACGAACACCAAGCCCCAATTGCGCAGCACGCCGCCGAGTGTGACGCCGGGACGCTTGTCGATCAGGGCGAGCGGCGAGAGCACGAACACACCGGTCAGGAGATCGAAGCCCAGGAGGTACAGCATGACGAATCCGACCGGAAACAAGAGCGCGCCGACCAACGGCTGGCCGGTGTTGACGTTGATCGTGACAGCGAACCATGCGGCGAGCGTGAGGATGGCGCCGGCCATGTAGGCGCGGATGATGGTATCCCGGGTGGACATGAAGATCTTGGACTCGCCCGCATCCACCATCTTGGTGACGAATTCCGAAGGCGCGAGATACGACATCAATGGATCCTTTTGCTTCGTAAGTGAGATCGACACACCCTCATGGAGAGCGCGCTGAACGTCTTGGCGTCGTGCGGGCTGGCCTGCCGCGCACGAGGGCTATGGAGTTGGAAGCCTTGGGAATCGCGTCACGACGAGCGAGAGGACCGCGAAGCAGTTGAGCTTCCGGAATGCAGCCGCCAGAGGCTGCAACCATGCGGCAAGCCGCAGTCTTCGTTGACGCCCAAGTAAATGCAAGTTGCGTGCCGCTCGTGCGCGGAGGAAAAATGAAGCGATATCAGCGGGATGTGTCTCTGCTCAAACGGTCCCCGAAGCGCCTGTCGGCCTCCTGCTTGAGCTGCTGCACAAGGTTTGTGCGTCGCACAAAGATTGAGCAGATCGCAAGTTTCACATGCGAAGCGGTGATGCGGCAGCCTGCCGCAATTCCAATAACATGTTGATTGTTCTTACCTATTATGGCCATCAGGCTTGGCACGAAGCTTGAATAGTTCCGTGCCGACGCCATTGAAGCCGTCCCGCGAGACTTCTCATCCGACTTGCCGACGCCACCGGACGGGGGTTTCCCCGGTCGTGCGTTCGCATGCGCCAAATACGGCGCCGCCGGACGGACGGGCTGATCGTGTGCACTGAAGCCATCAATTCTGCAACGACGCAAAGGACGACCTGCCTATGACCAAGCGCACCCGCCGGCCCTCGGATAACGGGCTTAGCCGCCGCCAATTGATGAAGGCGACCGGCGCTACCGCCGCACTTCTCGCCGCCGCAAAACTGAATTTTCCCGCCGGCGTCTTCGCGCAGGAGGCAGGCCCTGAGGTCAAGGGCGCCAAGCTCGGCTTCATCGCGCTCAGCGACGCTGGCCCGCTGTTCGTCGCCAGGGACAAGGGGCTGTTCGCCAAGCACGGCATGCCCGACGTCGACGTGCAGAAGCAGGCCTCCTGGGGCACGACGCGCGACAACCTCGTGCTCGGCTCCGAAGGCAATGGCATCGACGGCGCACATATCCTCACCCCGATGCCGTATCTGATCTCGGCCGGCAAGGTGACGCAGAACAACCAGCCGACGCCGATGTACATCCTGGCCCGGCTCAATCTCGATAGCCAGTGCATCTCCGTTGCGAACGAATATGCTGACCTCAAGCTCGGCGTCGATGCGACGCCCTTCAAGGCTGCGCTGGACAAGAAGAAGGCGTCCGGCAAGGCCGTGAAGGCGGCAATGACCTTTCCCGGTGGCACGCATGATCTCTGGATCCGCTACTGGCTCGCCGCCGGCGGCATCGATCCCGACAAGGACATCGAGACCATCGTCGTGCCGCCGCCGCAGATGGTGGCCAACATGAAGGTCGGCACCATGGACTGCTTCTGCGTCGGCGAGCCCTGGAATCTGCAGCTGATCCATCAGAATATCGGCTACACCGCGGTAACGACCGGCGAGCTCTGGAATAAGCATCCGGAGAAATCCTTCGGCATGCGCGCCGCCTTCGTCGACAAATACCCAAAGGCCGCCAAGGCGCTATTGATGGCGGTGATGGAAGCCCAGCAATGGGCCGACAAGGCCGAGAACAAGGCCGAGCTTGCCGCCATCATGGGCAAGCGGCAGTGGATGAACTGCCCGGTCGAGGACGTGCTCGATCGTACCGCAGGCAAGTTCGACTACGGCATCCCCGGCAAGGTGGTGGAGAACTCTCCACACATCATGAAGTACTGGCGCGACTTCGCCTCGTACCCCTTCCAGAGCCACGATCTCTGGTTCCTCACCGAGGACATCCGCTGGGGCAAGTACGAGGCGAATTTCGACACCAAGGCGCTGATCGCCAAGGTCAATCGCGAGGACATGTGGCGCGATGCGGCCAAGACGCTCGGTGTCGCGGCCTCCGAGATCCCGGCCTCCACCTCGCGCGGCAAGGAAACCTTCTTCGACGGCAAGGTATTCGATCCGGAAAATCCGGCTGCTTATCTGAAGTCGCTCGCGATCAAACGTGTCGAAGTCTGATGGGGGCCAGCGGCCGCCTTTGCGCGGCCGCATCGTCTTTTGAAGCCGGAGAGAGATTGCAATGAATATGTCCGCCGCCAAGATTGAGATTGAAACGGCGACGCCTGCGGCCAGCGCCGCGCCGGTCGTCGCGATGACGCCAAAGCGTCCCCCGCGCACCGAAGCTTACGCACGCATGGCGCGGCAGACGGCCGCGCGCGTGATCCCGCCGCTGGTCGTGATCGCGCTGCTGACGCTGGTCTGGGAGCTGGTCTGCCGCCGCGCCGGCTCGGCGCTGCCGCCACCATCAAAGGTGTTCAAGGACACCAAGGAGCTGATCCTCGATCCGTTCTTCGACCATGGCGGTATCGACAAGGGCCTGTTCTGGCATCTCTCCGCAAGTCTCCAGCGCGTCGCCTTCGGCTATTCGCTCTCAGCGATCGCCGGCATCGCGTTGGGCGTGCTGGTCGGACAGTCGGTCTGGGCGATGCGCGGGCTCGATCCGCTATTCCAGGTGCTGCGCACCATCCCGCCGCTCGCCTGGCTGCCGCTCTCGCTCGCCGCCTTTCGCGACGGCCAGCCCTCGGCGATCTTCGTCATCTTCATCACCTCGATCTGGCCGATCATCATCAACACCGCGGTCGGCATCCGCAACATCCCGCAGGACTATCGCAACGTCGCGGCCGTGGTGCAGCTCAATCCGCTCGAGTTCTTCTCCAAGATCATGATTCCGGCGGCCGCGCCCTACATTTTCACCGGCCTGCGCATCGGCATCGGCCTGTCGTGGCTCGCGATCGTCGCCGCCGAAATGCTGATCGGCGGCGTCGGCATCGGCTTCTTCATCTGGGACGCCTGGAACTCCTCGCATATCAGCGAGATCATCCTGGCGCTGTTTTATGTGGGCATCGTCGGCTTCGTGCTGGACCGCCTGATCGCGGGCATCGGCAAGTTCGTCACCCGCGGCACCGCGCAGAATTGAGAGGAGGGCACATGACCGCCTATTTGAAGCTCGACCACATCGACAAGGTCTTCACCCGCGGCGCGGCCACCACGGAGGTGCTCAAGGAGATCAACCTGACGATCGAGAAGGGCGAATATGTCTCGATCATCGGTCATTCCGGCTGCGGCAAGTCGACCCTGCTCAACATCATCGCAGGCCTGACCGGCGCGACCACCGGCGGCGTGCTGCTGGAGAATCGCGAGGTCAACTCGCCGGGGCCCGATCGCGCCGTCGTGTTCCAGAACCACAGCCTGCTGCCGTGGCTGACCGTCTACGAGAACGTCAGGCTCGGCGTCGATAAGGTCTTTTCCAGGACCAAATCCCGCGCCGAACGCGACGCCTGGGTGATGCACAATCTCAGCCTGGTGCAGATGGCCCACGCCAGGGACAAGCGTCCTTCCGAAATCTCCGGCGGCATGAAGCAGCGCGTCGGCATTGCGCGGGCGCTGGCGATGGAGCCGAAGGTGCTGCTGCTCGACGAGCCGTTCGGCGCGCTCGACGCGCTGACCCGAGCGCATCTCCAGGACTCCGTGATGGCGCTGCATCAGAAGCTCGGCAACACCATCCTGATGATTACTCACGACGTGGACGAGGCGGTGCTGTTGTCCGACCGCATCGTCATGATGACAAATGGGCCGAGCGCGCGCATCGGTGAGGTGCTGGAGGTGCCGCTAACGCGGCCGCGCAAGCGGCTCGAGCTTGCGACCAGCGCCACCTACTTGAAGTGCCGGCAGCGCGTGCTCGAATTCCTCTACGAGCGCCATCGCTTCATCGAGGCCGCGTAACCGAAGCGTTAACGCGCGACATGCGCGCGCCTAATTAATTGACATGTCGCTCAATCCTTGTGCGTCGCACAAGGATTGAGCGAATCGCAAATTTAGCGTGCGGAAAGGCCTTGCAAGAAATTCGGGCAATACGAATAACGTACTGAAATCCCTATATTTCCAGCGTGCGCGCAACTGGCACGGAAATTGAAATGTGATTGCGCGACGCCAACGACGACGTCCCTCAACATCATCAATCAGCATCGTGAACTCGCCACCGGGGTGACGCCTCGGAGCGTGCCTCCGTGGCCGGAGGCTGAGCCTGCAACGACGCAGCGGTGAGCCTAGAAGGGATACTCAATGACGAAGAATCCAACCTGGATTTCAGACTGGCGCCCCGAAGATGAGGCGTTCTGGAATACGACTGGCAAGACCATCGCGCGACGCAACCTGATCTGGTCGATCGTGGCCGAGCATATCGGCTTCTCGGTCTGGCTGATCTGGAGCATCGTCGCCACCAAGCTGCCGCAGGCGGGCTTCCACTACACCACCGACCAGCTGTTCCAGCTCGTCGCCGTGCCGGGCCTGATCGGCGCCCTGATGCGCTTCCCCTACACATTTGCCGTGACGACCTTCGGGGGCCGCAACTGGACCGTCTTCAGTGCAGCGATCCTGTTTATTCCGACGCTGTCGCTTGCCTATTTCGTGAGCCAACCCGACACGCCGTTCTGGCTGATGCTGCTGGTTGCCTCGGCCGCGGGCCTTGGCGGTGGCAATTTCGCCTCCAGCATGACCAACATCTCCTTCTTCTTCCCCGACCGGATGAAGGGATGGGCGCTCGGCCTCAACGCCGCCGGCGGCAATATCGGCGTCTCCAGCGTGCAGCTCTTGACCCCGATCTTGATGACGCTCGCGGTCATCAACCTGTTCCAGGCCACGCCCGTCGACGGCGTCTTCCTCCAGAACGCCGGCCTGATGTGGGTGCTGCCGATCGCGATCGCGGTGTTCGGCGCCGTGTTCTTCATGAACAATCTGACCTCGGCGAAATCGTCGGTGAAGAACCAGCTCGCGATCGTCAAGCGCAAGCACACCTGGATCATGGCGTACCTCTATATCGGCACGTTCGGATCCTTCATCGGCTACTCCGCCGCGTTCCCGCTGCTGATCAAGACGCAATTCCCGGCCGTGACGATCTCGATCGCGTTCATGGGACCGCTGGTCGGCTCGCTCTCGCGCCCGCTCGGCGGCTGGCTTGCCGACAAGATCGGCGGCTCGATCATCACCTTCTGGAACTTCATCATGATGGCGGGCGCCACGGTTGGCGTGCTCTACTTCGTGGGACAGAAGGATTTCATCGGCTTCCTGTCGATGTTCCTGATCCTGTTCGTGACGACGGGCATCGGCAACGGCTCGACCTATCGCATGATCCCTTCGATCTTTCGCGAGGAGAATCTGTTCAAGGTGCGCGGCAAGGGTGATACGGCGCGCGCACTCGCGCTGAAGACGGCGAGCATCGAGAGCGGCGCGGCGGTCGGCTTCATCGGTGCGATCGGCGCGGTCGGCGGCTACCTGATCCCGACCGGCTTCGGCAAGTCGATCGCCCTGACCGGCGGACCGCAGCTCGCGCTCGCGATCTATCTCGCCTTCTACGCCTCCTGCCTCGCTCTGACCTGGTGGTTCTACCTGCGTCGCAGCCCGCAGGGTGAAGGCGCGTCGAGCCTTGCGGAAGCAAGAGTGTGACACTCGGTACGAAGCTCGCTTCTCCCCGTACGCGGGGAGAAGCTCCACCGCAGGCTATGGAATAGGGAATTGCCATGAGTGAACCGCTCGTCATTGTCGGTAACGGTATGGCGGCCGCGCGACTGGTCGATGAGCTCGCCAAGACCGCGCTCGGCCGCTACGCGGTCGCCGTCATCGGCGAAGAGCCGCGGCTCGCTTACAACCGCGTGCTGCTCTCATCCGTGCTGGCTGGCGAGACCGGCTCGCACGAGATCGAGCTCCGGCCGGCCGATTGGTGGCGCCATCGCGGCGTCACGGTGCGCTACGGTTATCGGGTCACCGAGATTGATACCGGCCGCCGCGAGCTCAAGATCGCCGGTGAGGAGAGCATGGAATATTCCAAGCTGGTGCTCGCCACCGGCTCGACGCCGCTGCGGCTTAACGTGCCGGGCGCCGATTTAGCCGGCGTGCACACTTTCCGCGATACGCGCGACGTCGATCTGTTGCTGACGCTAGCTGCGGCGAAGAAGCGCGTCATCGTGGTCGGCGGCGGCCTGCTCGGTCTCGAAGCGGCGTATGGACTTGCCAAGGCCGGCGCGCCGGTGACGCTGCTGCATCTGATGGACCGGCTGATGGAGCGCCAGCTCGATGGGCCGGCCGCCGATCTGCTCAAGACGCTGGTCGAGCGCAAGGGCATCCGGATCCTGCTCAATGCCTCGACCGCCCGCATTCATGGCGAGGGCCGTGTCGAGGCCGTCGAGCTTGCCGATGGCAGCCGTATCGAGGCCGACGCCGTGATCTTCGCCGCCGGCATCAAGCCGAACGTTGCACTGGCCGAGGACGCCGGCATCGCTGTCAACCGCGGCGTCGTCGTCAACGATGTGATGCAGACGGCTTCGCCCGACATCTTCGCGCTGGGCGAATGCGCCGAGCATCGCGGCATCTGCTATGGCCTGGTCGAGCCGGCTTACGAGCAGGCGCGGGTGCTGGCGCGGCATCTGGCCGGCCGTCCGGCCGCCTACCAGGGCAGTGTGGTCTCGACCAATCTGAAAGTCTCTGGCGTCGGCGTGTTCTCGGCCGGCGACTTCATGGGCGGCGAGGGCAGCGAGAGCCTCGTGCTCACCGACCGCAGGCGCGGCACCTACAAGAAGCTCGTCATTGCTGACGGCCGGCTCACCGGTGCCGTGCTGATCGGCGATACCGTCGATGCGCTCTGGTATCTCGAACTGATCCGCAATCGCGACAAGGTGGCGGCGATCCGCACCGACATGATGTTCGGCCGCGCGCTAGCGCGTCCCTCCAAGGCGGCTTGACAAGGCGGCTTGATAAGGCAGTTCGATATGACGGCGATCGATCCCGCGCTCCGCACGACCAAGACGACCTGTCCCTATTGCGGCGTCGGCTGCGGCGTGTTGGCGACGCCGGACGGCAAGGGCGGCGCGGCTATCGCGGGCGACCCCGAGCATCCCGCCAATTTCGGCCGGCTGTGCTCGAAGGGCTCGGCGCTGGGCGAGACCGTCGGCCTCGAAAGCCGTCTGCTCTATCCGATGATCCGCTGCAAGGGCGTGCTCGAGCGCGTCGCCTGGAGCGATGCGCTCGATCACGTCGCCCACCGCATGCAGCACATCGTGGCGCGCGACGGCACCGACGCAGTCGCGTTCTATCTCTCCGGCCAATTGCTTACCGAGGACTATTACGTCGCCAACAAGCTGATGAAGGGCTTTGTGGGCACCGCCAATGTCGACACCAATTCGCGGCTGTGCATGTCGTCCTCGGTCGCCGGTCATCGCCGCGCCTTCGGCGCCGACACTGTGCCCGGCTGCTACGAGGATCTCGACCAGGCTGACCTGCTGGTCTTCGTCGGATCGAATGCGGCCTGGTGCCATCCCGTGCTGTTCCAGCGCATGCTGAAGAACCGGCAGGAGCGTGGTGCGCGGATGATCGTGATCGATCCGCGCCGCACCGACACCGCTGATGACGTCGATCTGTTCCTCGGCCTCAAGCCCGGAACCGACACCGCGCTGTTTTCCGGCTTGTTCATCCATCTCGCCGACAACGGCGCGCTGGATCAGAACTACATCGCGAACAACACCTCGGGTTTCGACGATGCGCTGGCTCGCGCGCGCAACATTGCTGGCAGCGTCACTGCGACCGCGCTGGCCACGGGCCTCTCCGAACAGGATGTTGCGGCCTTCTTTCAGATGTTCCGCGACACGCCGCGCGTCGTCACGCTCTATTCGCAGGGCGTCAACCAGTCGGCGCAGGGCACCGACAAGGTCAACGCGATCCTGAACTGCCATCTTGCGACGGGACGCATTGGCAAGCCGGGCGCTTCGCCGTTCTCGCTCACCGGCCAGCCCAACGCCATGGGCGGCCGCGAGGTCGGCGGCCTCGCCAATATGCTTGCCGCCCATATGGGCTTCACGCCGCCCGACATCGATCGTGTCAGACGGTTCTGGAAGGCGCCGCGCATCGCCACCCATGAAGGATTGAAGGCAGTGCAATTGTTCGAGGCGATCGACTGCGGCGAGGTCAAGGCGCTTTGGGTGATGGGCACCAATCCCGCGGTGTCGCTGCCCGATGCCGACTTCGTGCGCGAGGCGCTGAAGAAGCTCGAGCTGTTCGTGGTCTCCGAGAACGTGCTTTCCAACGACACGGTTGAGGCGGGTCCGCATGTGCTGTTGCCGGCGCTCGCCTGGGGCGAGAAGTCGGGCACGGTGACCAACTCCGAACGCCGCATCTCGCGCCAGCGCTCGTTCCTGCCGGCGCCCGGCGAGGCGCGCCCCGATTGGTGGATCCTGAGCGAGACCGCAAAACGTCTCGGCTTCGGCGACAGCTTCAACTACAAATCGGCCGCCGAGATTTTTCGCGAGCACGCGGCGCTCTCGGCCTTCGAGAACGACGGCAGCCGTGATTTCGACATCGGCGCCCTGACCTCGCTGTCGGACGACGCTTTCGATGCCCTCAAGCCGGTGCAGTGGCCGGCGCGCCAAGGCGAGGCGCCCGGCGCGCGCTTCTTCGCGAATGGCGGCTTCTTCACCAATGACGGCAAGGGCCGCTTCGTCGCGCCGGAAGTGCCGGCGTTGCGCAGCGAGACCGGCGCCTCGCGTCCCCTGAGGCTCAATACCGGACGCATCCGCGACCAGTGGCACACCATGACGCGCACGGGCCTCAGCCAGCGGCTCGGCGCGCATCTGCCCGAGCCGTTTGTCGAGATCCACCCGGACGACGCCAGCAAATACGGCATCGTCGATGACGGCTATGCCCGCGTCAGCACTGATTACGGCCAGTGCATTCTGAAGGTCGCTGTCACAGAACGCCAGCAGCGCGGCACGCTGTTTGTTCCGATCCACTGGAGCGCGATGAATGCCTCGCATGGCCGCGTCGGGGCGTTGGTGCAGCCGTTCACGGATCCGTTCTCCGGACAGCCCGAGTCCAAGGCGACCCCAGTCGCGATCGCGCCTTACGAATACGTCTTTCGCGGCTTTGCGCTGTCGCGACAGCAGCTCGATCTGCCGCCGAACCTGTTGTGGACCCGCGTCACGGTCCCCGGCGGTTTCGGCTATCTGTTCGCCGACAATGCGGATCTATCGCGCTGGCCGGCCTGGCTCGACGGCGTCGCCGGCGAGGACGTTGCCGAATATCGCGATTTCGGCGGCGGCATCTATCGCGCAGCCTCGTTCGCGGGCGATCGCATCGAGGCCTGCCTGTTCGTCGGCCCCGGGCATGATGCCGGCGATTGGGAAGTGGTCAGAAATGCCTTTGCCTCCGATCACGTCACCGACGAGCAGCGCCGCATGCTGCTGGCAGGCAAGTCGACGGAGGGCGCGGCCTCGACCGGGCCGATCGTCTGCGCCTGCTTCGGCGTCGGCCGCGGCACCATCTGCGACACCATCGCCGCCGGGGCGCGCACCGCGGCCGAGATTGGCGGCAAGCTCAAGGCCGGCACCAATTGCGGCTCCTGCATCCCCGAGCTGAAGCGGTTGATTGCAACGACGGAAGTGCCGGCGAAGCAGGGCAAGCTTGCGGGGGCGGCGGGGTAGCGGCGCGCTGCTCCCATCTCATCGCGCGCGGAACAGAACTGTCGCCACCGTCTTCTGTAACAACATCTCCCTGTGGTAATGGCTTTCGCCAGGACGACATAGGCAGCGGAGATGAGGATTGCAGATGAAATTAAACTCGTTCGGCACGACCGGCGCCAACGTCTCCGTCATCGGACAGGGCACCTGGTATCTCGACCGTGGCGACCGCAACCGCACCATTGCCGCGCTTCAGCGCGGGCTCGATCTCGGCATGACCCACATCGACACCGCCGAGATGTATGGCGATGCCGAGCTCGTCATTGCGGAGGCGATTGCGGGCCGTCGCGATGAAGTGTTCCTCGTCTCAAAAGTGCTGCCGAGCAACGCCTCGCGCCGCGGCACGATCACGGCGTGTGAGCGTTCGCTGAAACGGCTGAAGACCGATCGGCTCGACTGCTATCTGTTGCACTGGCGCGGCTCCTATTCGCTCGAGGACACCGTCGCCGCGTTCGAAGAGCTGGTGAAGACCGGCAAGATCAAGTCCTGGGGCGTCTCCAATTTCGACGCCGGGGATCTTGACGAAATACTCGAGGTTGCGGGCGAGGGGCGGATCGCATGCAATCAGGTGCTCTATCATCTCAAGGAACGCGCGATCGAGCATGCCGTGATTCCCTGGTGTGAGCGGCATGGTGTCGCCGTGGTCGCCTATTCGCCGTTTGGTCATGACGATTTCCCGGACGCGCGCAGCAAGGGTGGTGCCGTGCTCGGGCGCATTGCGGAGGCGCGTGGCGTGACGCCGCGTCAGGTCGCACTAAGCTTCCTCACCCGTGCAACTACGGTGTTCGCGATTCCGAAAGCCTCGTCCGCGGAACATGCCGGCGAAAATGCGGCTGCCGGCGATCTCGTGCTGACGAAAGACGAGATTGCGGCGCTCGATGCGGCGTTTCCGCGCGGGCCGAAGCCGCGCAGCCTGCCCATGTTGTAATGCACAAACGCTCATTATTAATGGAGTATTGACGCGCGCGGGCGTCAGCGCATATCGGCATCCTGTTTTCGGAAGTTGCGGGCGCGGCGCATTTGTCGTTTTTTACGAGCGTTCTCGATTCGCATTTTCCCGGGTTCCAGCCGTGACACCGCCGCCCGCCGCAGCCGCAAGGCTCGACAATATTCCCATGCCCGTGCCGGAGAAGAAGCAGGAAGTTCGCCGCGCGCCCGCGCGCGTCGATCATCCCTTCAAAGGCATTGCGCTGGTGTTGCTGTCGACGGTGTTTCTCGGCACATCCGACGTCACCGCGAAATATCTCTCGACCAGCCTGCCGTCGATCGAGATCACCTGGATCCGCTTCGTCACCTTCGCGCTGATGTTCACGCCGGTGATGCTGCCGGGCTCGCCGCTGCATGCGATGCGCACCGAGCGCCTCGGCTTGCAATTGATGCGCGGCGCCGCGCTGCTCGGCTCCTCCCTGTTCTTCATCACCGGTCTCCGCTTCCTCCCCATTGCGGAAGCCTCCGCCACCGGCTTCGTCTCACCGCTGTTCGTCACCGCGCTGTCGATCATCTTCCTGAGCGAGAAGGTCGGATTGCGCCGCTGGATCGCCACCGCGATCGGCCTGACCGGCGTGATGATCATCCTGCGCCCGGGCTCCAGCGCATTTCATGCCGCGGCGTTCTTCCCGATCATCTCGGCGTTCTGCTGGGCTGCCGCGCTGATCCTGACGCGCATGATGAGCGGTCGCGAGGCGGTTCTCACCACCATGGCTTACTCGGCGCTGACGGGCGTTGCGATCCTTTCCGTGATGGTGCCGTTCGTCTGGGTCACGCCGAGCTGGACCGCGATCGGGCTTGGCATCGTGATCGGAGTTGCCTCTACCGTCGGCCAGTGGATCATCGTGCTGGCCTATCGCTATGGCGATGCCTCGGTGCTGGCGCCGTTCTCCTACACCCAGCTGCTCTGGGTCAGCATTCTGGGCTTCTTCATCTTCGGTGAGGTGCCTGACCTCTGGACCATCGTGGGCGCGGCCTTCATCGTCGCGAGCGGCCTTTACATCGCCCATCGCGAGCGGGTGCGCCGCGCCCAACTCCTGGTGCTGGAAGAGCGCTCCCCGAACCCCTGAGGCAAGATCGCGCGTCGCGCGTCGTGGTACCAATGGCTCCAACACCACGGGAGGAGCCGGATGCGCGCTGCGATTTTCAGGAACGGTGAGATTGTTGTCGACCGGATGGCGGAGCCGACGCCGGGTCCCGGCCAGGTTCTGGTCAAGACGCTCGCCTGCGGCATTTGCGGGTCCGATCTGCACGCACGCCAGCACGCCCATCGCATGGTGGAGATGGCGCGGAAGACCGGCCGCAAGCCGATGGATCTCAGCCGCGACGTCGTGTTCGGTCATGAGTTCTGCTGCGAGATCGTCGACTACGGACCGGGCACCGAACGCAAGCTTAGGCCGGGGACGCGGGTCTGCTCGCTGCCGGCCCTGGTGACGCCGCAGGGCATTGAGGGCATCGGCTATTCCAACGACAATATCGGCGGCTATGCCGAGGCGATGCTGCTCAGCGAGCCGCTGCTGCTCGAAGTGCCAAACGGCCTTGCGCCGGAACATGCTGCGCTGACCGAGCCGCTCGCCGTCGGCGTCCATGCCGTCGCAAAAGCCAATATCCGTGGCGGCGAGGTGCCGCTGTCGGCGTGCCCGGCCTGTTACAGCAGGTGTTCGAAGGCGCGCCGCGCGATGCGCGCGTTGTCGTGGTCGGCGTCTGCATGGAAACCGACAAAAGCGAGCCGATGCTAGGCATCATGAAGGAGCTCAACGTCCAGTACGTGCTCGGCTACACCCCGGACGAGTTCGCAGCGTCGCTGCGTCTCATCGCGGAAGGGCAGGTGGATGCGGCGGCGATGGTGACCGCGGAGGTCGGTATAGACGGCGTCGCAAAAGCGTTCGCCGATCTTGCCAATCCCGAGGCGCACACCAAGATCATCGTGCAGCCGTGGCGGTGATACGCTACACCGGCAGCGCAATCGAATACTTCACTTGGCTCAGCGCAAAGCTCGATTCGATCGAAGCGATGCCGTCGAGCCGGGTCAGCTTGGTCTTCAGGAACGTCTCGTAGGAGGCGAGGTCGGCGGCCACCACGCGCAGCAGATAGTCGCGATTGCCGGTCATCAGATAGCATTCCAGCACCTCGTCCCATTTCGAGATCGCGCGGGCGAAGCGGTTGAGGTCTTCCTCCTTCTGCCGCGCCAGCTTGATCGAGATGAAGACGCTGACGTGTAGCCCCAGCGCCTTCTGGTCGACGGTCGCAACGTAGCGCGAGATGACGCCGCGTTCCTCCAGAAGCTTGACGCGGCGGTGGCAGGGCGAGACCGAGAGCCCGACCTTGTCGGCAAGCTCCTGCATGGTCATGCGGCTGTCGGTCTGGAGCAGCGCGAGGATTTTTCGATCGATGGTGTCGAGCTCGGGCATTGGGATCAAACCTGTATATTTGGCCTTCCGTTGGTAAAGTATCCCAAGACAAGCGGGTATGGCGCGAAAAATTGAGAAGTCTGGCGCGGCCGGCAGGCGTATCATCGGCCGACCTGTTTCCGGGAGCATTGCCATGCCCGTTGATTCCGCCCGCCTCGACATCCTGACCGCCCTTAGCCGCAAAGCGCTGTGGCTCTCGTCTTGGACCATCCACCACGCCAACCACATCCGCCCGAGCGGGGACGGCCTCAAGGTCGGCGGCCACCAAGCCTCATCCGCCTCGCTCGCCACCATCATGTCGGCCCTGTATTTCAGCGTGCTGAGACCTGAGGATCGCGTCGCAGTGAAGCCGCATGCGAGCCCGGTGTTCCATGCCATCCAATATCTGTTCGGCCGGCAGACCCGCGAGAAGCTGGAGAATTTTCGCGGCTTCAAGGGCGCGCAGTCCTATCCCTCACGCACCAAGGATGTCGACGACGTCGATTTCTCCACCGGCTCGGTCGGCCTCGGCGTCGCGCAGACGCTGTTCGCCTCGCTGGTGCAGGATTACGTTAAGGCGCATGGCTGGATGAAGGATCGCCGCGAAGGGCGGATGATTGCGCTGGTCGGCGATGCCGAGATGGACGAGGGCAACATCTTCGAAGCCCTTGCAGAAGGCTGGAAGCACGGCCTGCGCAACACCTGGTGGGTGGTCGACTATAACAGGCAGTCGCTCGATGCCGTCGTGCGCGAAGGGCTCTGGGAAAAGTTCGAGACCATGTTCCGCAATTTCGGCTGGGACGTGGTGATCGTGAAATATGGCCGGCTAATGCGCGAGGCCTTTGCCGAGCCGGGTGGCGAGGCGTTGAAGCGCTGGATCGATAATTGTCCGAACGCGCTCTATGCAGCGCTGTGTTTTCAGGGCGGCGCGGCGTTCCGCAAGCATCTGCACGATGAGATCGGCGACCAGGGCCCGATCACCAAGCTGATTGACAAGCGCAGCGACGACGAGCTCTTGGCGCTGATGTCGAATCTCGGCGGCCACGACATGGCGAGCATGCTGGAGGCGTTCGAGTCCATCGACCACGATCACCCGGTCTGCTTCATCGCCTACACCATCAAGGGCGTCGGCCTGCCGTTCCAGGGTCACAAGGACAACCACGCGGGGCTGATGACGGTCGCGCAGATGGAGAAGTTTCGCGACAGCCAGAACATCCGGCCCGGGCATGAATGGGACAAGTTCGAGGGGCTCGCGCAAGACCCGGCCGAACTCGAAGCTTTTCTGGCGCGGGTGCCGTTCAACCAGGATGGCCGTCGCTTGAGCGCACCCGTGGTCGAGGTGCCTCAGCAGCTCGCGTTCAAGCCGTCACCGCAGATGTCGACCCAGCAGGGCTTTGGTCTCGTGCTGAACGAGATCGCGCGCAGCGACAGCGAGCTCGCGAAGCGCATCGTCACGACCTCGCCTGACGTGACCGTCTCGACCAATCTTGGCCCCTGGGTCAATCGCCGCGGCCTGTTCGCCCGCGCGGAGAAGGCGGACTTATTCCGCAGCGAGAAAATTCCTTCGACCTATAATTGGGATGCTTCCCCCAAGGGGCAGCATCTCGAGCTCGGCATCGCCGAGATGAACCTGTTCATCATGCTCTCGGCGCTCGGCCTGTCGCATCAGATCAACGGCGAGCGGCTGCTGCCGGTCGGCACGCTCTACGATCCCTTCATCGAGCGCGGTCTCGATGCGCTGAACTATGCCTGTTATCAGGATGCGCGCTTCATGGTGGCGGCAACGCCATCGGGCATCACGCTTGCGCCCGAAGGGGGCGCACACCAGTCGATCGCAACGCCGTTGATTGGGATGGCGCAGGATGGGCTCGCCTCATTCGAGCCGGCCTTCGTCGACGAGCTCGCGGTCATCATGGCTTTCGGTTTTGAGCACATGCAGCGCGAGGCCGGCGAGGGCGGCTCGATCTATTTGCGGCTGTCGACGCGCAGCATCGAGCAGGCGCAGCGCATCATGACTCCGGAGCTGAGGCAGGGCATCACCGAGGGCGCCTATTGGCTGCGCAAACCGGGGCCGAATGCCGAAGTCGTGATCGCCTATACCGGCGCAGTCGCGCCGGAAGCGATCGAGGCGACCGGCTTCATCGGCGAGAGTCGCCGCGATGTAGGCCTGCTCGCGATCACCTCGGCCGACCGTCTCCACGCTGGCTGGACCGCCGCGCGAAGATTGCGGCGCGACCGCCGCGGCGTGCAGCATCTCAGCCACATCGAGAAACTGCTGGCGCCGTTGCCGCGCGACTGCGGCATCGTGACCGTGATCGACGGCCATCCCGCCGCGCTCGGCTGGCTCGGCAGCGTCCGCGGCCACCGCGTCGAGGCACTCGGCGTCGAGCAGTTCGGTCAGACCGGCACGATCGCCGACCTCTACCGGCACCACGGCATCGATGCCAACGCCATCATCGATGCGGCCGAAAGCCTCACCACCGGCGCACCGGTGCTGCACCGGAAGATGGCGGTATAGTTGAGTTGACTCCGCTGTCATTCCGGGGCGCACGTTAGCGCGAACCTCAGGTGCGCAATTGCGCACCGGGGAATCTCGAGATTCCGGGTTCGGCTCTTCGAGCCGCCCCGGAATGGACGATCGAGAGAACCTTGCCACGTTCCCACCGCCGGCTCATATAGCCTCAGTCCGCCGCAACGCTGGCCCCGCATATGGCGGGTTCAATTGCCGGCGCTTTCGTGCAAGGATGCCTGCCGAAACGCCCCCTCCAAGCCCCCAAGAAGAGGTTAACGATGGTCAATCGCATGCAATTCTATATCGACGGCGCCTGGGTCGATCCCGCCGTCAAGAAGTCCACCGCCGTGGTCAATCCGGCGACGGAAGAGGCGATGTACGAGGTTGCGCTGGGCTCCAAGGCCGACGTCGACAAGGCCGTTGCCGCCGCCAAGCGCGCCTTTGTAACGTTCTCCCAAACCAGCCGCGAGGAGCGCGTCGCGCTGCTCACGAAAATCATTGAGATCTACAAGGGCCGCCTCAAGGAGATCGGCGCCGCCGTCTCTGACGAGATGGGCGCGCCGCTGCCGATGGCAGAGAAGCTCCAGGCCGGCGCCGGCCTCGGCCATCTCATGACCACGCTCGACGTGCTCAAGAACTACCATTTCGAGGAGCCGGTCGGCACCGCCATGGTGCTGCGCGAGCCGATCGGCGTGGTCGGCATGATCACGCCCTGGAACTGGCCGCTGAACCAGATCGCCTGCAAGGTTGCGCCTGCGCTCGCCGCCGGCTGCACCATGATCCTGAAGCCGTCGGAGTTCACACCGACCTCGGCGCTGATCTTCGCGGAGATCCTGCATGAAGCGGGCGTGCCGAAGGGTGTGTTCAATCTCGTCAACGGCCTCGGCCCCGAGGTCGGCGCCGCCATGAGCGAGCACCCCGATATCGACATGATCTCGTTCACCGGCTCGACCCGCGCCGGCATCGACGTGGCGAAACGCGCAGCTCCGACCGTCAAGCGCGTCAGCCAGGAGCTCGGCGGCAAGTCGCCGAACGTCATCCTCGAAGGCGCCGACCTGCAGAAGGCGGTGACCGGCGGCGTGATGCATATGTTCAACAACTCCGGCCAGTCCTGCAACGCGCCCTCGCGCATGATCGTGCCGCTGTCGAAGATGAAGGAAGTCGCCGCGATCGCGAAGGCTGTCGCCGACAAGACCAAGGCAGGCGATCCCCGCGCCGAAGGCACCACCATCGGTCCGGTCGTCAACCGCGGCCAGTGGGACAAGATCCAGGCGCTGATCAAGAAGGGCATCGACGAGGGCGCGACGCTCGTTGCCGGCGGCCCGGGCCTGCCCGAAGGCGTCAACAAGGGCTTCTATGTCCGCCCGACCATCTTCGCCGACGTCACCAGCGACATGACGATCGCCCGTGAGGAAATCTTCGGACCGGTGCTGACCATCATCGGCGCCAAGGACGAGGCGGATGCGGTGAAGATCGCCAACGACACGCCATATGGTCTTGCCGGCTACGTCTCGGGCGCGACCGTCGAGGACGCCAAGCGGGTGGCGCGTCAGATCCGCGCCGGCAACGTCAACCTTCAGGGCGTGCCGAACGACCGCACCGCGCCGTTCGGCGGCTACAAGCAGTCCGGCAACGGCCGTGAGTGGGGCAAGTACGGCCTGGAAGACTTCCTCGAAGTGAAGGCCGTCGCCGGCTTCAACGCGGCGTAACCTTTATCGTCTGAACCAAATTTGACGCCGGAGCGGGAAACCGCTCCGGCGTATTTCGTTTCCGTCATTGGGAGGAGCCCTTGCGACGAAGCAATCCAGGCCGTCTCCGGGGAAACAGTCTGGATTGCTTCGCGGAGCCTGTCATCGGGCCGCGCTGCGCGCGGACCCGTTGGCTCGCAATGACGACCGGAGCACCTATCCCCCGAGCGCACCTTGCGTGTTCACGTACAACGCGTAGATCGACTGGCTCGCCGCCATGAACAGGCGGTTGCGCTTGACGCCGCCGAAGCAGAGATTGGCGCAGCGCTCGGGCAGCGCGATGCGGCCGATCATGACGCCGTCAGGCGCGAACACGACCACGCCGTCGAGCTCGGGATCCCCCATGCCCCAACCGCACCAGAGATTGCCGTCGATGTCGCAGCGCATGCCGTCCGGCGTGCCGGGACCTGCATCGATGTGGACGCGCTTGTTGGCGACCGTGGTGCCGTCCGCCGCGACGTCATAGGCGAGAATCTTTCGATTCGGCACGCCGCGCGATTCCACGACGTACAGAATCTTCTCGTCCGGCGAGAAGCACAGCCCGTTCGGTCCGAGCACGCCTTCTGCGACGATGGTCGCCTTGCCGCTCGCAGGATCGAGCCGGTAGACGTTCGGTTCGATCTCGGGCTCGGCCTTGTAGCCCTCGTAATTACCGAGCAGGCCGAAGGTCGGATCGGTGAACCAGATCGAGCCGTCGGACTTCACCACGACGTCGTTCGGCGAGTTCAGCCGCTTGCCATTGAACGAATCCATCAGCACGGTGATGGTGCCGTCATATTCGGTGCGGGTCACACGGCGGCCGCCATGCTCGCAGGTGACGAGCCGGCCCTGGCGATCCCTGGTGTTGCCATTGGCGAAATTCGAGGGTTTCCGGAACACGCTGACGGTGCCGGTTTCCTCCTCCCATTTGATGATGCGCTGGTTCGGGATGTCGCTGCACAAGAGGTAGCGCCCGTCGCCGAACCACACCGGCCCCTCGGCCCAGCGCAGGCCGGTCGCCAGCCGCTCCACCGCCGAAAGTTTTAGCCAGTATTTTTCGAAGCGGGGATCGAGTGCACGTATTGCCGGATCGGGGTAATAGGTCGCCGGCCGCCAGCCTTGTGTGTGGGACGATGCATCGTTCATGTGCAGGTCTCGTTGTTGCGTTCCCTCTGTGCAAGTCTGCTAGCATCAGATATCTACGGCCGCAAATCGGTCGCTACATACGAGGAACGACATGCCGCGCATTTTGATGACGGGAGCTTCGGGCGGGATTGGTACGCGGCTGCGGAAATTGCTGCCGCCGATCTACCCGGACCTGCTGCTCAGTGACATCCGCAAGCCTGCCGATCTCGGCCCGAATGAGCAGTTCAAGGCCGCCGACCTCTCCGACATTTCGCAGGTCGAGGCGATCTGCGAGGGCGTCGACGGCATCATCCATTTCGGCGGCTATTCGGTCGAAGGCCCCTGGGACGGCATCCTGCAGGCCAACATCATCGGTTGCTACAATCTGTTCGAGGCCGCGTACCGCAAGGGCGTCAAGCGCGTGGTGTTTGCCTCGTCGAACCATGCCGTAGGCTTCTATCCGCGCCACCACAAGATCGGTACCGACGTCACCCCGCGCCCCGACGGCCGCTATGGCGTCAGCAAGGTGTTCGGCGAGGCCGTCGGCGCGCTCTACGCCGACAAGCACGGGCTGAAGGTGACTTGCCTGCGCATAGGCAATTTCGGCGACATGCCGCTCGACCATCGCCGGCTCGCGATCTGGCTCAAGCCCGACGACCTCGTGCAGCTCTGCCAGATCGGGCTCGAGCATCCCGACATCCATTTCGAGATCTTCTACGGCGTGTCCCTGAACGAGCGCGCCTGGTGGGACAACCACCGCGCCTACGAGTTCGGCTATCGCCCCACTGGCCGCTCTGAGGATCATGTGGCGCACGCAATGGCCGAGCAGGCCAAGCTCAAGCCGGATCCGATCGGTGATCACTATCAAGGCGGCGCCTTCTGCAGCAACGAGTTTGACGGCGACGCGAGCCGGATCATCGACTGGAATAAGCGGTAGACGGGTTTCCCATGCCTGACATTTGCTGCAGTCGGACCAAGCGCCCGGCTGCGGCTCAAGGCGGGCAATTGTAGCCGATCAACGCATGTCCGCGAGCGCCGCGGGCAAATCGTTCGTGACGTGCTCGAACAAGGCGGAGCCCGTGTGATCGCATGAGCTGGCCCACGTCATTTTGCAACCCGCGCTTCCTGTTTCTTGGTCACGTGCCAGAGCACCACATGGTAATGCGGCACATCCACGCCGGGGTGACCCGCGTTGAAGTAGAGGCTGACATGATCAACCGGTGCCGCGGACCCCGCCCCGTCCAATGACTTGCGATCTTCGATGTCCTTGTTCGGGACCATGTACACGGTCGCCACCAAGCGATCCCTGCGATCGAAGCACAGGAACGGCCCCAGCGGTAAAGCGTCGGGCTTGACGAAGATGATGCCGAGGCCCGGAAAGAACTTCGGGAAATTCACGAGATCGCTGACCCGCTTGTATCCGTTTTTTTCGGCGACCTTCCGCTGATTTGGCGGCCGACGAACGACTTCGTGCTTCTCTTCGTGCTTCCTATCCGCCTTGCTGCTTCGGTGAGGGGCTGTCCTGGTTTGCTCGGTCGTGTCGGCCGGCGGCGCGGTGGTCGGTGCGAACGTCTGCGGCGCTGGCGGAAAGAAGGGAGCAAATTGCGCTGCAGGATGCCTCACGTCGGCGATCAAGGCGAGCAACGCAGCCAAGGCTGTGCTCACAAGCGCGTTGCGCATCGACACCTCCCGAAATTTGCCTGCCAAATTTTGCTCACTTATCCGGATTGCGTTCTCGCCAGCGCAGGAAATCCCGGAACAATTCTTCGCGGTCTGGCGGATTGGCGGTTGGCTTTCCCTCGAGGAACCGGCCGAACGCCTTGCGAAGCGCGGCCTCGCCGCCGGATTGCTGCTGGAGCCAGCGCTCTGCCGGTCGGAATCGTTGCCATCCAGGGAGGAGCGCGGCCAGGTTGACCTCGCGCCATTTGGGGTGATGTGCGTCGCCGAGAAATTCAGGAAAACGCGTGAACAGTGTCTGGACGAACAATTCCAGCAGCCGAAACCGTTCGCTGCGTGGCGGCCAGTTGTAGGCGAACAGAGCGGATTTGATCGCGATCGTGTCCACAGCTGCATTGACCCCGATGAGATCTGGGTAATCCTCGTGGCGAAGCGTCGATGGCAGATAGTTTTGCTGCAGCAGCTCGTTGGAATAGGGGATGGGCAAGAAGTGAATGCCCTTGGCCTGCCCGGCCCATGCGAGGAAGCTGACTGGTTTTCCTGAGACCAGCAGGGCGGCCGAGATGTCTCCCTTCCGCATCCCCTCCAGCGCGGCGTCCGGCCCCAGGTTGGATTCGCTGATCTTGACGCCCAGACGGTTCAGCACCTCGCGGCCAAGCACGGCGCCCGCACTGCCGTCCTCGCCAAGATTGACCCTCTTCCCCGCAAGATCCGTCAGGCTTGCGATCTCCGGCCGTGCGAGGAGATGGAACTCTTCGACATGGAGCGAGGCAATGTAGGCAAGCTTATCGGAGATGTCTCCGAACGTCTTTGCCTCTCGGAGCCGGTCGACCAGGATAACAGGTGCGATCGCCACGTCGGCACCTGCCAGAGTGAGCACGTCGAGGATGCTGCGGGTGCCGCCGTTTCCCACGATTGGCACGACCCGCAAAGCGACTTCGCCATGCGGACCCGTCTCCTGGCCACTGGCCAGTGTGGTCGCAATGTCCTGAGCTATTGCGAATTCAGTGCATTGCGGCGTACCGGTGACGAAGCCCACCGTAAATGGGTCCGCAGGTCGTCTCGTTTCTTTCCGGGGGGCGCTTTCTTTTCGCGGAGACGCTTTCCCGGATTCACTCGGAGACGCGGAAGGTTGCCGTTGTGCGAGGGACTCCTGGACCTGTCCGCCGAGCCAGGCCGCTGCAATCAGTGCGAAGAACAAACCGGCCCGCATCGCTCCGCAGACCCTTATGTTCAAACCTGTGCGGTAGCCAGCCCTCCCTTGGGCTGACATGTTCCGATCGATCGTCACCCGGCTACGCGCGCGCATGAATCTCGCTCGAGCCTTCCAACGCGCCCCGGCTAGCGGCGTTCCTTTTTGGACGTATACGGCTCGTTCGTGGCAGGTACTTGCTCACCTAGAGTCCGGCCCCATCATCGGCGATGCGCTTGAGGTAATCTTTCTTGCTGAACTGCATGTGATCCACGCAGAGTTGCGCGAGCGCCCAACTGTCGCGGCCCTTGAGCAGCTCGATCATCAGTTCGTGCTGGCGCCGCGATTGTGCGAGGCCCTCGCGATCGGCGAGGTTCTTCGCGCGCATCGGCAGCGTCAGGTTCATGTAGTCCTGGAGCGAGCGCACCAGATAGGGATTGCCGCAGGCCGAGAACAGCGCAAGGTGGAAGGCGTCGTTGGCCTCGTGAATGCCGCGCAGATCCTGCGCGTCGGCCCTTGCGCAGTATTGCCGTTGCAACGCGGAGAGTTCGTCGATCAGGCCTTGCGGCGCGGGCAGGGGGATCATCAGCGCAGCCTGCCGCGTCAGCATCTCCCGCACCTCGTAGATCTGATGGACTTCCTCGGCCGAGTAGAACCGTACGGTGGCGCCGACATTCTTCTCACGACGGATGATGCCGCGCCGCTCCGCATCCAGCAGCGCTTGGCGCACGAAGTGCCGCGAGGTGCCGTAGCGCGACATCAGCGCGTCCTCGGTAAGGCGCGCGCCCGGTGCAAGGCGGCCGAAGATGATGTCCTCTTCCAGGCGCGCGACGACGTCGTCCGGATCGTCGCGCCGGACCGGAATTGCCTCAGGAGTGCGAATGTCGGACATGCCCTTAGCCTCCCGGCGGTCGGCCGGTTCGTCCTGTGGAGCAGGGGAGGCTTGGATTGTCAATAATCTGCACAGCAAGAGACGCCAAAGCCCAGAAAGTGCGACAATATTGGCCAATCTTATTGACAATCGTGGGCGAGAATGTACCACGATGGCAACTCGGAAGGAGTGGCATGATGACGAGTGGCCTGCGCAAGGGTTTGACGAGCTATGGCGATGCCGGCTTCTCGCTGTTCCTGCGCAAGGCGTTCATCAAGGCCATGGGCTATTCCGACGATGCGCTGGAGCGCCCGATCGTCGGCATCACCAACACTTATAGCGACTACAATCCCTGCCACGGCAACGTCCCGCAGATCATCGAAGCCGCCAAGCGCGGCGTGATGCTGTCCGGCGCGATGCCGTTCGTATTCCCGACCATCTCGATCGCCGAGAGCTTTGCCCATCCGACCTCGATGTACTTGCGAAATCTCATGGCGATGGACACCGAGGAGATGATCCGCGCCCAGCCGATGGATGCGGTGATCGTGATCGGCGGCTGCGACAAGACTCTTCCTGCGCAGGTGATGGCGGCGATCAGCGCCGATCTGCCAACCGTGGTCATCCCCGTGGGGCCCATGGTGGTCGGCCATCACAAGGGGGAAGTGCTGGGCGCCTGCACCGATTGCCGCAGGTTGTGGGCAAAATACCGCGCCGGCGACATGGGCGATGCCGAGATCGAAGCAGTCAACGGCCGCCTCGCGCCGTCCGTCGGCACCTGCATGGTGATGGGCACGGCCTCGACCATGGCCTGCATGATCGAAGCCATGGGCCTGTCGCTGCCGATGAGCGCGACGATCCCGGCGCCGCACGCCGAACGTTTCCGTCTTGCGGAGGCCAGCGGCAAAGTCGCCGCCGAGATGGCAAAGACGAAGGGGCCGAAGCCGAGCGAGTTGCTGACGCCGGCCTCGTTCCGGAACGCGCAGGTCGTGCTTCAGGCGATTGGCGGCTCGACCAATGGCCTGATCCATCTGACCGCGATGGCGCATCGCTCGCCGTACCGGCTCGATCTCGAAGTGTTCGACCAGATCGGCCGCGAGGTGCCGGTGCTGGTCGATCTCAAGCCGTCCGGCGAACATTACATGGAGCATTTCCATCACGCCGGTGGCGTGCCGAAACTGCTGGCGCAGCTCGGTGATCTCGTCGATCTCGATGCCGGGACGATCAGCGGCCAGACGCTACGCGACGTCGTGGCGAATGCGGAGCACGTGCCGGGCCAGGACGCGATTCGTTCGCGCGACAATCCGATCAAGAAGGAGGGCGGTCTTGCCGTCCTGCACGGCAATCTCGCGCCGCGCGGTGCGGTCATCAAGCAATCGGCCGCCAGTCCAAAGCTGTTGCAGCACACCGGGCGCGCGGTGGTTTTCGAATCCGTCGAGGACATGACCCTGCGGGTCGACGATCCCGACCTCGATGTCACGGCTGACGACGTGCTGGTGCTGCGCAATGCCGGCCCGAAGGGCGCGCCGGGCATGCCCGAGGCGGGCTATCTGCCGATCCCGAAGAAGCTCGCGCGGACCGGCACCAAGGACATGGTGCGCATTTCGGACGCACGCATGAGCGGCACCGCGTTCGGCACCATCGTGCTGCACATCACGCCGGAATCTTCTGTCGGCGGGCCACTCGCGCTGGTGCAGAACGGCGACATGATCCGCCTCGATGTGGCCAAGCGCAGCATTGAGCTGTTGGTCGATGCCGCCGAACTCGAGCGGCGCCGCGCCGCGTTGAAGCCGGCCGCAGCGCCGGAAGAGGCCCGGCGCGGCTACGCTTGGTTGTTCAATGAGACCATCATGCAGGCCGACGAGGGCTGCGACTTCGATTTCATGCAGAGGACTGGACCAAAGACTGAGAAGGAGTGAGGGACCAGCCCCACGGCAGCTACTTGCCCTTGCTGGTGAACTTCTTCACGGCGGCGCGGAACTCCTCCGTGTTCATCGCCATGATGATCTTGTGCTCCTCGGCATCCAACTGCTGCTTCACCGGCGTGGTCGCGGCCTGGTAGACGAGCGATTTGGTGCCGGTGATCGCCGCCGGCGGGTTTTGCGCGAGACGCTCGGCGAGTTTTTGCGTGGCTGCTTTCAGATCAGCGGCGGGAACGATCTTGGCAACCAGGCCCCACTCGTAAGCCTGCTGCGCGGTAAAATTATCCTCGGACAGGAAGATTTGTAGCGCGCGGCGGGAGCCGACCGTGCCGACGATGCCGACCGTGGAGCCGCCGTCCGGCGACACGCCGATCTTGGCATAGGCCGGCGTGAACTTGGCGTCGTCGGCGGCAATACAGAGATCGGTGACGAAGGCGAGCCCCATGCCGGCGCCGGCGGCAGAGCCGTGGACGCTGGACAGCGAGATCTTGGGCATGCGGCGGATGATCTCGATGAAGGCGTGATAGTGCTTCAAGAGCTCGCCGACCACGGGCGCCACCGTGCCTGCTTCGGCGGCTGCCCCGATCGTCTGAAGATCGCCGCCGGCCGAGAAGGCGCGGCCTTCGCCTTCGAGGACAACGACCTTGATGTCGTCCGCGCCTTCGATATAGGCCGCGAGCTGCTCGAGCTTCTGCGCGATCGCCAGGTTGATGGAGTTGAACGCGGCAGGGCGGTTGAGCGTGATGGTCGCGATCGGGCCTTCGATCCGCAGCAGGGCGGGATCATCGGGCTGGGAGATAGGAGCTGGCATCTGAGAATCCCCGGCAAAAGGTTCGTTGCTGCAACTAAATCGCAGAAGGCGAGGGGTGACAATCCCCGCCCGCCGCTCTTGCGCTGGGCGGAACGATAGGCTCAAATGGGCCCGCCTTCGCCAAGGAACGGACACGAGCGCCGGCTCCTCGTCAGGCCAGCAAACCAAAATCAGCGAGAGAGGAGACGACATGGGTCACGCTCGTGTCTTGCGGAAGTGGGCTGTCCAATGACGGATGGTCCGGTGATCATCGTCGGGGCCGGCCATGGCGGCTATCAGGTCGCGGCATCCCTGCGCCAGGCGGGCTTTTCGCAGCGCATCTGCCTGATCAATGACGAGGCGCATCTGCCCTATCAGCGGCCGCCGCTGTCAAAAGCCTACATCAAGGGCTCGGCCGGGCCGGAGAGCCTGATGTTCCGGCCGGAGAAGTTTTACCAGGACCAGAAGATCGAGCTGATCGCCGGCCGCGCCGTCTCGATCGACCGCGCCGACCGCAAGCTGCATCTGGCCTCGGGCGAGACGCTGCCTTACGGTCACCTCGTGCTGGCCACGGGCGCGCGCAACCGCCTGCTCGACCTGCCCAACGCCAATCTGCCCGACGTGAAATACTTGCGCATCCTCGACGACAGCGAGGCACTGCGCCAGGTCATCCCGTCGAAGGCACGCGTCGTGGTCATCGGCGCCGGCTTCATCGGCCTCGAATTCGCGTCCACCGCGCGGATCAAGGGCCTCGAGGTCGACGTGCTCGAGCTCGCCCCGCGCGTGATGGCGCGCGCGGTGACGGCGGAGGTCTCCGAATATTTTCAGGCGCGGCATCGCGGGGCCGGCATCCGCATCCATCTCGGCGTACAGGCCACTTCCATCGAAGCCGAAGGCGGCAAGGTCACCGGCGTCTCCTTGAGCGACGGACGGCATCTGCCCGCCGATCTCGTCGTGGTCGGCGTCGGCGTGCTGCCGAACATCGAGCTCGCGGCTGAAGCGGGCCTTCCCGTTGCCGCCGGCATCGTCGTCGACGAATATCTTGCGACGGCTGATCCCGATATTTCGGCGATCGGCGACTGCGCGCTGTTCGCAAGCCCGCGCTTCGGCGGTTCGCTGCGGCTGGAATCGGTGCAGAACGCCACCGATCACGCCCGCTGCCTCGCGGCGCGGCTGACCGGCGACAGCAAGCCCTATGACAGCCATCCCTGGTTCTGGAGCGACCAGGGCGAGGACAAGCTCCAGATCGCCGGCCTCACCACCGGTTACGATCGCGTCGTGCTGCGCGGCAACCCCGCGAGCAAGGCGTTTTCGGCGTTCTGCTACAAGGGCGAGACGCTGCTGGGCATCGAGTCGATCAACCGCGCCGGCGACCACATGTTCGGGCGCCGATTGCAGGCCATGGACCGCTCGATCACACCGGAGCAGGCTGCGGACGAGAGTTTTGACCTGAAGAGCGCACTGGCGTGATCAGCTTGCGTCGATCACGGCAGCCACTTCCTTTGCCGTCGGCATCGACGGCCCCGCGCCCATCCGCTGCACGCTGATCGAAGCGGCCGCGTTGGCAAACGTGAGCGCGTCGCGCAGTGTCGCGCCGTCAGCCAGTTGCGCCGCGAGCGCGCCGACGAAGCAATCGCCGGCGCCGGTAGTGTCGACCGCCTTCACCGTGCGCCCCTGCACCGAAATTTCCTCGCGCCCCGCCAGCGCGAGCACGCCGCGCTTGCCGAGCGTGACGCAGATGGTCTGGTCCCGCCGCGCCTGAAGTTGTCGCGCGACGTCGATGATCCGCGCGGCCTCGTTGCCGTCGGAGAGCTCGGTCCCGGCGAGCAAGCCGAGCTCGGTCTCGTTCAGCACGAGGATATCGACCAGCGCGAGCAGCTCGCCGGGCATGGTTTGCGCCGGTGCCGGGTTGAGCAGCGTCGTGGCTCCGGCGGCGCGTGCCCGCTGGAAGAACGCGGCAATCGCCGGCAGCGGAATTTCGAACTGGCTGACCGCAACGTCGCCCTCCAGCAGCGGCACGACGCTGACGTCATCAGCGTCGACCAATGCATTGGCGCCGGGGATGACGACGATGGTATTGTCAGCCTCCGCCACCGTGATGATGGCCGTACCGGTGTGCGCGTCAGCCGTCTGCTGCACGTAGCCGAGATCGATGCCCTGACTGCGAAGGAAAGCCTTCAGCTCGGTCCCAAACGAATCCTTTCCCAGCCGCCCGATCAGCGTGGTCCTGGCGCCAAGCCGCGACGCGGCGACCGCCTGGTTCGCGCCCTTGCCACCCGGAAAATACAGCACCTGCTTGCCAGCAACGGTCTCGCCGACGCGTGGATGGCGGTCGGCTGTTGCCACCACATCCATGTTGATGCTGCCCGCGACGAAGACGCGACCCATGACACACCCTTCGAACGCTAGACCCTGACCTCGAATTCGTGCCTGACCTTGGCGATGTCGACGAGCGTCGGCAGGCCGGCCTCGTTGCCGAGGCGCTGGATCTTGAAGGTGGAGGCGGCGCGGGCGAAATCAAAATGCTCGCGCCAGCTTTTGCCGGGATGGGCGAGGTAGGAATAGACATAGGCGCCGTGGAAGACGTCGCCGGCGCCATTGGTGTCGATCACGCGCTCGCGCGGGATCGGCATCGCCGGCATCACCTGCACCGTCCCGGTCTCGTCGTACCAGAAGAGGCCCTTCTCGCCCATGGTGACGCCGCCGATCTTGCAGCCGCGGCTCTTGAGGTAATCGAGCATCTTCTCCGGCGTCAGGTCCATCTGCTCGCACAGCCGCTCGGCGACGATGGCGACGTCGATGAACTCCAAGAGCTCATGCGTGTTGGTGCGCAGGCCGCCGCCGTCGAGCGAGGTCAGGATGCCGGCCTCGCGGCAGACTTTTGCGTAGTGGATCGCGGCATCCGGCTGATGGCCGTCGACATGCAGCGCGCGGCAGCCGCCGAGATTGAGCATCGGAAACGGATGGATGTGCTCGTCGTCGCGGCAGCGGACGATGGCACGCTTGCCGTCCTTGGGCATGATGAAGGAGAGCGAGGACTGGTTCACCTTCCGCCCGTGCAGCGAGATTGCGTATTTCGCGCACATGTCCTGGAACATGCGCCCCAGCCAGTCATTGGCGACGGTTGCGATGAGATCGGGCACGATGCCGAGCTTGGCGCAGCAGAACGCCGCCGTCACCGCGTTGCCGCCGAACGAAACCGCGTAGTCCGAAGCTACGTGCTTCTCGTCGCCGGTCGGCATGTGGTCGGTGATGAAGACGACGTCGATATAGGTCTGTCCGATGAAGAGAGCCTGCATTGCTTGTCCGTGATGCGCTTGTGGTCCCGGCCGGCGCGTTTACTCTAGCACCGGTTCCGCTCCGGAGGGACGCTGAAATTATTCGCAAATCTGCCGCCCGGAGCGCTTGAGGTCAGCATGGTGCCGGAATACGACCATGACAGGCCAATGCCAAGCCCGGACAAACGCCGTCTTTCGGCCCAGGGGTTCCAGGTCAATTAAGAGTCGATAAAGGGGGGAAGATGATCATCGGGCTCGATCACGTCGTCGTCCTGGTCAGGGATATCGGTGCGGCCAAAGCGGCCTATCAGACGCTGCTCGCCCGCGCGCCGGCCTGGCAGAACTCCGGCGAGGGCGCCGACCGGGTCCTGTTCACATTGGACAACATGACGATCGAATTGATGGCGCCGAGCGGCTTCAGTGTCGCCGCCGACCGCATGCGCGCGCTGCTCGACGATCAGGAGGGCGTGCTCGCCAGCCTGTGCTTTCGCGTCGCAGACATGAGCAAGACGCACCGCCGGCTGGAGCGCGTGGCCCTGAGACCGGATCCGGTCGCGGAGGTCGAAAGCAGCGATGCCGCATCCGATGCCGTGCTGCACTGGAAGCGCACGCGTGCCGCCACGGAGCTCACGCGCGGCGTGCGCATTTTCTTCCTCGAGCTCGCCGACGAGCGCCCCAAGTCCGTTGCGACCGACATCGCGCCGATCGAGGCGCTTGATCACGTCGTGATCACCACGGAAGATTCCGAGCGCGCCGCCGCTCTCTATGGCGCGCGGCTCGGGCTCGATCTGGCGCTCGACCGCTCCCACCAGGATTGGGGCCAGCTGATGTTCTTCCGCTGCGGCGATCTCATCGTCGAGGTGGTGCGCCGCCCGGTGGCAGGCGGCGATGCCGCGCACGACCTGCTCTGGGGCCTGAGCTGGCGGGTGGCCGACATCGACGCCACCCGCGCCCGCCTGATCGCTGCCGGTCTCGAGGTCTCCGAGGTCCGCAACGGCCGCAAGCCGGGCACGCGGGTGATGACGGTGCGGAACGGCACCTGCGGCATCCAGACCGTGCTGCTGGAGCGTTCGCCGAAGCCGGTGGATTGAGGGAGTCTTTCCTCCGTCATTGCGAGCCAACGGGTCCGCGCGAAGCGCGGCCCGATGACAGGCTCCGCGAAGCAATCCAGAAGCCCTCCGCGGCGGCAGTCTGGATTGCTTCGTCGCAAGGGCGCCTCGCAATGACGACTTCCTCGTGGTACACGCTGATCTGAGACCACCCAGCGAGCAACCGGTTTGGCGAAGGCAAAGCGAACTCTGAAATGGCAGCGCGATCCCGAGGGGATGCGGCTGCGTATTCTCGAGGCCGCCAAGCAGGAGTTTGCGGCCCACGGGCTCGCCGGCGCGCGCGTCGACCGCATCGCCGCCAAGGCCGGCGCCAACAAGCGTATGCTCTACTACCATGTCGGCAACAAGGACGAGCTCTATCTCGCCGTGCTTGAAGGTGCCTATGACAAGATCCGCAGCGAGGAGCGCGGGCTCGATCTCGAGCATCTCGACCCGCCCGAGGCGATCCGGCGGCTGATCGAATTCACCTGGAATTACTTCCTGCGCAATCCCGAATTCCTGTCGCTGCTCCAGACGGAGAATCTCGCGCGCGCAAAGCACCTGAAGCGCTCGACCAAGGTCAAGTCGATGCACTCGCCCTTCGTCGAGATGATCCGCACCGTGGTGCGCCGCGGCGTCGACAGCGGCGACTTCCAGGTCGCGGTCGATCCGGTGCAGCTCTACATCTCGATCGCGGGACTCTGCTTCTTCTATCTCTCGAATTCGGCGACGCTCAGCGTGATCTTCGGCCGCGATCTGCTGGACAAGAAGGCCAAGGACGAACGGCTGGCGCACATGGTGGGCCTCGTGCTGGCTGCGCTGACGGGTCAGTCCCTGGCGCTGTTCGAGATCGCGAAAGCGCCGAAATCGCGCAGCGTGGTGGTTCAGACAGCGTAGCTGCGCGTCCCCGCGCCCTGGCGGATTTGGCATTCGCCGTTCCTCAATCTCCGCTGTCATTCCCCGCTTTCGCGGGGAATGACACCGAGATTTTTCGCGGCAGTCCCGCTACGCGGCCCTTCACACGACATCCTTCACGTTCAGCGACTGGAACCCGCCCAAAAGGTCACAGGGAAAGCTCTGGACAGTATTTATCCAACGGGTTAATTTCTCCGCCAACGACAAAGATTGTCGGGAGTGAGACGTGGCTGAGTTGAAGCCGCAGAGTGCGGTGTCCAAGATGCTGAATGCGGCCTGGGTTCGGCCGTTTTTGTTCCTGGTCTTCATCGTCGTGGCTTGGGATCTGGCGATCCGGCTGTTCAAAATTCCCCCCTACCAGATCCCGTCGCCTGCCGACGTCGTGGCGGTGCTGCGCACCGAATGGCCGGAACTGCTGCGCCAGTCTTGGCCGACCACCTATGCGACCGTGTGCGGCTTCGTGCTGTCGGCGCTGTTCGGCATTCCCGTCGCAATGCTGATTGCCGGCTCCAAGACGGTGGAGAGCTACGTCTATCCGCTGCTGGTGTTCTCGCAATCCGTGCCGAAGATCGCGATCGCGCCGCTGTTCGTGGTCTGGTTCGGCTTCGGCATCATCCCGAAGGTGATCTCGGCGTTCCTGCTGGGCTTCTTCCCCGTCGTGGTCTCGGCCGTGCAGGGCTTTAAATCGGTCGATCCTGATATGGTCGATCTCGCCCGCGCCATGCAGGGCAGCCGCTTCCAAGTGTTCCGCGCGGTGAACCTGCCGCATGCGCTGCCCGCGATCTTCTCCGGTCTCAAAGTCTCGGTGACGCTCGCCGTGGTCGGCGCGGTCGTCGGCGAGTTTGTCGGCTCCAATTCCGGCATCGGCTACGTCATGCAGCGCTCGATCGGCACCTTCGACCTGCCGACGATGTTCGCTGCCCTCGTGATCCTGGCACTACTCGGCGTGGTCCTGTTCTGGATCGTGGACCGGATCGAGAAGCTGGTCATCCCCTGGCATGTCAGCCAGCGTGAGGACGTGATTTTCGCCTCTTAAGCAATTCTCGGCTCTGAAGTGAAGCAACGAACGGCCGCCAACGGCCGACGCAATAACGACAAGGGAGAGTAACGATGAAGCGGTGGATAGGGGTCGTCTCGGCAGCGCTGATGGTGTTTGCGGCGATGCCGGCACAGGCGGCCGATAAGGTCGTGCTGATGCTGAACTGGTACGTCTATGGCGAGCACGCGCCGTTCTATTACGGCAAGGCCAAGGGCATCTATGCGGCCGAAGGCATCGACCTCGAGATCCAGGAAGGCCGCGGCTCGGCTGCGACCACGCAGGCCGTCGCGGCGAAGACCGCCGATTTCGGCTATGTCGACGTTCCCACCATGATGCGGGCCGCAATCAAGGGTGCGCCGGTGGTTGCGACCGGCGTGCTGCTCCAGACCAGCCCGATGTCCGCCATGGGCTTCGTCGACAAGAACATCAAGAAGCCCGAAGACATCAAGGGCAAGACGGTGGCGATCACGCCGGCCGATTCCATGACCCAGATCTGGCCGCTGTTCCTGAAGAAGACCGGCCTGAAGGAGAGCGACTTCAAAACCGTTGCCGGCGACGGCCAGACCAAGCTCAACGCCGTCATCAACGGTCAGGCGGATCTCTTGCTCGGCTACGTCATGGACCAGTCGATGAAGATCAAGGACGCCACCGGGAAGGACGTCTATCCGATCAAGTTCGCCGACTACGGCATCAACATGGTTTCGTCAGGCATCATCGCCAACACCGACTATGTGAAGGCCAATGCCGATCTGGTTCGCCGCTTCATGTCGGCGACGACGAAAGCGGTCGAGGCCGCCGAGAAGGAGCCGAACGCCGCGGCGCAATCGATTCTCGATGCTAATCCCAAGGGCGGCAAGATCGATACGCTGACACAGGGCTTCGAACTGACCATCCCGCTCTACCGGACCGCGGACACCAAGAGCAAGCGGCCGTTCCAGGTCACCGACCAGAACATGACCGAGACCGTCAATCTTCTCGTCGAATATGGCGGCCTCGATGCCAAGGCCAAGGAGAACCCGAAGGCGTTCTACACCAACGACTATTTGCCGAAGAGCGGATCGTGAAGATAACAACACCGTCATTCCGGGATGGTCCGAAGGACCAGACCTCAGGTGCGCAATTGCGCACCGGGGAATCTCGAGATTCCGGGTTCGGCCTTCGGCCGCCCCGGAATGACGGCTCACATTGTCGAGTGGACTTGACGAGATGACCCCAGCAACGAAGGTGGTAGGTGACATCCAGCCGGCCGCGCATCTGCGTCTGGTGTTAGGCCGTGCCGGCGATGCGTCGGGCATCAAACTGTCCGGCGTGTCCAAGACCTACCGGACGCGCGACGGCGACGTGCCGTCGCTGCGGCCGCTCGATTTCAACATCAATGATGGCGAGTTCTTCGTCGTGGTCGGCCCAAGCGGCTGCGGCAAGTCCACGCTGCTCAAGCTGATCTCGGGATTGCTGCCGCCGACTACGGGCGAGATCCTGGTCGAGGGCGAGAGGGTGACGACGCCGCACGGCAATGTCGGCATCGTCTTCCAGAACGCGTTGCTCCTGCCCTGGCGCAACATCCTCAACAACGTCATGCTGCCGATCGACATGAAGCGGCTGGCGCGGGACAAATATCTCGCCCGCGCCAAGGATCTGTTGAAGCTGGTCGGGCTCGAAGGCTTCGAGAAGAAGCTGCCATGGCAGCTCTCCGGCGGCATGCAGCAGCGCGCCTCGATCTGCCGAGCGCTGGTGCACGATCCCAAGATCATGCTGATGGACGAGCCGTTCGGCGCGCTCGATGCGCTGACGCGCGAACGCATGAACGTCGAATTGATGCGGATCCAGCGCGAGACCAGGAAGACGGTGCTGCTGATCACGCATTCGATTCCGGAAGCCGTCTTCCTCGCCGATCGCGTACTGGTCATGACCGAGCGCCCCGGTGCGATCGCCGCGATCTATGATGTGCCGCTGCCGCGTCCGCGCTCGCTCGACGTGATGGCCGATCCCGTGTTCACCGAGCTCGTGCAACGCATCCGCAAGCATTTCTTCTCCCAAGGTGCATTGGACTGAAGCCATGGGATATCTCGGTCGCGACCACCAAGCCGGTGCGCTCCCTCCCCCGCCTGCGGGGGAGGGCTGGGGAGAGGGTGTCTTGGCTGGCAAGAATCCCCAAGAGGATAGAACCCTCACCCGGCGCTTCGCGCCGACCTCTCCCGCAAGCGGGAGAGGCGCGTCGCCCGCGGCCATACCGCTCGCACCAAGTTCAACTCGTTTTGTCATTAGACCATGTCACCCCGTCTGAAGCTGCGAGATATCGCATTCTTCGAACGTCCCGTGCATTTCGCGCGGCCGTTCCGCTTTGGCGCGATTGCCATCAGCGCGACGCCGCAGCTGTTCGTGCGGGTCGAGATCGAGGTCGAGGGCAAGGGAAGCGCGGTCGGCGCCAGCGCCGAGCTGCTGGTGCCGAAATGGTTCGACAAACGGCCGGAGCTGTCGCCGGCGCAGACGGTCGATGGTTTGCGACGCTCGCTGGAGATTGCGCGCGGACTTTATCTGGCGCGGACTGGATATTTGACGGCGTTCGATCTGCATGCCTCGTGCATCGGCGCCCAGGTCGCGACCTGCGCGAAGAAGAACATTCCGGCGCTTGCCGCGGTCTATGGTCCAGCGGAAATCGACAAGGCGATCCTCGATGCCCTGCTCCGCGCCGCCGAGACCAGCTTCTTCGATGGGATGGCCGCTAATATCGCGGGCATCGATGCGCGGCTGTCGCCTGACCTGAGCGAAAGGGACATCAGAACGTTTCTCTCGAGCCGGAAGCGGCTGGAGCGTGTTGCCATCAGGCATACCGTCGGCCTTGATGATGCCGTTGAAGGTGAGGGCGGAGTTGCCGACTCACGCGAGAACGCCGGTGCTCGCTATTTCAAGCTCAAGCTGTCGGGCGATCCCGCCGCCGACGCGGCGCGGCTGGCGCGGATCGGCAAGGAGCTCGATACGCTCGGACATGATTACAAGGCGTCGCTCGACGCCAACGAGCAATACGCCGATCTCGCCGCGTTGCAGGCGCTGGTGGATCGCCTCGATCATGATCCCGCGTTGCGGCCGATCGCCGCGCGCCTGCTCTATGTCGAGCAGCCGATGCCGCGCGACATCACGAGGCAATCGCCACTGGGCTCGCTCGGCGCGCGCGGTTTCATCATCGACGAAGCCGACGATAGCTACGATGCGTTCCCCACAGCGCGGGCCCTTGGCTATCGCGGTATCTCCTCGAAATCGTGCAAGGGTCTCTACAAGGCCATCGTCAACGCCACGCGCGCGGCGAAATGGAGCGCGGAAGGCGAGGCGTTCTTCGTCACCGCCGAGGATTTGACCTGCCAAGCCGGCCTTGCCGTGCAGCAGGACCTTGCGCTCGGTGCCCTGATCGGCGTCACTCATGCCGAACGCAACGGCCATCACTATGTCGACGGCTTTGGCGATACGCCCGCCGCTGAAGCTGCGGCCTTCGCGGCGTTGCATCCCGATCTCTATGCCGATGCCGGGCAGGGCATCCGTCTCTCCATTCACGACGGCGATCTCCTGACGGGATCGCTTCATGCTGCGGGCTTCGCCACCTCGGTCCATCCGGACTGGTCGGCGCTTCGCCCGCTCGAACAGCCAAAATCACTTCAGGAGCAATTGGCATGACCACTCAACGCCTCGGCCTCATCATGAACGGCGTCACCGGCCGCATGGGGCTCAACCAGCATCTGATCCGCTCGATCGTCGCGATCCGCGACCAGGGCGGCGTCCGCTTGAAGAACGGCGACCGCGTGATGCCCGACCCGATCCTGGTCGGCCGCAGCGCCGACAAGGTCGAGGCCCTAGCCAAGCGCTACAACATCACGCGCTGGACCACTGACCTCGACGCCGCGCTCGCCGACAAGAACGACACCATGTTCTTCGACGCCGCGACCACGCAGGCCCGGCCGGGCCTTCTGACCCAGGCCATCAATGCCGGCAAGCATGTCTATTGCGAGAAGCCGATTGCGACGAATTTCGAGGCGGCCGTCGAGGTCGTGAAACTCGCTAACGCAAAGGGCGTCAAGCACGGCACGGTGCAGGACAAGCTGTTCCTGCCCGGCCTGAAGAAGATCGCCTTCCTGCGCGACTCCGGCTTCTTCGGCCGCATCCTCTCGGTGCGCGGCGAGTTCGGCTATTGGGTGTTTGAAGGCGGTTGGCAGGAGGCGCAGCGGCCGTCCTGGAATTACCGCGACGAGGACGGCGGCGGCATCATCTTGGACATGGTCTGCCACTGGCGCTACGTGCTCGATAATCTCTTTGGCGAGGTCGAGAGCGTGAGCTGCATCGGCAACACCGACATTCCCGAGCGCTACGACGAGCAGGGCAAGAAATACAAGGCGACTGCGGACGACTCGGCTTACGCGACGTTCCAGCTCAAGGGCGGCGTCATCGCCCACATCAATATGTCCTGGGTGACGCGGGTCTACCGCGACGACCTCGTCACTTTCCAGGTCGACGGCACGCTCGGCTCCGCGGTCGCAGGGCTCACCGATTGCGTGATCCAGGCCCGGCAGGCGACGCCCCGTCCGGTGTGGAATCCCGATGAGAAGCGGCTGCACGATTTCTACGGCGACTGGCAGAAGATGCCCGACAACGTCTCCTACGATAACGGCTTCAAGGAGCAGTGGGAGATGTTCATCCGCCACGTCTACGAGGATGCGCCATACAAGTTCACGCTGCTCGAAGGCGCCAAGGGCGTGCAGCTCGCCGAGTGCGCGTTGAAGAGCTGGAAGGAGCGGCGCTGGATCGACGTCGCCCCGATCACGGCCTGAAGTCGAGTCCTAGTGTCAGTTGAGCCGTCATTGCGAGGAGCGAAGCGAAGCAATCCAGACTTTCTTTGCGGAGACGTTCTGGATTGCTTCGCTTCGCTCGCGATGACGGAGAGAGGTCAAAAATCATGAACAAGCCCGTCCAGCCCAAGCCTGCGCCTTCAATGTCGTCATTGTCGCTCAAGCTGCCGAAGGCCGATCGTTCGATCGAGACCTACCGGCTCGCGGCCTCGCGCACGTTTCCCGCAAAGCTCGAGGGCCCGCTGAGCCGCATCGCCTTCTCGGCCGTGCACACGGTCGCCGACCCCTTCGCCGACAACGATCCCTGGCTTTCGGTCGCTGTCGACTGGGACAGGACCATCGCCTTCCGCGAGCACGTCTGGGACCTCGGTCTCGGCGTTGCCGAGGCGATGGACACCGCGCAGCGCGGCATGGGGCTGGACTGGCCGACCTCGCTGGAGCTGATCACACGGTCGGTCGCTGCCGCCAAGCGTCGCAACGCACTGGTGTTCTCCGGCGCGGGCACCGACCATCTCGCGGTCGAGGATGCCAAGACCATCGACGACGTGATCCGCGCCTATGAGGAGCAGATCTCGGCGGTCGAGAAGGTCGGCGGCCGCATCATCCTGATGGCGTCGCGGGCGCTTTCCAAGCTCGGCCGCAATGCCGATGATTACGCCAAGGTCTATGATCGCGTGCTCTCGCAGGTCCGAGAGCCCGTGATCATCCACTGGCTGGGCGATATGTTCGATCCGGCGTTGACGGGCTATTGGGGTACCAAGGATCTCGACAACGCAATGGATATTGCGGTCGCCATCATCAACGCCAACGCTGCCAAAGTCGACGGCGTCAAGGTCTCGCTGCTCGACAAGCAGCGTGAAATCGATATGCGCCGACGCCTCGACAAGCGCATCAAGATGTACACTGGCGATGATTTCAACTATGCGGAGCTGATCGCCGGGGACAGCGAAGGCTTTTCGCATGCGCTGCTTGGCATCTTCGACGCCATCGCGCCGGCAGCATCCTACGCGCTGTCGCGGCTGGCGGCCGGCGATGAAGCCGGCTTCCACGACGTGCTGGGACCGACCGTTCCCTTGTCGCGCCACATCTTCAAAGCGCCGACGCGCTTCTACAAGACCGGGGTGGTGTTCATGGCTTATCTCAACGGCCACCAGGACCACTTCACCATGGTGGGTGGCCAGGAGAGCGCGCGCTCGATGCTGCATCTGGCCGAGCTGTTTCGCCTTGCTGACCAAGCGGGCCTGCTCGCCAATCCGGAACTCGCGACACAGCGGATGAAGACTGTGCTGGCCTCGCACGGACTTGAATCCTGATGCGCGATTTCTCGTCCGACCATCGCTGGCTGTCGCTGAACACGGCGACGGTCCGCAAGCAGGGTGACCTCATCGAGATCATCGATGCCTGTGCGAAGCAGGGCATCCGCGCCATCGATCCCTGGCGCGACCAGGTTGCTTCTGTCGGGCTCGACCGCGCGGTACGCGCCGTGCGCGACGCCGGCCTCGATCTCTCAGGTTATTGCCGCGGCGGCATGTTCACCTCGGATTGTTCGCGCCGGGGCGAAGTGCGCGACGACAACCGGCGCTGTGTGGATGAGGCGAAGGCGCTCGGCGCGCCCTGCATCGTACTCGTGGTCGGCGGCCTGCCGCAATATTCGCGGCCGGGCAGCAAGGCCTCGAAGGACATCGCCGCAGCGCGCGGGCAGGTCGAGGAAGCGCTGGCCGAGATGCTCGATTACGCCAAGCAGGCAGGCCTGCCGTTGGCGATCGAGCCGTTGCACCCGGCCTATGCAGCCGACCGCGCCTGCGTGAACACCACAAAACAGGCGCTCGACATCTGCGACCGGCTCGACCCCGGCCGCAGCGGCATGCTCGGCGTTGCGCTCGACGTCTATCACATCTGGTGGGATCCGGAGCTGATGGGCCAGATCGCGCGCGCCGGCCAAGATCGCCTGCTCGCCTTCCACGTCTGCGATTGGATGGTGCCGACCAAGGACATCCTCAACGACCGCGGCATGATGGGCGACGGCGTCATCGACATCAAATCCGTGCGTCAAGCGGTCGAAGCGCAGGGTTTTGCCGGCTATTCGGAGATCGAAATCTTCTCCAATGACTGGTGGGCCAAACCGATGGACGAGGTGCTGCGCACCTGCATCGCGCGGCACAAGACGGTGGTGTAGGTCACGCGCGCGCTGCCCTTACTGTCCTGCAACCTGTTGCAGCGTATTGAAGCGCGCCTTCTGCTCGCTGCTCAGCGTCGCGTAGAACTCGTCCAGTGCGGGTTGCACCAGCTTGGCGGCGGCGAGCATGGCTTGGAGACGATCCGCCATGGCTTCCAGGCGTCCGACTGGTGTCAACGGCACACTGTCCGGGCAGACGGCTTGCAGTGCTGCGACTGCCTGCTTCGTCGCATCGTCCAAGCGCTCGAGCGCATCCTTCTGCTTGCCTGCCGGACGGACAACGGCGTCGATGCGTTCGATCGGCAACTGGGTCAGGCCGGACTTCGGATCGCCGCAACCCTCGGCACTGGCTTCCTGCTGCTGTGACGAGCGGTCGCCGACAGGGGGCCCAAGCGCGTTGAAGCGCGCTTGCTGTTCGTCGCTGAGCGAGTTGTAGAATTTCTCCAGTGCCGGTCGCACGATCTTGACCGCTTCCAGTGTCGCGCTGATGCGATTCATCATCGCGCGCAGGCGGCCAGGCGGCGTCAATGCATAAGTCTCCGCGCAGGAATCCTTGAACACGGCGGCCGCGTTGGCCGCCGCGGTCTTCAACTCGTCGAGCAGCGCGCGTTGCTCCGGCGTCGGCTGCACTGCTTTCGCGATATCGGCAAGCGGCCAAGCCGTCACGCCCTTGTCTGGTGTGCCGCACAATTGCTGTAGCGTCTGCGGGCTCACGCTGGCGCGCGGGCGCGCCCGGCGGCCGCCGCCGGCTTGCGGATAGTCATACGGGTTGGTGCTGGCATAGGCGGAATAGGGGCCGTCACCGCCCCAGAACACGGTGTCGACGAAATCGTCATACGCGTACGCCCAATAGCCGGGCTCATAAGCATAGGACCAGAACGTGTAGTTGAAAATGTCGGAATAGGCGTATGGCCAGAACACCGGCCCAAGCCACGCCACGAAAGCCGCGGGATGGCGGTGACGCCAGGCCTGCCGGGGAGCCCAGCCGCTCTGGCGGGTGAGGAGGGCCGCTTGGGTCTGCGGATTGGCCTGCTCACGGAAGCGCGCGGCAAACCGCCCGCGCTCAGCAGCCTGCGCGGTGGTCGTGGTGGTCGGGGTGCGCGCGGCCGGGGCCTGGAGGCCAAGCCGCTGCTGGCGCGCCAGGTCGCTCTGCTGCGCGCGCTGCTCACGATCAAGCAAGCGGTTCTGCGCCTGGAGCGTCCTTTGCTGCAGGCGTTGCGCCCGCACGCTTTCCGGCTTTTGCGATTGCAACTGCTGCACACGCTGCTGGAGTCGTTCGATACGGGTCTGACGCTCCGTCGTCTGGCGGGACAGCATCTCGCGCTGCCGCTGCTGCACCATCTGCTCACGCTGCTGGACTTGCTGCTGGCGCTGTTGCGCGCGCTGTTCAATCTGATCCCGCCGCGACAGCCGCTCGCTCGCGGCCGGCGGTCCGCTGGGGCGCGATGGGGCCGCGATGTGCGGCATTGGCCGAGGCGCCATGGCCGGACGTTGCGGTGCTGCCGGCGCCCGATGGAATTCAGGCCGCGGTGTCACCACGTGCGGGGCTGCCCGCGGCGGTGCAGCGAAATGTGGGGACGGGCGCGGTGGCGGTGAGGCAATACGCGGCGCCGGATGTGGCGCCATGGCTGGTCGCTGCGGCATGGCCGGCCGCTGCATGGCCGGGGGATGATGGAAAGCCGGCGCTGCGGGGCGTGCCATGGCTGGCGGCGCCGCCGGATGGGCCATGGCCGGTGGTGCTGCTGGCCGAGCCGCCGGTGCTGCGGCCGGACCGGGTGGTCCGCCCCTTCCGTGTCCGAGTCCTTGGGCGAAAGCGCCGGCGCTCGTCGCCAGCACCGAGACACCAACTAAAAAAGCCGTAAGGCAAACGCAACGCGGAAGCATGGTTCTAGCTCCCAGCTCGTCATCGCCCACGAACTTCAACGCACAGATGGCGGGATCGTTCGTTCTTGACCGCGGCCGGCATTGCGATCTTCCGACGCAGGCAGCCTCAAGAGAAATCCTGGGTCAGGGTGGTGGCGAGCCGCTCCAGCGCCCAGTCGACCTGGTCGCTGGTGATCACCAGCGGCGGGGCGATGCGGATCGTGTATTCATGAGTATCCTTGGCGAGGATGCCCTTGCCCTGGAGCGCCTCACAATAACGGCGTGCTCCCCCGGCCTCTGGATGCAGCTCGACCGCCAGCATCAAGCCGCGTCCGCGCACCTCGCGGATCGTGTTGGCACGGATGCCCTTCAAGCCTTCGAGAAAGCGCGCGCCCTGCCTGGCCGCGTTCTCGATCATGCCTTCCTCGACCAGCACGCGCATCGCCGCGCGCGCCACCGCGCAGGCAAGCGGATTGCCGCCAAAGGTCGAACCATGCTGTCCGGGTCTCAGCGTCCCGAGCACGTCGTTATTCGAGAGCACGGCCGACACGGGGTAGAAGCCACCGGACAGGGCCTTGCCGAGCAGCGTCACGTCCGCCTCGATTCCCTCGTGCTGTTCGGCGAGCAGCTTGCCGGTACGGCCGAGCCCGGTCTGGATCTCGTCGAGCACCAGCATCACGTTGTTGGCCGTGCAGAGCTGACGCACCTTCGTGAAATAGCCGGCTGGAGGAATGACGACACCGGCTTCGCCCTGGATCGGCTCGACCAGAAAGGCGACGGTGTTCGGCGTGATTGCGTCTTCCAGCGCCGCGGCATCCCCGAACGGGATGATCCTGAAGCCAGGCGCGAACGGACCGAAGTGTGTGCGTGTCTCGGGATCGGTGGAAAAGCTGACGATGCCCAGCGTGCGTCCATGGAAATTGTTGGCGCAAACGATGATCTCGGCCTGGCCGTCCGGCACGCCCTTCACCTCGTAGCCCCATTTGCGGACCGACTTGATCGCGCTTTCGACCGCCTCGGCGCCGCTGTTCATCGGCAGCACCTTGTGGGAGCCGGTGAGCGCCGCGATTTCCTCGTAGAATAAGGCGAGCTGGTCGTTGTGAAAGGCGCGCGAGGTCAGCGTCAGCCTGTGCGCCTGTTCGACCAGTGCTGCCAGGATTTTGGGGTGGCAGTGGCCCTGGCTGACCGCCGAATAGGCCGAGAGGCAATCGAGATAACGGTTGCCTTCGGTATCCCACACCCAGACACCTTCGCCGCGGGACAGGACGACCCCGATCGGCTCGTAATTGTGGGCTCCAAAGCGTGCTTCTGTTGCGATGAAATCAAGGACCGACGAGCTCATCTGTCGTCACTCCATTGCCGCGCACGGGGGCGTCAACCGACTGCACCGCCGGCGGCCCTCAACTTGATCTAGGTATCAGCTTGCCGCCTCGGAAGCCTTCATGCGTCCGATGGTTGGCCCCTCCCGATTGCCAGAAATATCAGAGGGTTCCCTACTGTGCATGGGGTTGTTTTCGTCATTTTTGTTTGGAGGCTTCATCCGATCGCGCAGGGCACGCTCAAAAAGCCGCGAAACCGGACCCGCCCGCCCCGCACCGGCTGCCCGGTCACGGCATAGTTCGGGAAGCGCGCCAGGAAGCGCGAGATCGCGATCGCGCCTTCCAGCCGCGCCAGGGCCATGCCCGCGCATTGATGCGCGCCCGTGGCGAAGGCGAGGTGCCGGTTCGGCGTGCGCGCGATGTCGAAGCGTTCGGGCTCCGGAAACTGTGCGGGGTCGCGGTTGGCCGCGCCAATGCACAGCGTCACCGAGGTGCCGGCGTCGAGCATGACGCCGCCGAGCTCGACCTTCTCCGTGGTCATCCGATTGCCGAGCTGGTTGGAGCTCTCGTAGCGCAGCATCTCCTCGACGGCGGTCTTGATCATGTCGGGGTTGGCGATCAAGCGCTGCTTCTGGTCCAGATTGCGGTGCAGCGCGACGAGGCCGTTGCCGATCAGGTTGGTGGTGGTCTCGTGGCCGGCATTGAGCAGGAAGATGCAATTGTGCAGCAGCTCCTTCTCGGTCAGCCGCTCGCCGTTCTCCTCGCCGTTCCCTTCTCCTTGGATCAGGCGCGTCAGCACGTCGCGCTCGGGATTGCCGGGCTTTCGGCGCCGGCGCGCGACCAGCGTCTCGAGGTAGGCGAGGAAGTCCTGCACCGCTCTGTTGCCGCGCGCGGCCGCTTCGGGCGACACCACCGGTTCGAGCGCACCCAGGATCGCCAGCGACCAGTCGCGCAGCGGCGCGCGTTCCTCGTGGGGCACGTCGAGCAGATTGCCGATCACTTCGATCGGAATGGAGGCGGCAAAGTCCTCGATCAGCTCGCAAGCCCCCTTGGCGGCGATGGCGTCGAGCAGGCCGTCGACCAGCTTGATGAGGTCGCCCTCCATGCCGGCGATGGCGCGAGGCGACAGTGCGCCCATGATCAGGCGGCGCACGCGGGTATGGGAGGGCGGATCGTTGAAGACGAGGCTCGTGGTGTGATGCTCGTAGAGCAGGCTGTCGCCGTATTTCGGCGCGAACTCGCGCTTCTTGTCCGAGCTGAACGATTTGGTGTTCTTGTAGGTGGTGACGAGATCGTCATAGCGGGTCAGGAACACGGTGCCGTTCGGTAGGCGTTTGACCGGTTCGTTCTCCCGCAGTGCACGGTAGGTCGGATAGGGGTCGTCGTAGAACTCAGGCGTCAGCTTCTCGAGATCGAAGCTTGCCGCCAGCTCCTTCGCATCTGCGTTCATTCCGTTATACTCGCCGGTTAAAGCCGATATGCCGTTTTTGTTGTTCTGGCCGACGCGCGCATGCGTCTACAGTCGCGCCGTCTTTGCTAGCTGACCGGACAGGAAAATGCACGCGCGCGCTGACGCTCCCGACACGGCCCCGGAAGCAAGTGTTCTTTGGCCCGACGATATTTTCGCGACATTGCAGCGCTTCGACGTCCGGCAGGTGCCGTACGTGCCCGATGCCGGTCACTCGAAGCTGATCCAGCGCGTGCTGGCTTCCTCCACGATGCGCGGCATTCCGCTGACAACGGAGGAGGAGGGCGTGGCACTTCTCGCCGGCGCCTGGGCGGGCGGACAGCGCGGCGTGTTGCTGATGCAGTCGAGCGGTGTCGGCAATTGCATCAACATGCTGTCGCTGATCCCGATCCTGCGCTTTCCGTTCCTCACGCTCGTGACCATGCGGGGCGAGTGGGGCGAGTTCAATCCGTGGCAGGTGCCGATGGGGTCGACCACGCAGGGGGTGTTCGAGCTTTCCGGCGTCAAGGTGCTGCGCGCCTCGAACCCGGCCGAGGTGCCGGCCGTGCTGGAGGCGGCCGCAGCGCAGGCCTATAACGCACTCACTCCCACCGCCGTCCTTCTGTCGCAGCGCCTGATCGGTGCCAAGGTTTTCACCAAATGAGCAAGGCCAATCTCCTCGACCGCCGCCAAGTGGTGTCCACGCTGCTCGCGGAGCGCAAGGATGTGATCGCGATTGGCGGCTTGGGTGCCTCCACCAACGACATGTGCGCGGCCGGCGACCACGCGCGCAACTTCTATCTCTGGGGTGGCATGGGCGGAGCTGCGATGATCGGGCTCGGGCTCGCGCTGGCGCAGCCAAAGCTGCCGGTGCTGGTCATCACCGGTGATGGCGAGATGCTGATGGGCATGGGCAGTTTGGCCACCATCGGGCTGCAGAAGCAGGCCAATCTCTCCATCGTCGTGCTCGACAACGAGGCCTATGGCGAGACCGGCGGCCAGACCAGCCACACCTTCGCGGCTGCCGACCTCGTCGGCATCGCCCGGGCCTGCGGCATCGAGGACAGCCGGGCCGTCACGACCATGGCCGAGGTCGAGGCCTTCGCCAAAGCCGTCCACGACGTTTCCGCGGGGCCACGCTTTGCCAATGTGAAGATCGACAGCGCCAGCGTTGAGCGGATCTTGCCGACCCGGGACGGGACCTACATCGTCAACCGGCTCCGGGGCGACCTGGGCTTCCGGCCGATTTAGGGCCGGCCTTGCCGATGTCGTCGTCCTGCTCGTGCGCCGTGTGCGCGAGCCAGTTTCGACCCAATCTAGAGGTTGCGATGCAGCATAGTGCTTGACTTTTGCGTGGGTGAGTGCTTACTCACTAGCATGAGCTCATTGCGTATGACGAGCGACCTGAGGCGTCAATTGATCCTCGGTGCCGCGAAACGTTGCTTTGCCCGACACGGCTATAACGGCACCACGACCAAGAGCGTGGCGGCCGCCGCTGCTATTTCCGAGGCGCTGCTGTTCAAGCATTTCCCGTCCAAGGCGGCGCTCTACGCCGAGATCCTGAGCGACGAATGCGAGGCGGATCCGGCCCTGATGGAGCTGCTCGAACGGGAGCCCTCGACTGCCACCCTGGTCGAGGTGATCCGCGGCATGGTCGAGCATTTCCTTCACATCGCCGACGGGCCCGACCAGGAGGAGGCGCAGCGCCTGCGACTGATGGCCACGAGCCATTTGGATGATGGCGAATTCGCCCGTTTGCTATATGCCAAGATCGAGACGCTGATCGGGGCTGTCTTCGTCGCCTCACTCGAGCGCGCGGTTGCCGCGGGGGACGCACGGCCGTGCACTGGCGATCCACTCAACCTGTTCTGGTTCGCGCATCATTCGGTGATGACGGCGGCGCTGACCAGGCTGCCGGCCACGCCCTGTCTCGCTTACGGCAAGGCAAACGATCTGGAGCGGCAGCTCTGTGAATTTCTCCTGAGAGGTATCGGACTTAACGACGCCGCAATTGCTGCGCATCTAGGCCACAATCAGGCCGCGAATGCCGGCAAGACGGCGATTGCAGAAAGTGCATGACATGAACATCGTAGCCGAACACAAGATTTCGGGCCAACCGATCGACAACAAGGCTCCCAAGCGTCCGGTCCGGCCGGTGCTGTGGTTCATCATCGTCGGCGCGCTTCTCGCCGCGCTCGTCGGTGGCCTCGTCTGGTTCAATTATTTCCGCGGCCAGATGATCAAGCAGTTCTTCGCCAACAACAAGCCGCCGCCGACCGCGGTAAGCGCGGCCGAGGCGAAGTCGGAGGTGGTGCCGAACCTGCTCACCGCGGTCGGCAGCCTTGTCGCCGTGCATCAGGTCGACGTCAGCGCCGATGTCAATGGCCGCGTCACCGAGATCAAGTTCGAGCCCGGTACGCGTGTCGAAGCCGGCACGCCGCTGGTGCAGCTGTTCGACGCACCGGAGCAGGGCGATCTCGCCAATTACAAGGCGCAGGCGACCGTCGCGCAGCTGTCGCTCGACCGCGCCAAGCAGCTGGCCTCGCGCCAGTTCGGCCCGCAGGCGACCGTCGATCAGGCTCAGGCTGCCTACGACCAGGCGCAGGCCGGCATCGCCAAGACCGAGGCGCTGATTTCGCAGAAGCTGGTCCGCGCGCCGTTCTCCGGCGATCTTGGCATGCGCAAGGTCGAGGTCGGACAATATCTGACGGCCGGCACGGCGATCGTCTCGCTGACCGACTTGTCCGAGCTGTGGGCCAACTTCACGGTGACGGAAAAGGACTCTGGCAGCCTGAAGGTCGGCCAGACTGTCCGGCTCAGGGTGGATGCCTATCCGGGCCGCACCTTCGAGGGCAAGATCACCACGATCGAGCCGCAGATCGCGACCGATACCCGCAACATCCGCGTGCAGGCGACCATCGCCAATCCGGAGAAGATCCTGAAGCCCGGCATGTTCGTCACCACCACGGTGGTGCTGCCGGAGAAGCCGGCCGTGATCACCGTTCCGGAGACAGCGGTCGACTACACGCTGTACGGCGACTCGGTGTTCGTGATCACCGAGAAGAAGGAAGAAGACGGTAAGACCAGTCTCTCTGCGGTACGCACCTTCGTGCAGACCGGCAATCGGGTCGAAGGTCGCGTCGAGATCGTCAAGGGTCTGAAGCCGGGCGACAAAGTCGTCGCCGTCGGCCAGCTCAAGCTGCAATCGGGCGCCCCGGTGTCGATCTCGACCGACCCGGCCCCGGCAATCCCGGCGCAGCCGCCGCGCTACTGACCCATTACAACATTCGCGTGATCCGGCTCGGCCGGATCACGCTTCTTGAGACATAGAAATCGAGATCGCCGCGATGGCCTTTACCGACATTTTCATCAAGCGACCGGTCCTGTCGGTCGTCGTCAGCCTGCTGATCCTGCTGATAGGCCTGCGCGCGGCGATGGTGCTGCCGATCCGGCAGTATCCGAAGCTGTCGAACACCGTCATCAACATCACGACCGTGTATCCCGGCGCATCCGCGGACCTGATCCAGGGCTTCATCACGACGCCGATCGAGCAGGCGGTCGCTTCCGCCGAGGGCGTCGACTACATCACCTCGTCCTCGGTCCTCGGCACCTCGACGATCCAGGTCTATATCAAGCTGAACTTCGATCCGAACCAGGCGCTCACCGAGGTGCTGGCCAAGACGAACTCGGTCAAATATCTGATCCCGAAGGAATCCAACGACCCGATCGTCACCAAGACCACGGGTCAAACCACGGCCGTGATGTATCTCGGCTTCTCGTCCGAGGAGCTATCAGGCTCGGCGATCTCGGATTATCTGACGCGCGTGGTGCAGCCGGTGCTGTCGACGGTCGACGGCGTGGCCTCGGCCGACATTTTGGGCGGCCAGACCTTTGCGATGCGGCTGTGGCTTGATCCCGTTAAGATGGCCGGCCGCAACGTGTCGCCAGCGGACGTTGCGGCGGCGATCCAGGCCAACAACTTCCAGTCCGCGGCGGGCCAGACCAAGGGCTATCTCATCGTCTCGAACGTCTCGACGAATACGGGCCTGACCGACGTCAACCAGTTCAAGAAGATGATCGTCAAGGCCAAGGACGGCGGCTTCGTGCGGATGGAGGACATCGCCACCGTCGAGCTTGCGGCCCAAAGCACGGACGCGAGCGTTGCCTTCAACGGCGAGCATGCGATCTTCATCGGCGTACAGGCAACGCCGCAGGGCAACCCGCTGACGCTGGTCAAGGGCGTGCGCGCGCTGTTCCCCGAGCTCGAACGCAATCTGCCGCCCTCGATGAAGATGAAGGTCGCCTACGACTCGACCAAGTTCATCCAATCCTCGATCGACGAGGTGGAGAAGACGCTGGGCGAAGCCGTGATCATCGTGATCGTGGTGATCTTCCTGTTCCTCGCCTCGCTCCGCTCGGTCATCATTCCTGTCGTCACCATCCCGCTGTCGATGATCGGCGTCTGCACCCTGATGCTGGCGCTGGGCTTCAGCTTCAACCTCCTGACCCTGCTCGCGATGGTGCTCGCGATCGGCCTCGTGGTCGACGACGCCATTGTCGTGGTGGAGAACATCCACCGCCATCTGGAGGAGGGCAAGACGCCGGTACAGGCGTCGCTGCAAGGCGCGCGCGAAATCGTCGGCCCCGTCATCTCGATGACCATCACGCTAGCGGCCGTGTACGCACCGATCGGCTTTCTTGGCGGTCTCACCGGTTCGCTGTTTCGCGAATTCGCCTTCACGCTGGCGGGCTCGGTGATCGTGTCGGGCGTGGTCGCGCTGACGCTGTCGCCGATGATGTGCTCGGTGCTGCTGAAGAACACCGAAGAAGGCCGGTTCTCCAAGCTTGTGAACCGGGTGTTCGGCGCCATCACGCGGTGGTACGGGCGCAAGCTGGACCGCTCGTTGGATTACAAGGCGATCACCGGCCTGTTCGCGGTGACGATCCTCGGCTTGGTCGGCTTCCTCTACATGCACACCTCGAAGGAGCTGGCGCCGGAGGAAGACCAGGGCATCGTGTTTGCGGTGACCAAAGCGCCGAAATACGCCAACATCGACTATGTCGATTTCTATGGCGAGAAGCTCGACAAGGAATTCCAGAAATTCCCCGAGACCGATCTGCGTTTCGTGCTGAACGGCATCAACGGGCCGCAGGGCGGCATCGCCGGCATGCTCCTGAAGCCTTGGGACGAGCGCAAGCGGTCGTCGATCCAGCTCAAGCCGCTGGTGCAGGCCGAGCTCTCCAAGATCGAGGGCGTGCAGGCCTTCGCATTCAACCTGCCGCCGCTGCCGGGCGGGCCGGGCGGTCTGCCGATCCAGATGGTGATCAACTCCACCGCCGGATTCCAGACGGTCTATGAGCAGATGGAGAAGCTGAAGGACGCCGCACGCAAGAGCGGCATGTTCATCGTCTCCGACAGCGACCTTGCCTACAATCAGCCGAACGTGAAGGTCACGATCGATCGGACCAAGGCGCAGGACCTCGGCGTCAACATGCAGAACCTCGGCTCTACGCTCGCGGTGCTGCTTGGCGGCAACTACATCAACCGCTTCAACCTCGAGGGCCGCTCCTACCAGGTGATCCCGCAGGTGCCGCGCGGCAAGCGTCTGTCGCCGGAATCGCTCGGCGGCTACTATGTGACGACCAACACCGGCCAGCAGCTCCCGCTGTCCACGGTGGTGTCGATCGAGACCAAGACCGACCCGAACTCGCTGACCCACTACAACCAGCTCAATTCGGCGACGTTCTCGGCCGTGCCGATGCCCGGCGTGACCGTTGGTGCGGCAGTCGATTTCCTCGAAGGCGAGGCCAAGAAGCTGCCGCAAGGCTTCAGCCACGATTATCTGGCGGACAGCAGGCAGTATGTTCAGGAAGGTAACCAGCTCGCGATCACCTTCGGCTTCGCGCTGATCATCATCTTCCTGGTGCTGGCGGCGCAGTTCGAGAGCTTGCGCGACCCGCTGGTGATCATGATCTCGGTGCCGATGGCGATCGTCGGCGCGCTGATCCCGCTGTTCTTCGGCGTGGCGACGATGAACATCTACACCCAGGTCGGCCTGCTCACCCTGGTCGGCCTGATCACCAAGCACGGCATCCTGATGGTGGAGTTCGCCAATGAGCTCCAGGTCAGCGAGCGGCTCGACCGCCGCTCGGCCATCGAGATGTCGGCGCGCATTCGCCTGCGCCCGATCCTGATGACCACGGCCGCGATGGTGACGGGTCTGATCCCGCTCCTGACTGCGACCGGCGCCGGTGCGGCCAGCCGCTTCTCGATCGGTCTGGTCGTCGTGGCCGGCATGTCGATTGGCACGCTGTTCACGCTGTTCGTGCTGCCGGCGGTCTACGTGGTGCTGGCGACCGACCATCGCGCGGCGGCCGATTCGGAGCGGAACAAGCAAGTCAACGAGCTCGACCTCGGCTCCAACAAGGCCTTGCGGCCGACCTGAGGCTGTAGGCGCGCGAACCAGAGGGCGGCAGCGGTTTCCGTTGCCGCCCTTTTATTGTGTTTTTTGTGCCCCGGCGCGTAGTGAGGCGCCGCACCGGCCATCGGGCGGCCGCTCCCGGGTGCTTGCGAGAGACAAGGTCCGCTCTTCTTGGTAGTTTCCAAGGGATGAGCCTTTCCGTTGTTCCCGACACCCCGCAAGCCAGGACGCTGCCGACCGCGGCAGCGGATGGTGTCCCTGCCGGCGCGGGGATGGGGCAGGGGATCAGGAGCCGGTTGTTCACCAAATATGTCGCGCTGTTCGTGGCCGTGGTCACCGTCGCGCTCCTCGCCAACGGCCTGTTCGAGGTCTTCTTCTATTATCGCGAACACAAGGCCTCGCTGATCCGGGTCCAGCATGAGCAGGCCGAGGCGGCCGCGGCCAAGATCGGGCAGTTTGTCAAGGAGATCGAGAGCCAGCTCGGCTGGACCACGCAACTGCCCTGGTCGGCGGGCTCGATCGAGCAGCGCCGGTTCGACGCGCTGCGGCTGCTGCGTCAGGTGCCTGGGATCACCGAGTTTGCCCAGGTGGATTCGACCGGCAAGGAGCGGTTGCGGGTCTCGCGGCTGGCGATGGATGCGATCGACAGCGGCATCGACCTATCGAGCGACCCAAAGTTCACCGAAGCAGTCGCACACAAGGTCTATTACGGACCCATCTATTTCCGCAGGGAGTCCGAGCCGTACATGACGCTGGCGCTGGCCGGTGCGCGCAAGGATGCCGGCGTCAGCATCGCCGAGGTCAACCTCAAGCTGATCTGGGACGTTGTGTCCCAGATCAAGGTCGGTGAGCGCGGAGTTGCCTACGTGGTCGGACCGGGAGGGCGCCTGATCGCGCATCCCGACATCAGTCTTGTGCTGCGCAACACCGACATGTCTGGTCTCGCGCAGGTGCGCGGCGCTCAAGCCGGGGGCGGCGTCATGCCGGACGCATTGCAGGAGGCGACGAACATTCAGGGGCAGAAGGTTCTGACGGCCTCCGCCCCGATCGCGCCGCTCGGCTGGACAATGTTCGTGGAATTGCCGGTCGAGGAGGCCTACGCTTCGCTCTACGCCTCGTTACAGCGGCTTGCGATCGTGCTGCTGGCGGCTTCGATTTTCGCGGTGCTTGCGGGGATCTTTCTCGCGCGCCGCATGGTCGGTCCGATCCAGGCGCTGCGCAGCGGCGCCGAGCGGATCGGCGGCGGCGACTTCTCCCAGCGCATCTCGATCAAAACCGGCGACGAGTTCGAAGGTCTCGCCGACCAATTCAACGAGATGGGCGCGCGCTTGCAGGAATCCTACGCCGACCTCGAAAACAAGGTCGAACGGCGCACAGCGGAATTGAGCGAGTCCCTGCAGCAGCAGACTGCGACCGCCGACGTGCTGAAAGTCATCAGCCGTTCGGCGTTCGACCTGCAAGCCGTGCTGAACACGCTTGTTGGCTCGGCAGCCCGCCTGTGTGACGCGGACGAGGGAACGATTTTCCGGCCCAATGATGGCGTTTTCTATTTGGCGGCAAGCTGCGGGCTCGGCGCGGAGCAGGAAAACAAGCTTCGGACTTTCGCGTCTGTACCTGAACGGGGAAGTGTGGTCGGCCGCACGCTGCTCGATGGCAAGACGGTTCATGTCCCGGATGTGCAGGCCGACCCGGAATACGCGCCTTCGTCCGCCCGAAGGCGCGCCAACGTACGTACGATGCTGGGTGTGCCCTTGCTTCGAGAGGGCACACCGATCGGCGTGTTCGTTCTGACGCGACACGAGGTGCGGCCGTTTAGCGCGAAGCAGATCGGACTCGCCACGACCTTCGCAGACCAGGCCCTTATCGCGATCGAGAATGTCCGGTTGTTCGAGGAGGTCCAGGAACGGACCAGAGAGTTGTCGCAGTCGCTCGACGACCTGCGCGCCGCCCAGGATCGCCTGATCCAGACCGAGAAGCTCGCGTCCCTCGGCCAGCTCACGGCGGGCATCGCCCATGAGATCAAGAATCCGCTCAACTTCGTCAACAACTTCTCAGCGGTGTCGACCGAGCTGCTCGACGAGCTCAAGGAGACCCTGCAGTCGGCCGCGCTCGACGGCAAGATGAAGGAGGAGGTCGATGAGCTGACCGGCATGCTCAGGAGCAATCTCGAGAAAGTGGTGCAGCACGGCAAACGCGCCGATTCCATCGTCAGGAACATGCTGCTGCATTCGCGCGAGGGCTCCGGCGAGCATCGCGTCGTCGATATCAATGCAGTCCTGGAGGAGAGCCTAAATTTGGCCTACCACGGCGCGCGCGCCGAAAGACCGGCCTTCAACGTCACGCTCCAGCGCGAACTCGATCCCGCCGCCAGTATGGTCGATATCTATCCGCAGGAGATCACGCGCGTCTTTCTCAACCTGATCTCCAACGGCTTCTACGCAACTGCCAAGCGCAAGGAGAGCGCCGTTGACGCCTTCGAGCCGATCTTGCGCGCGGCAACGAAGAACCTCGGCGAGAGAGTCGAGATCCGGATCCGCGACAACGGCACCGGGATCCCGCCCGAGGTGAAGGAGAAGATGTTCAATCCATTCTTCACCACCAAGCCGGCCGGCGAGGGCACCGGGCTCGGCCTTTCCATGAGCCATGACATCGTCGTGAAACAGCACGGCGGCACGATCGACGTGAACACCGAGCCCGGTGTATTCACCGAATTCATCATCACGCTGCCGCGCATGATGGCGGCAAGTGGAACTACTGGAGACAAGACTTGAACGTTTATATCCTGGTCGTCGATGACGAGCCCGACGTCGAGGCGCTGTTCCGGCAGCAGTTCCGGCGGGAGCTGCGCGCGGGACGCTTCCAGATGGAGTTTGCGTCCTCTGCGCCAGATGCGCTGAGGCGCGCGGCCGAAGTTCGCGATCCCTCGCTGATTTTGATTCTCTCGGACATCAACATGCCCGGCATGAGCGGGCTCGACATGCTGCCGAAGGTGCGTGCCGCGCATCCGGATGTTCCCGTCATCATGATCACGGCCTATGGCGATGCCGAAACGCGCCGCAAGGCGATCGAGCGCGGCGCCGTCGGGCTCCTCACCAAGCCGATCGACTTTGCGCTGTTGCGGCAGGAGATCGACACGAGGCTCGAGCAAGCCGCATGACTGCGACCATCCTCTTCGTCGATGATGAACCGGATCTCGAGGCGCTGATTCTGCAAAAATTCCGCAGGCAGATCCGGGACGGGCTCATCGACATCATGTTCGCGCGCGACGGCCTTGAGGCGCTGCAATCGCTTGAGCGGAATCCGCATGTCGATATGGTGGTCTCCGACATCAACATGCCGCGGATGGACGGACTGTCGCTGCTCACGAAGCTTCAGGAGGCCGAGGACAAGAAGTCGACCATCATCGTCTCCGCCTATGGTGACATGAGCAACATCCGTACCGCCATGAACCGCGGCGCGTTCGACTTCCTGACCAAGCCGATCGATTTCGCCGATCTGGAAGCCACGATCGATAAAACCATTCGCCACGTCGAGATGCTGCGCGAGGTGCGGCGGCGCCAGATGGAAGCCGAGCGCGCCCATGCCTCGCTGTCGCGCTTCTTCTCGCCGGAGATCGCAAGGCGCCTGGCGGCGGATGTCGCCGGCGACGGCATGGAGGTGCAGTGGCGCGACGTCGCGACCATCTTTACCGACATCACCGGCTTCACCTCGCTGGTGGAGAGCGCACCGCCCCAGATGCTCGGCGAGCTCCTCAATGAATATGTCGGCGGCATGACCGAGATCGTCTTCGCACATGAGGGGACGGTCACGAAAATCATCGGCGATGCGATCCAGGTGCTCTTCAACGCGCCGGGGGACCAGCCGGATTATGCGACGCGTGCAGTCACTTGCGCACATGATCTCGACGCCTGGGCGGAGGCCTTCTCGGCGCGTTGGAGGGGCAGAGGCGTGAATTTCGGGACCACTCGGATCGGCGTGCATGCAGGCCCGGCGCTGGTCGGTAATTTCGGCGGCAATCGCTTCTTCGACTACACCGCCTACGGCGACACCATCAATATTGCGGCGCGGCTGGAGGCTGCCAACAAGCATCTGGGAACGCGCATGTGTGTCAGCATCAGCGTCGCCACGTCGGCCGATAACTTTCAAGGCCGCCCAATAGGCGAGCTGATGCTGCGCGGACGCAGCGAGCCGCTGCGCGCGTTCGAACCGCTGTCGGAGGCCAAATTCGAAGCGTCGGAAACGGCGCTATATTCCCAGGCTTTTGCCAAGATGGAGGCCGGCGACGTCGCCGCCATGCCGGCATTCGCGGCGCTGGTCGGCATGAACGCCGACGATCCCCTGGCCGGCTTTCACCTGAAGCGCCTGCTCAACGGCGCCAAGGGCATTCGCATGCAACTGGAATAGGAGTCCGTCATGATTCGTGAGTTCTCTGCCGGCAATTATCGTTTCATTCCGTCCGTGTTCCAGTATTCGGCGGGTGCCGCCGCAGATGACGGCTACGAGATCGAGCGCGTCCGGTTCGATCGCCTGGTGCCGCTTGCGGAAGGATTTGCGCTGGCGGCAAAGCTCATCCAGGAGGCAGGGCGGCCGCTCACGGCGTTCTGTGCCTGCGAATTGCGCTCGCCGGCGGCCTTCAGCGAGGAAGGTTTTCGCGCGTTCAACCTGCACTATGTGAAGACGCTGTCGGAATGGGGGATCTTCGACGGCACCAACAATCCCGTGGCACGCAGCAATGTCTGTCCCGAGATCGATCCGCCGTCGGAGCCGTCGTTCTACGCGTTCTCCTTCACGCGCCCGACCCCGTCGAAATCGCCGAGCTTCGTGATCGCCGGCGGAGCCGAGGCTCGCGAGGGCAGCGGCACCTATGTCGAGCGCACGGTACGTTACCGCGACCTCAGCCCGGAAGGGCTGCGGGAGAAGGTACGCTTCACGACGACCGCGCAGATGGAGAACCGGATGGCGGCCTTCGGCTTCGGCTGGAAGGACACCACCGGCGTGCAGGCCTATTCGGTGCATGACTTCCATCACGCGCTGGTCGACGAGTTGGTGCGCCGCGGCGCGTTGCGCTCCGGCCTCACCTGGCATTTTGCCCGACCACCCGTGGTCGATCTGGAATATGAGATGGACTGCCGCCGCGTGATGCGGGAGATCGTCATTTAAGATCCTCATCCTGAGAGCCTGACCGAAAAAGGGTGAGCGGTTTTGGCCGGCTTGTGATTCCTTCGGATTTGCAAAGATTCGAGGGAGGACACCATGCCGTGGACCAAAACCG
>NZ_JADPKU010000105.1:0-1493 GCF_023074095.1 Bradyrhizobium sp. 137
GCTATGAGGCAGGACACTCTGGCGTACCGCGCAAGGGGGCAGCCCTGTTATAAGGAATTGCGATCTGCGGCCGTTGCGGACGGCGCATGAGCATGCGCTACACGGGCCCGAATGCCGACTATCCGGTCTATTGCTGCCGCTCGGATCGGGACCAGCAAGGCAGTGCACTATGTCAGGAAGTCCGGGCCTTGGCGGTTGACGCGCTGGTCGAACGGATGCTCCTCGATGCCCTGGTGCCGGATCAGAATTGAGATCGCACTCGCGGCGGCGGGCCAACTGGAGCAAGAGAGTCGTCAGCTCGAGCGTCAGTGGGCGCTTCGCGTGGAGCGCGCCCGCTACGAGGCCGCGCGCGCCCGGCGTCAGTATGACGCCGTCGAGCCCGAGAACCGTCTTGTGGCGCGCTCACTTGAGCGGGCTTGGGAAGAGAAGCTGCGTGTCGTCGAGACGGTCGAGCAGCAGCATGCGCGTTGGCGCGCGCAAGAGCCGCTTCTGATTGGCCCAGCGGAACGCGCAGGGCTACAAGCGCTCGGCGAGAACCTGCCGCGGATTTGGAATGCGGCCACCACGTCGGCAGCCGATCGCAAGCGCATTCTGCGATTTGTCATCCGCGAAGTCGTTCTTGATCAGAAGCGGACCCGAGGTCAGGTGTGGCTCAGGATCGTCTGGCAGACCGGCGCAACCAGCGAGCATCACGTACAACGGCGCGTTCATACCTACCGCAACTATATCGACATTGATCGGTTGCGGCGACGGATCGTCGGGTTGAATGCTGAACACAAAATGGATGGCGAGATCGCGGCAATACTCAATCAGGAAGGCTTTGTCGCGGCCCGAGGCTGCGCCTTCAAAGGCGAGAACGTCTGGCTGTTGCGCACCCGCTGGGGCATTCCCACCGTCAAAATCAACGGCGTGGACAAGAATCCGATGCGCTGGCCCGACGGCAGCTTCTCGATTCAGGGCGCAGCGGCCGAGCTTGGCGTCACCCCGCAAACGGTGTTCGATTATCTCGCGCGCGGAATGCTGGCAGGCCGTCAGTTAGCCAAAGGCCAGCCATGGCAGATCGAGCTCTCAGACGAACAAATCAGTCGGCTGCGCAATCGGATACGACGTACCAAGCGTTCAAAGACGGAGGCATCATGAAGTCATCGGCTCGGCAATGACATCGTGCCATTGCGACACGGGCACCTGAGTCGTGATCAACAGCGATCCCTTGTCGTAGCGATCGGTTGAAGCTGGCTTCGGCATAGGTGTAGTTCGAGGCGCCGAGCACAGCGACGAAGATCTGCATGCTGCGCGCCTCGCCGCTGAGCCCGTCAACCACCTCCATGGTATGGCCGGAATAGTCGACGAACAGCTTCTCGCCGGCGACATGGATGTGTTTCGGCATGGAATAAGGGCTCTGACTCACTTTTGATGCAGTTTTGGGAACGTCTGGCGCTTTGATTGCGAGGAGAATCAGCGCCATGCAGCAGGCACTCCAGCGCTCCAGTCTG
>NZ_JADPKU010000023.1:0-533 GCF_023074095.1 Bradyrhizobium sp. 137
ATCGACCGCGACGCAAACCCAGATCGCTCAAATCCTCGCCACGCTGCTGCGGCGAATGCAAGCGGTTGCCGGCACGCCCGGAAGGGGACTGAGCCGTGCTGATCAGCTCGACCGTCGCTGACGAGCGGCTCACGACTGCGCACCGAGCTAAGTTGGCCTATGTCTACGTGCGGCAGTTATCCGTGAACCAGGTGCGCCAGCACCAGGAGAGCACGCAGCTGCAGTACCGCCTGGTCGATCGTGCCATCGGTCTGGGCTGGGCGCCGGAGCGCGTCCAGGTCATTGACGAGGATCTGGGCAAATCCGGTGCTGGCGGTGTGGATCGTCATGGTTTCCAGAGGCTCATTGCCGAGATCGGCCTTGGCAACGCCGGTCTTGTGGTGAGCCTCGACGCTTCGCGCTTGGCCCGCAATAATCGGGATTGGCATCAGCTTCTCGAGCTGTGCTCGGTGTTCGGCGTGCTCATTGCGGATGGCGAGCGGCTTTACGATCCGCGCGCCTACCACGACCGCCTGCTGTTGGGCTTGTCCGGC
>NZ_JADPKU010000049.1:0-1447 GCF_023074095.1 Bradyrhizobium sp. 137
CACTACTTTGGCAGATTGTCGGATTCCTCTGAATTTTTAGGATTCCCGAATCGATTTTTCAATGATTCATGGGTGGTCGGCTCTTGGAGGGCTGACCATGGCGGAATGGGAAGACGAACTCGAAGGCTGGCTGAAGCCGTTCTTGCAGCGGTTGGGTCATAAGACCCGGCAGCGGATGTGTCCCCTTTACGTTGCGGGATTGATCGGTCCTGGCGATCGCAAGAGCGTTCAGCCGATGGCAGAACGCCTCGCAACCGGCAACTACGATCAGCTGCACCATTTCATCGCCGATGGTGTCTGGGACGAGTCATCGCTGGAATCTGAGTTGCTCAACCAGGCCGACGGGCTTGTCGGCGGCAAGGATGCGGTGCTGGTCATTGATGACACCTCACTGCCGAAGAAAGGTGAACGGTCGGTTGGTGTTGCGGCTCAATACGCGTCGGCTCTCGGCAAAACGGCAAATTGCCAAACGCTGGTGTCTTTGACGCTTGCGCGAGGTGAAGTGCCGGTGATGATCGCTTTGCGTCTCTTTCTGCCTGACAGCTGGACTAGCGACCTGTCTCGTCTAAAGCGCGCTCGCGTGCCGGTCGAACATCGAACGGCACGGTCCAAGCCGGAAATTGCTTTGGCCGAGATTGACCGCGCGATGGCAGCTAACGTGCGCTTTGGATGTGTACTGGCGGATGCGGGATACGGGCTCAGCGCACCGTTTCGACAAGGGTTGACAGAGCGCGGGCTGGCTTGGGCCGTCGGCATCCCTCGGCATCTCAAGGTGTATCCGGTCAATGTGAAGCTCATTTGGCCGATTACCAAAGTCCGCGGGAAACCCCGGAAGCACCACGTACCAGATATTTTGTCGATTGCGGCAGAACAAATGCTGGCGAGCGCCAGGTGGAAAACCGTGAGTTGGCGCAGCGGGACGAAAGGTCGACTGAAAGCCCGATTTGCTGCTGTCCGTGTCCGCACCGCCGACGGACCTCCGCAGCGGATATGGGATAAGGGTCAGCAGCATCTCCCGGGCGACGAAGCCTGGCTCATTGGCGAGCAACGTGCCTCAGGGGAGAAAAAATACTATCTGGCCAACCTGCCTGCGTCGACGGATCTGCGCACACTGGCCGCCACCATAAAAGCACGATGGATCTGCGAGCAGGCGCATCAGCAGTTGAAAGAGGAGCTTGGACTTGATCACTTCGAAGGGCGATCATGGCAAGGTCTTCATCGTCACGCACTAATGACCATGATCGCCTACGCCTTCTTGCAATACCGTCGCCTCGCACACGCGGGGCGGAAAAAAAAGAATCAACGGGCCTCCGCCTCAGCCAACCATGCCCGCAGTACGTCACGCCATCGTCGATCTCATCCTACGGCAGCGATCGCAGCGATGCCCCTACTGCAGAAGACGTATCCGTGAAAAACTGCAGCACAAACCAATTCTGCCAAAGTAGTG